>CAYFVJ010000047.1:0-15388 GCA_964346555.1 uncultured Alteromonadaceae bacterium | reverse complement strand
GGGAGATTTTTTTCGAGGTGCTGGCGATCGACCCGTTCACTGCCACGGATCGCGAGCTGGCGGGCGCGGCGCGGCGCTGTGCCGATATCGGTGGCATCGACGGCGATCGCGATCTCTGGCTCGATCTGCTGATGAGCCACGCGGTCGAGCCGGCACTCGCCGGGCGAGGCGTGGTTTTCATTCACGATTATCCCGCCAGCCAGGCGTCGCTTGCGCGCATCGAGCGCGCTGACGGAGTCGATGTCGCGGCGCGCTTCGAGCTGTTCATCGACGGCGTGGAGCTGGCCAACGGCTTCCATGAACTGGCCGATGCCCGAGAGCAGGCGCGGCGCTTTGAGCGCGACAATCGCGCGCGCCGGGCACAGGGCCTGCCTGAGCACAGGGCTGACCCCTGGCTGCTTGCGGCGCTGGCGCACGGACTGCCCGACTGCAGCGGGGTCGCGCTCGGCCTGGACCGGTTGCTGATGCTGTTGTGCGGGGCGGCGCAGCTCTCGGAGGTCATGTCTTTCGACTGGCAGCGCAGCTGAGCCGGCTCTGTCAGGGTTTGCAGACAAGGCGGCCGGGGCCCGTCGCCCGGCGCCCGTCGCCCGGCGCCCGGCGATATTCCCGCGGCCGCCTGTTGGCGTACCATCGCGCCTTTGCACGCTGTCGGGGTTGAGAACATGGCGATAGATAGGACGCGCCCGCAGGGAGGCCGGCCGCGGACGCTGGCCACAGGGGACCGAAGCCGTGGTGCCGGCGCGAGGACGGGTGGGCCCGATGCCTGCTGAGCCCGCCCTTGCCGCCGCAGTGCCGGCGCTGCCACCGCTTTACTACCTGCACAACTTCGAGACTCTGTGGCACGTGGTGGAATCGCGCTACGCCGATCTGCTGCGACCGGCAGAGCTGGAGCTGATGCGCCGGTTTGAGGCCTTGCCGCAGCCCGCGCGCTGTCTGTTCGTGCGTCTTGTCCTGCGCCGCGGGCCGGAATTCCGCGTGACGCGCCTGCACTACCCGGAAATCCCCGACATGGATGCCGCGCTGGCGTCGCTGCTGGCGAGCGGACTGGCCAGTGACTGCAGCGAGCTCGGTCCCGACACCCTGGGGCGTCTGTTCACGCGCGCCGAAATTACTCTCTGTTATGCGCGGGAACTGGCTGGACTGTCTCTGCCCGACAAGCCGGCGCTGCTGGCCGCGGTGGCGGCGCTGGACGAAGCGGACGGTGTGCGCTGTCTGCGTTTATGTCAGGCGCTGGGCGAGCGGCTGATCCGGGTCAGCGGGGGCGATACCCTGGCGCTGCTGCAGCTGCTGTTTTTCGGCAACGCCCGCCAGAGCCTGGTCGATTTTGTGCTCAGCGACCTGGGCATTGCCACTTACTGGCCCTACACGCTTTCCCGGCAACAGCGGGTGTTTGACACTCGCGATGCGGTGGAAGCCTACCGAGCGGCGGATGCCCTGGCAGAGCGACACGCCGTCTGGCGGGAATCCGGAGAGGGTGATGCAGCCGGGCTGCGTGTGCTGGCGGCGCAGGCCATGGCACTCGAGGAACCCGCCGAGACGGTCGCCCGGCGGGTCCATCGCCTGCGCAACCGGATTGCGCGGGACTGCGAGCGGGTGGCCCTTGGCGACATGGCCCTTGGGCTCTACGCCCGCAGTGAGCAGCACCCGGCGCGCGAGCGGCGCCTGCGCGTGCTCGAGACCCGCAAGGAGACGGCCGCGGCCCTGGCCTATGCCGACCGGATTCTCGCCTCGCCCTGGTGTGAGGATGAGCAGGCGACGGTGACGACCATTCGCCAGCGCCTGGCGCGGCAGCTGCACGGTAGCCGCGCGCCGCGACCCCGCCAGCGTTTCCCCACGCGCAGTCTGCTCCTGCCGCGCGGCGCGGAACGCGTCGAGCGCGCCGTGGCCCGCGTCCTTGAGGCCGAGGGCTGGCGATGCGCCCAGTATGTCGAGAACACCCTGTTCAACGGCCTGTTCGGCCTGGCCTTCTGGGACGAACTGTTCGCCGCCATCCCCGGAGCGTTTCACCACCCGTTCCAGAGCGGCCCCGCCGACATGTTCAGCAGTCGCTTTTACCTGCGCCGGCGTGCCGCGGTGGAGCGGCGCCTGCACGCGCTCGCGGCCTGCGATCTCGCTGCGGAGCTGCTGGCAACCCACGAGCGTTGTGCCGGTTATCAGTGTCGCTGGGTGGACTGGCGCGTGATCACGCCGGCGCTGGTGGCGCAGGCCGCGCATTGTATCCCGTTCCGGCACCTGGTAGCGGCCTGGCGCCGCCTGTTGTTCGATCCCCGGGAGAATCGACGCGGCCAGCCGGACCTGGTGGTACTCGGCGAGCATCCGGGTCAATACCAGCTGTGGGAAGTCAAGGGTCCGGGTGATGCACTGCAGCCGCACCAGCGCCGCTGGCTGAATTACCTGCGCGATGTCGGTGCGCCCGTGGGCGTTCTCAAGGTGGAATGGCTGGCGACGGACCCGGCTGCCGATGTCTGAATTCACCATCAGCGTGCGCGAGCTGGCCGCTTTCTGTCATCGCAGGGGTGACCTGGATGCCCGCTTCGGGCCGGGACCGACCGCCGCCGAGGGCGTTCGCGGGCATCGCGAGCTGGCGGCAGCGCGCGGCCCCGATTACCTGGCGGAATATCCGCTGGAGCTGACCCGCAGGCTCGGCGACCTGACCCTGCGGCTGCGCGGTCGCGCCGATGGCTACCTGCCCTCGCTGCCGATGGTCGAGGAGATCAAGACCTGTCGCATCGATCCGGCCCGCCTGCCCGCCGACCTGTCGCGGCTGCATCTGGCGCAGGCGCAGCTGTACGCGGCCATGCTGGCCGCCGCGGAGGGATTTCCGCACGTGCAGGTGCGCCTGACCTGGTACCAGCTCGACCGGCGCGAGGAGCACTCGCTGGACCAGCGCTACAGCGCCGCTGAACTGGCGGAGTTTCTCGACCGCTCGCTCGTGTGCTACGCGGACTGGCTGCGCCAGCGGCTGCTGCACAAGGCCCGGCGTGATGCCTCTATACGGGCGCTGGCTTTCCCGTTCAAGGCCTACCGGCAGGGCCAGCGCGAGGTGGCCGAGCTCGTCTACAAATGCGTCCACGGCGGCGGCCAGTTGATGCTGGAGGCACCCACTGGCCTCGGCAAGACCGCGGCGGTGCTGTATCCGGCGCTCAAGGGCCTGGCCTACGATTGCCACGAACACGTGGCCTTCTGCACCGCCAAGCACAGCGGACGCGACGCCGCCCGCGATACCCTGGCCCGATTCGCCGCCGATGGATTGATTGCCACGACGCTGACGCTGACGGCGAAGGAGCGCATCTGTTTTTCGCCGGGGCACGCCTGCCGGGCGGACGACTGCCACTACGCCCGCGGCTATTACGACAAGCTTGCCGCTGCGCGGGAAGAGGCGCTCGGCCTGTCGGCGCTGGATCAGCCCGCGGTCGAGGCGTTGGCGCGGCGCCACGCCCTGTGCCCGTACCAGCTCGGGCTGGACCTGCTGCCCTGGGTGGACGTGGCGATTGTCGACCAGCACCACGTGTTCAGCCTGCACGCGGCGGTGTCGGGGCTGGCCGCGCAGTCCGCGGCGCGCTGGAGCGTACTTGTGGATGAGGCGCACAACCTGCCGGGGCGCGCACGCGGCATGTACAGCGCAACCCTGCCGGGGGATTTCACGGCGGCGCGGGAGGTGCTGCGCGGCCCGCCGCGGCGGGCGCTCGCCGCGCTGGAGCAGACGCGCCGTTCACTGTTGCAGGCACAGGTTTCGGGGGATGGTGACTACGCAGTCCTGGACGCCCCGCCCGCTTCCCTGCTGAGTGCCATACAGACGGTGATTGCCGCACTGACGGAGCAGATGGCACAGCCGGGCGCGCCAGTGCGCCCGCACCCGGCGGTGCAGACCCTGTATTTCGAGTTGCTGCATTTCGCGCGACTGGCCGATCTCGCCGCCGCGGACTTCTGCTGTGAATGCCTGCCCGCGGAGGGCGGTCGGCTGCGCCTGAACTGCATTGATCCCGCGCGGCTGCTGGCGCAGCGCCATGCGACCCTGCATGCCGTGGTCGTGTTTTCCGCGACCTTGAGCCCGCCCGGCTGGATGCGTGCGCTGCTGGGGCTGGATACCGGCGCGGTGTTCCGTCGCTGCGCCTCGCCGTTCCGGCCGCAGCAACTGGCGGTGACTATCGAGCCGCGCATCGATACGCGGCTCTCCCGGCGCGAGCAGACGCGTCCCCGGTTGCTTGCCCGCCTGGTCGACTGGCTGTCGGCGCAGCCGGGTAATTGCCTGGTGTTTTTTCCGTCGTATCGCTACCTGAACGACTGTGTGGACGACCTGCGTCCCCTGCTCGAAGGGCGGCAGCTCTGGGTTCAGCCCGCACCGGGCGGTACGTCTGGGCCGGGCGAGCTGCGCGAGATGCTGCGCACGCAGCGCAACGTCTGTGGCCTGTGCCTGCTCGGCGGCAGTTTCAGCGAGGGGATCGACCTGCCCGGGGACCAGTTGGCGTCAGTGGTACTGGTGGGACCGGGGCTCCCGCAGCCGGATTGCGACAACCGGCTGCAGCAGGACTATTTCCAGCGGCTTTACCGCGAGGGATTTCGCTACGCTTCACTCTACCCGGCAATGCAGCGGGTAAACCAGTCACTCGGTCGAGTGGTCCGGGGTGATGACGATAGCGGCAGCGCCCTGCTGATCGACGAACGCTACGCGCAGAGCGGCTATCGGGACCTGCTGGCGCCGCACTGGACCTACCGGGTTCTCGGCGACTGAGCGGATCAGCCGGCAACCGTCGGGCGATAGCCGGGTTTGGCGAAGGCTACCTGGACGGTTCCGATAATGCGCTCGCGAAAGCCGCCCTCGCAGTAGCACAGGTAGAATTCCCACATGCGGATGAAGCGGTCGTCGAAGCCCATGTCGCGTACCGTTTCCAGCTGCTGCATGAAGCGCTGCCGCCAGTGCGCCAGAGTGGTGGCGTAGTCGCGGGTGATATCCCGCAGATGAACCATCTGCATGTCGGTATCTCTGGCGATGTGGTCGGCGATAACCGCCAGCGACGGCAGGCAGCCACCCGGGAAAATATAGCGCTTGATGTAGTCGACGCTGCGCCGGGCGCGTTCATAGCGCTGGTCGCTGATCGTGATGGCCTGTATCACCATTTTACCGGTGTCCTTGAGCAGGCGGCTGCAGCAGTCAAAATAGCTGCTGTAGAAATCGTGACCCACGGCCTCGATCATTTCTATCGAGACCAGCTTGTCGAAGCGGCCCTCAAGGTTGCGGTAATCCTCGCAGAGCACGGTGATCTGATCCTCGAGCCCCAATTCATGCACGCGCTGGCGACTGTGCTCATATTGCTCGTGGGAAATGGTGGTCGTTGTCACGCGGCAGCCGTAGTGTTGCGCCGCGTGAATCGCCATACCACCCCAGCCCGTGCCGATTTCCACCAGGTGGTCGTCGGCATGCAGCTCAAGTTGCCTGCAGATGGCATCCAGCTTGTCGGTGGCGGCCTGGTCCAGGCCGGTGTCCTCGCGGTCGAACACGGCTGCGGAGTACATCATCGAGGGATCGAGGAAAAGGCGGAAAAAATCGTTGCCGAGGTCGTAGTGCGCCGAAATGTTGCGCTTTGACCCCTCGTGGGTGTTGCGCTTGAACTTGTGCGCCAGGCGCAGCGCGAAACGGGTGTACCAGTGCTGGCGCGCCTCCATGGCTTCCATCATGGCCAGATTGGCGCTGAACAGGCGTGTCACCTCGGTGAGATCGGTGGCCGACCAGTCGCCCTCGATGTAGGCCTCGCCGGAGGCAATGGTGCCGCCGGTAAGTACCTTGCGGTAGACGTCCCGATTGTGCACGAATACTTCGGCATGAGGTTCGCCGGCGGTGTCGCGATTACCGAAGTGCCAGGTATCGCCGCTGTCGTGCACTGTCAGGCAGCCCGTGCCGATGTTGTCGAGGACGCGAAACAGCATCCTCCTTGCCAGATCGCCACTGAAAAAGCTGCGTGCCTGGGGCAGCAGGCGTATTCTGCTGACACTGGTGTCGTTCATGTCAAACTCCGGTGGATCGCGTTTTCGGGTGCGGATAAATGGGCATGCGCTTGATAAACAGCTTGAGCGCCTGCCAGTAGATGCCCGCGGCGACTTTTGCCGTCATCAGAGGGTAGCGCAGCAGTGTGCGATTCAGGCTCCGCGCCGTCAACGGCTCGGCGCGCAGCGCGAGCGTGGCATCGAATACCGTACCTGCATCGGTGCTGTTGGCAAGATGAATGGCGAGCCGGTCTCCCGGCGTGTTGCTGCGCCAGTGGTAGCGCATCGCCATCGGGTTGAACGGGGAGACATGCAGGGATTTGTCGAAATCGCTGCGCAGTACGCCATTGTCATTCGCCTGCATGACGTAACTGTGACGCTCATTCCAGGGCGTGTTGGTGACTTCGGCGACCAGGTATTGCAGTGTCTCGCCGTCTTCGCCGTAACAGTAGTAGCAACACAGCGGATTCATCTGCAGCCCGAAATAGCGCAGGTTGCCGAGCAGGTAGATCGGGCCGTAGTGCCGGTTGCCGGTTTCCTCGAAAATCCGCCGCCGCACTTCGCTGGACAGGTCCTTCTCGGGATCGCCGAGGAAATCGGCGCGGCGAAACCAGGCAAGAGCCGGGCGCCGGGCCGACCAGCAGCGCATGCCGTCGAACAGCCCGGGGAGCTCGTCCAGGCACAGAAAAGGCATGAATACGCGGTAACTGAAGCGGTGCGCACGCGGCAGGTGGCGCCGGTGGCGCAGAGTGCCGCAGTAGAGTACCGACGTCATCGCGTCAGGCGTCCGCGTGCGCCGGCATGGCGTCGGCGACGCGCAATGCGCTGACGACGCCATCCTCGTGAAAGCCGTTGCCCCAGTAGGCGCCGCAGTACCAGGTGCGTCGGGTACCGTTGATCTCGTGCCAGCGCTGCTGGGCGGCGATGCCGTCGCGGGTGAATACGGGGTGGTCGTAACGGAAGCGTCCGAGTACCTTGTTCGGATTGATGGCATCACTGTGGTTGAGTGTCACGCAGAATGTCTCCGGCGCCGTCAGGCCCTGTAGTATATTCATATTATAGGTGACGATGGCGCGATCCTCAGTAACTCCCAGGCGATAATTCCAGCTCGACCAGGTCACGCGCCGCGTCGGCAGCAGCCGGATATCCGTGTGCAGCACCGCTTCGTTGGCCTGGTAGGGCAGCGCGCCGAGAACGCCGCGTTCCTCGGCCGTAGCGTCCCCCAGCATTGCCAGCGCCTGATCAGAGTGCGCGGCGATGACCACCTGGTCAAAGGTCCGCGGCTCGCCGTTGGCAAAATGCAGTGTCACGCCGTCATCGCCGCGCAGGACCCGGCTGACGGCGCAGTCCGTATGGATGCGATCTTCGAAGCGCCGGCACAGTGGCCGCAGATATTCTCGCGAGCCGCCCTCAATCACCCGCCACTGGGGCCGGTCGGTAATCGACAGTAGTCCGTGGTTACGGAAAAATCGCAGAAAGAAAGCAAGGGGGAAGGCCTCGATTGAGCGCCAGTCCGAGGACCAGATCGCGGACGCCATGGGCACCAGGTAGTCGTGGCGGAAACTCTCGCTATAGCCGTTTGCGAGTAGATAGTCACCGAGCGTGGCGTCCGCGGGCACGCTGCCGGCTTCCAGGTCGCGTACCGCGGTGCGATTGAAGCGCAGTATGTCCCGGACCATGGCCAGGAAGGAGGGCGACACCAGGTTGCGCTTCTGTGCGAACAGGGCCGCGAGGCCGCTACCCGCGTACTCCAGCCCGCGCTCATGATCGTGAACGCTGAACCCCATGGTTGTGGGCTTGCTGCTGACATCGAGCTCGTCCATCAGCGCGATAAAGTTGGGATATGTCCAGTCGTTGAAGACGATAAAACCCGTGTCGACGGCATAGCGCCGTGTTCCCAGTTCCACGTCCACTGTTGCCGTGTGTCCGCCTATCTGGCGATTCGCCTCGAACACATGGACCCGATGCGCCTTGCTCAGATTGTGAGCGCATGCCAGTCCCGCTATGCCGGATCCAATAACAGCGATTTCCAACAGTGAGAATCTCCATGCCCGGTAAAAATGATTGAGCTGGGGCCGCGCCGCGTAAGATACGCCTGTGAAGAATGGCTGGATCATCGCGCTGCGCGCCTGCTGATCCGCTCTCGTCTGGGCCGCGTAGATCAAACGTGTCAAACTGCGAGAGCGGAGCAGCGATGCAGGCTGTACAGGTAGAGGCGGAAAGGAGACAGAACGTGTGGACGGTACCCACCGGACGGCGCACAGACGAATGGAGTGAATGCCTGACGCTGATCGCGGAAAATCAGGACCGAGCCGCTTTCACGCGGCTGTTCCGTCACTTCGCACCCCTGATAAAGGCATTTGCTCTGTCCGGATCGACCATGTCGGCGACACATGCCGATGAACTGGTGCAGGAAGTCATGCTCAAGGTCTGGCAAAAGGCGGGGGCGTTCAATCCGGAAAAAGCGGCTGCCAGCACCTGGGTCTACACTATCGCGCGCAATTGCCGGACCGACATGTTCCGACGTCTGCAGAAATTCGATACGCCCCTGGCGGCGGAGGATTTCACTCCCGAGCAGGACGACGAGGAGCCCTTCGCGCAGCTGCAGTCCAAACGCAGCGGCGAACGTATAAGAGAAATGATGTCGGAGCTGCCGGCCGACCAGACACAGATCCTGGCCAAGGTGTATATGGAAGGGAAGTCGCACGCCGAAGCCGCCGCGGAACTGGATCTACCGCTGGGCACTGTGAAGTCCCGGGTGCGCTTGGCGATCCAGAAACTACAAGTACAATTTGAGAGGGTATGAGCGATATGGCCACTTTTCATCCTTCAGTTGAATTACTCACAGACTACGCTGCGGGCTCACTTCCCGTCGCGCAATCGGCTTGTGTTGCAGCTCACCTGAATTATTGCGACGAGTGTCGACTCACCGTGATGCAGCTGCAGAACGTCGGTGCGGCGCTGTTCGAGGCAAATGAGCCCGCAGCGGTCGGCGATGTCCTGCTGAATCGTGTCCTGGCGCGTCTCGACGAAGCTGCTCCCCTGCATTACAGTCAGGCTGCCGGGGATGACAGCAGTGCAACGCCGGCGCTGCTGCAGCGGCTCATGCAGGGTGACTTTTCAGACCTGCCCTGGCGCAAGATCACGGACGCCTTGCATATTACGCGGCTGCAGACGGGTGATCCCGCCT
The DNA here is from genome assembly GCA_964346555.1 of uncultured Alteromonadaceae bacterium. Taxonomy (GTDB): domain Bacteria; phylum Pseudomonadota; class Gammaproteobacteria; order Pseudomonadales; family Halieaceae; genus Chromatocurvus. The sequence goes on along the minus strand of CAYFVJ010000047.1, from coordinate 6,216 downwards.
ACGAGTTTGCCCTGTACCACATCAAGGCAGGGGGTACCATCCCCGACCACGAACACCGCGGCAATGAGATGACACTGGTACTGGAGGGCGGCTTCAGCGACGATCTTGGTACCTACCACCCGGGCGATTTTACCTGCCGCTCTGGAGACGACCAGCACGCACCCACGGCGCTCGCCGATCAGGACTGTATCTGCCTGTCCGTGCTGGATGCGCCATTGAAATTCAAGGGCTGGAAGTATCGCTGGATGAACCCCTTCCTGAGCTTGCAGGCCCGCTGATACAGGCGCCTGCTTCACTCCCCCATCCACGCCGTCAATAGTGGGTATGGCATAATTCCCGTCTTATACCTGCCGCTCCGCCTGTGATAAAGTTCGCGACTGTCGGTCAGGCCGCCGCGCCACCGCTTCAGATTTCTCAGACCGTTGTGAGGGGATGCGGACGGCGTCGCTACTCGCCGCCGTGAACAACAACAGAATTTACGGGGTAATCACTGACATGCTTTTAGGAATTCCAAAGGAGACGCACCCGGGCGAGAACCGGGCGGCGGTCACTCCTGAAACGGTGAAAAAATTGAGTCGGCTGGGCGCCGAACTGCAGATCGAAGCCGGCGCGGGCGAAGGCGCCGGATTCCCCGATGCCGACTACACTGATGCCGGCGCCACCGTGGTGACGGACCGCGAATCAATTATTTCTTCCGCCGATATGCTGCTGCGCATCCGCAAGCCGGAAGTCGACGAGATCGCGAGCATGAAGAAGGGCTGCATACACATCAGCTACCTCGATCCCTTCAACGAACACGAGCTGATCTCGCGCTTCCGGGAGCAGGGCGTTACCGCCATCAGTATGGAAATGATCCCGCGCACCACGCGCAGTCAGAAAATGGACGCCCTGAGCTCACAGGCCAGCCTGTCCGGTTATGTCATGGTGGTCCTCGCCGCCATGCACCTGCCGCGGATTTTTCCCATGATGATGACGCCCGCGGGCACCCTCAAGCCGGCGAAAGTATTCATTATCGGTGCCGGCGTCGCCGGGCTGCAGGCGATCGCCACAGCCAAGCGTCTGGGTGGGCGTGTGACGGCTTTCGACACCCGGCCGGCCGTTGCAGAACAGGTGCAGTCGCTGGGTGGAACTTTTCTTGAAATCGATCTTGGCGAGACCGGAGAAGCGGCGGGCGGTTACGCGAAAGAGCTGACGCCGGAGCAGATCGAAAAGCAGCGCGAGGCGCAGAAAGCCGTGATCGCCGAGTCCGACGTAGTCATCACCACAGCCCAGGTATTCGGGCGCAAGCCACCCGTCATCGTGACCCGCGACATGGTCGAGGGCATGCAGCCGGGCTCCGTGGTGGTCGATATGGCGGCGGAAACCGGCGGCAACGTCGAGGGCTCGGTAGCCAACGAGGTGGTGCAGGTCAACGGTGTCACCGTGATCGGACACGGTAACCTGCCGAACTTCGTTTGCCGTGACGCCAGCCACATGTATGCGAGTAACCTCTTCAACCTGGTGGATGACGCCTGGGATGAGGAGAGCAAGGCCTATCTGGTCGATATGGAGAATGACATTCAGTCAGGCTGCGTCATCACGCATGCGGGTGAGGTGGTTAATGAAACGATAGCCAAGCTGCAGGCCGGAGGGGAGTAACATGGAAGCCGTATTTCTAACATTTATTCTGTTGTTGTCGATATTTGTCGGCTTCGAGCTCATCAACAAGGTTCCCGCCACGCTGCACACACCTTTGATGTCCGGCGCCAACGCCATTTCAGGTGTCACCGTGGTGGGCGCAATCAGCCTGGCGGGTACGGGGCAGCAGGACCTTGCCAATTGGATGGGTGCGGGGGCCGTGACGCTCGCCTCGATCAACGTGATCGGTGGCTACATGGTGACTGACCGCATGCTGGCCATGTTCAAGAAGAAGGGAGGCTGAACATGGAATCTTCACAGCTAGGTATCGAGATCGCCTATGTCGCTGCCGCGGCACTGTTTATTTTCGGTCTGAAGCTCCTCGGCTCTCCCGGCACCGCACGCCGGGGCAACATGCTGTCGGCGATCGGTATGCTGATCGCCATTGTCGCGGCGCTGACCGACCAGGGCATTGTCGATTATCGCTTCATTCTGGGTGGTATCGTCATCGGTGGCCTGATCGGTGCCACGGCGTCCCGCCTGGTGCAGATGACCGCCATGCCGGAAATGGTGGCACTGTTCAATGGCTTCGGCGGCATGGCCAGCCTTCTGGTGGGTGCGGCCGCGCTCAGCGGCGCCGGCAACACTTTCACGCTGGTGACAATTGTGCTGTCGATTCTGATTGGTGGCGTCACGTTCACCGGTTCTCTGATAGCCTACGGCAAGCTCAGCGAGACCATCGGCAGCGGTGCCGTGACGTTCAAGGGCCAGCAGATAGTCAACTCTCTGATCGTGATCGGCATCCTCGCCAGCGCGGTCATGTTCTGTGTGACGCCCTCGAATCCCGTCTGGCTCTACACTGTCATTGGCCTGGCCCTGGTTTTCGGCATCATGCTGGTGATTCCTATCGGCGGCGCCGATATGCCGGTGGTTATTTCACTGCTGAACTCCTATTCCGGCCTCGCGGCCTGTGCGGCGGGTTTCGCCGTGAACAACAATATCCTGATTGTCGCCGGTTCGCTGGTGGGCGCATCGGGTATCATTCTTACCCAGGTCATGTGCAAGGCGATGAACCGGTCGCTCAGCAACGTGCTGTTCAGCGGTTTTGCCGCGGTCAGCGACGAGACCGTAGAGATCGAGGGCGAGATCAAGCCCATCACGGTCGACGACGCGTTCTATGTCCTCGAAGCGGCGACCAACGTCGCGATCATTCCCGGTTACGGCATGGCGGTCGCGCAGGCACAGCACGTGGTCAAGGAGTTGTGTGAACTGATGGAGGAGAATGGCTGCGAAGTCAACTTCGGCATCCACCCGGTCGCGGGGCGCATGCCGGGCCACATGAACGTGTTGCTGGCCGAGGCCGACGTACCTTACGACCAGCTGCTGGAGATGGACGAGATCAACCCGCGTATGGAAACCGTCGACGTCGCCATCGTCATCGGTGCCAACGATGTGGTGAATCCCGCCGCGCGCGAGGTGGCCTCGTCGCCAATTTACGGTATGCCCGTCATCAACGTGGATTCAGCGCGCACCGTTTTCGTACTCAAGCGGTCCATGGCCTCCGGTTTCGCCGGTATCGAGAACCCGCTGTTCTTCAAGGAGAACACGCGCATGCTTTTCGGCGATGCCAAGGAAACCATTGGCGGTTTGATCCGCGAGTTCAGCTGACTAGCGGGCGATCGCCTGTACTTCCTCTGCCGGGCGGCGCCGGTGCACTGGCGTCGTCACCGCCCATCTCCCTGAACTGCAGGCTGGCCAGGCGCGCATACAGCGCATTGGACTGCAGCAGTTCACGATGTGTTCCTGTGGCGAGGACACGACCGTTGTCCACCACCGCAATGGTATCGGCGTGCAGGATGGTCGACAGCCGGTGCGCGATGATAATCGAGGTGCGTCCGCGCATGAGCTCTTGCAGTGCCTGCTGCACCTGGTGCTCGCTCTCGGCATCCAGGGCGCTGGTAGCTTCGTCAAGGAGCAGCAGTCGCGGGTTCCTGAGGATTGCACGCGCCAGCGCTATGCGCTGGCGCTGCCCCCCGGACAGCCGCACTCCGCGGTCACCGAGATCACTGTCATAGCCGTCGCGCAGGTTGCAGATGAACTCGTGCGCCTGAGCGCGCCGCGCCGCCGCTTCGATGTCAACGTCACTCGCATCCTCTCTGCCGTAGGCAATGTTGTAGCGCACGCTGCCCGTAAACAGGGCTGGCTGCTGTGGTACCAGGGCAATCTGCGAGCGCAGCGCCTGCAGACTGAGCTCGCGTATGTCCGTGCCGTCCAGGGCGATGCTGCCGGCGTCCGGGTCGTAAAAGCGCTGCAGCAGCTCGAAGACCGTGCTTTTCCCGGCACCCGAGGGCCCGACCAGAGCCAGACTGCGGCCGGAGTCCACTGTCAGAGAGAAACCGTCGAGGGCGGGAGTCTCCGGTCGCGACGGGTAGTGGAAGACCAGGTTATCGAGTGACATGTGCGCGGGCTGGGCCTGTGCAGCGCTCGTTTCGCTGGTGCCATCGGCTATGGCGCTGTGCTCGCCGAGCAACTCCAGCAGGCGTTCCGCTGCGCCCGCTGCCCGCTGAACTTCACTCCACACCTCCGAGATAGTGGCAAAGCCGCTGCCGACCATGATCGCGTAAAAGCCGAATGCGGCCAATTCGCCGCCGCTCATGTCGCCGGCAATGACATCTGAGCCGCCGGACCACAGCATGACGGCCATGCCGCTGAACAGCAGAATGATGGCGCCGCCGATGAGCAGCGAGCGCTGCCGGATGCGGCGTCGGGCGATGTCAAAGGCCTGCTCCACCTCGCTGGTGAAAGCGCGGCTCTCGAATCGCTCGCGGTTGTAAGACTGCACCACTTTAATGTTCTGGATAATTTCACCGGCATAGCTGCCGACGCTGGCAATGCTGTCCTGGCTGGCGGTGGACAGACGGCGCACGCGCCGGCCGAAGATGATGATCGGCAGCAGTACCAGCGGTACGCTGGCGACGATGATGAGGCTGAGTTTGAGGTTGGTCAGAAACATCAGCACCAGGGCGCCGATCAGCGTCAGGCCACTGCGCAGGGCCATGCTCAGCGAGGAACCGATGATTGTCTGTAGCAGCGTAGTGTCGGTGGTCAGGCGGGACATGATCTCGCCGGCGCGATTGGCCTCGAAAAAGCCCGGGTGCAGGTGGATGATATTGTCGAATACGGCTTTGCGCAGGTCGGCACTGACGCGCTCGCCGAGCCAGGACACCAGGTAGAAACGGGTAAACGTGCCCACCGCGATCACCGTACTGATCGCGAGCATGACGGCTACGGCGAAGCGCAGATCCGCGACCGTGCCGCCGGCGAGGCCGCGATCAATCAGTACCTGGATGCCGCGGCCGAGTGACAATGTGGCGCCGGCGGTGACCAGCAGCGCGGCGGCGGCGCCCGCCACCCGGACGCGGTAGGGCCGCAGGTAGCCGGCGACCGCCAGCAGCGGCGCCAGCCGGCGGCGACTGTTCTCTGACGACACCTCTCAGTCCGCCGTGTCGTCGTCCGCGTCGGCCTGCTCCCGACGCCGGCGGATCAGCAAGCGACCGCAGACAATGCCGATTTCGAACAGCAGCCACATGGGCAGTGCCAGCAGAGACTGCGAGATGATGTCCGGCGGCGTCAGCAACATGCCGGTGACGAAGCAGCTGACCACGATGTAGGGACGCTTTTTTGCCAGGTCCTCGGGCGTGGTAATGCCGGCCCAGATCATTATCACTGCGGCGATCGGGATTTCGAAAGCGACGCCGAACGCGAAGAAAAGCTTGAGGACGAAATCCAGATAGCGGTTGATGTCGGTCATGATGGCGACGTCTTCCGGACCGACGCTGGTAAAGAACGCGAAAATCAGTGGAAAAACCACGAAATAGGCGAACGCGGCGCCAGCGTAGAACAGCGCGATGCTGGAGACCAGCAGGGGAACGGCGAGGCGCTTCTCGTGCCGGTACATGCCCGGCGCGATAAAGCTCCAGACCTGGTAGAGCAGGTACGGCACGGCGATGAAAATGGCCGTGAACAGTGTCAGCTTGAACGGCGTCAGAAAGGGCGATGCCACCTCGGTAGCGATCATACTCGCACCGGCTGGCAGAATGGCCCGCAGCGGTTGCGACACGAACGCATAGATATCGTTGGCAAACGGGAACAGGACGATAAAGACGACCAGCACGGCCAGAATGGCCCGCAGCAGGCGGTCGCGCAGTTCCTTCAGGTGGGCGACCAGCGGCAGCGCCGGGTCGTTGGACGCATCGTTCATGGTGTTGTCTTGTCCGTGGCGTCCTGTTGTTGCGCTTTGGGTTCCGATGTCTCGGGCACGGCCGGCGTTGCCGCGGGTTGGGTGTCGCGCTCCTGTTCGCCGGCGTCGTCTGCTGCTTCGTCGCCGGTGAGCCCTTTGCGCAGGTCGTCAGTGTGTTGCTTCACCTGCTCCGATGTGCGGCGCAGCTCCTGCATCACCTCGTCGTTGTGCAGTTCCTGCTGTACCTCGCGCTTGATGTCGTTGAAACCGCGCCGCATCCGGCCGAGCCACACACTGGCAGTGCGTATGGCTCCGGGCAGGCGCTCGGGACCGATAACGAGCAGACCCACCACGCTGAT
>CAYFVJ010000046.1:0-15762 GCA_964346555.1 uncultured Alteromonadaceae bacterium | reverse complement strand
AAACGCGCGCAGCAGTCGCACTCGGAGCCGGACAGCCACTCGAGATCTGCGAGGTCGACCTCGAAGGGCCGCACAAGGGTGAAGTCCTGGTGGAAATGAAGGCGACCGGCGTTTGTCACACCGATGCTTTCACGCTGTCGGGAGAGGACCCGGAGGGCGCCTTCCCCACCATTCTCGGCCACGAGGGTGCCGGCGTGGTGGTCGAGGTAGGCGAGGGCGTCAGGAGCCTGAAGCCCGGCGATCACGTGATCCCCCTGTACACGCCGGAGTGCCGCGAGTGCGACTACTGCCTGCACCCGCGCACCAATCTGTGCCAGGCCATCCGCGAGACCCAGGGCCAGGGTGTGATGCCCGACGGCACGTCGCGTTTCTCACTGGATGGCAAACCCCTGCGTCACTACATGGGCTGCTCGACTTTTGCCAATCACTCGGTCCTGCCGGAAATAGCCCTGGCTAAAGTGCGCGAGGATGCCCCCTTCGACAAGATCTGCTACATCGGCTGCGGTGTCACCACGGGGATCGGCGCCGTGGCCTTCACCATGGGGGTGGAGGCGGGTGCCACAGTGGCGGTATTCGGTCTCGGTGGTATCGGTCTCAACGTCGTGCAGGGGGCGCGTATGGTCGGTGCTTCGCGCATCATCGGTATCGATACGAACCCTGCCAAGGAAGCCCTCGGCCGACAGTTCGGCATGACGGATTTCGTCAACCCGCGCGATGTCGACGATGTAGTGCAGCACCTGATAGCCATGACCGATGGGGGTGTCGATTACAGTTTCGAGTGTATCGGCAACGTGCAGGTGATGCGCCAGGCGCTGGAGAGCGCGCACAAGGGTTGGGGCCAGAGCTGTATCATCGGCGTCGCCGGTGCCGGGCAGGAGATCTCCACGCGGCCTTTCCAGCTGGTCACGGGCCGCAGCTGGCGAGGCACTGCATTCGGCGGTGCCCGCGGCCGCACCGACGTGCCTAAAATCGTCGACTGGTACATGGACGGGCGCATCAATATCGACGATCTCATTACCCACAGCATGCCGCTGGAAGATATCAACCGGGCCTTTGACCTGATGCACGCGGGTGAAAGTATCCGCTCTGTCATCCAATACTGACGGAGATCCCGGGGCGGTCTGCGCCCGGGTGGGGAGAAGGGCAGGCATGGGACTCTTGATTGATCGCAGCGACTTCACGCCGGATGACTTCACGACATTCAAGTCGCGCCTGGAGCGCAATCTGTCGAGTCTCGCCATGCTGCTGCAGACGCCGGGTTTCGGCGCCGGCCCCGCGACGTTCGGGGCCGAGCTGGAAATGTACCTCGTGGACCAGGCGGGTCAGCCCCTGCACGCCAATCGGGAAATCCACGCGGCGGCGCAGGATCCGCAGCTGACGCTGGAACTGAACCGCTACAACCTCGAGTACAATCTGACGCCGCGACGGCTGGATGCCCACGCTCTTGCCGGCACTGAGCGGGAAATCGTCGCGCGACTGCAGACCCTGCGCGAGCTCGCCGCCGTCCACGGCGGGCGCATCGTGCCGATCGGTATATTGCCTACGCTGCAGGAGCGTGACTTCGGCGCCGCGTGCGTGACGGACCTGCCGCGTTACCACGCCCTGGTAGAACAGCTTATCCAGCGCCGTGGCAGTGATTTCCGCATCGACATCGATGGCACTGACCCACTGCGGCTGGATATGGCCGACATCACGCTTGAGGGTGCCAACACCAGTTTCCAGGTCCATTACCGGGTCACCCCTGACGCTTTCGCCGACACATTCAACACACTGCAGCTGGTCACGCCGCTGGCCCTGGCGATCGGGGCCAATTCCCCTTCGCTTTTCGGGCACGCCCTCTGGCAGGAAACCCGGATTCCGCTGTTCAAGCAGTCCATAGATATCCGCCAGCGCGACCGCTACTCCTGGAGCGAGCCAGCTCGGGTAAACTTCGGTCACGGCTGGGTCAGGCGCGGTGCCTTTGAGCTGTTCGAGGAAGCCGTGCGTCTGTATTACCCGTTGATACCGGTACGCGCAGAGGATGGGCCAGAGGCAGCGGGGGCCGCCCCTGCCTTGCACGAACTGCGGCTGCACTTGAGTACGGTCTGGATGTGGAACCGGCCGGTGTACGACCCGGTAGCCGGGGGGCATCTGCGCATTGAAATGCGAGCCCTGCCGGCGGGACCCACGGCTGTGGACATGGTCGCAAACGCGGCCCTCCTGGTCGGGTTGGCCGAGGGATTGCGCGGCAGCATCGACCGATTGCTGCCGTGTATTCCGTTTCATATCGCCGAGTACAATTTCTATCGCGCTGCGCAACATGGACTGCAGGCAAAACTGGTGTGGCCGCGATCGGATCATTACCGCCTGCGCGAACAGCCGGTATCCGAAATTATTCACCAGCTGTTGCCGGTGGCCCGGGAGGGGTTGGTGGCGCTGGGCGTGTCAGCGGCCGAGATCGATCATTATCTGGGTATTATCGAGAAGCGCCTGCGTGTCGGGCGCACAGCTGCCGACTGGCAACTTCAGGCCTGGCGACGCCTGCAGGAAAACCGCCGGTCGCAGCATGCCCTGCACGCCATGCTCGATGCTTTCATGGCCCACAGCGAAGAAAATCTGCCGATCGCCGAGTGGCCGCTGCCATGACGCGCCGTTTCACCTTCCTGCACAATCCCGCGGCGTCGGAGCTGGCGCAGGATCCCGAGGCGCTCCTGCGGCGTCATCAATCGCCGCTGTGCATCAAAGTGGATGGCGAGGATACGTCGCGCTGTCGGGTGCTGGTCACGCTGCTGCACGGCAACGAGCCCTCGGGATGGCGGGCGGTCTGGCACTGGTTATGCGCCGAAGAGCGACCCGCAGTCACTCTGTTACTGGTGGTGGCGTCCGTGGCTGCAGCGCTGCACGACGCGCCGTTCTCGCACCGCATGCTGCCGCGCGCAAGAGACCTGAATCGCTGCTTTTCCCCGCCCTTCGATGACGAGCAGGGTCATCTGGCGGAGGAGATATTGACACTGCTGCGACTGCACCGGCCAGAAGCGGTAGTGGACATGCACAATACGTCCGGGCGCGGTCCGCACTTTGCGGTGGTCGCCTTCGATGACCCGCGCCACGACGCCATTGCCGCGCTGTTCTCGCATCGGCTGGTCGTGTGTTCCCTGGGTCTGGGGGCCCTGATGGAGACCAGTGACGAGGCCTGTCCAGTGGTAACGGTAGAGGTGGGAGGTCGCGAGGATCCCGGGGCGGATGCCGTGGCGATGGCCGGTCTCGAGCGTTTTGTGCGGGCGGCCGAGATACGGCCGCGGCGTGACGACATGCCACGCCTGGCCAAACTGCATGCTCCGCTGCGGCTCGAGCTGTGCGACGGTGTCACGCTGACCTACGCCGATACGCCCCAGCCTGGTCACGATGTGACGCTCAATCCGGTCATCGAGCACCACAATTTCGGCACGGTAGCGGAGGATACGCCGCTGGGGTGGACACGTGCGGACCCGCGGCAGCTGTTCCGGGCGCGCGACGCCAGTGGGCTGTGTGCGGTGCGCCAGCTGGTACGGGTGGCAGATGGTGTACTGTATCCGGCACAACCGCTGATTCTCTTCATGATCACCACCCACGTGGGGATCGCCGAGAGCGATTGTCTGCTGTATGCGGTGACGGCGGATGGGACGCCGGTGCGGGGTGGAGCTTGAGGCGCTGACCGGATATGGCGATATTCGGGCCGCTCAGGCGCTTGCAATTGTCGCGCTAAACACTGATTATATATACAGTAGTTGGCGGGTAGTGCCCTGCGGTCTATTGATTTGTCCGCTGGCAGTCACGCAGCATTGAATTTAACTCGTATATTGCATTGAAGGGAGAAGGACTATGGACCCGAACAAAGAAAAAGCGCTGCAGGCGGCACTTGGCCAGATCGATCGCCAGTTCGGCAAGGGTACGGTCATGCGCATGGGTGATACCGAGCGTGTCGCAATTCCCTCCGTCTCCACTGGTTCGCTGGGGCTCGATGTGGCGCTCGGTATTGGCGGCCTGCCGCGCGGCCGTATCTGCGAGATCTACGGTCCGGAGTCCTCCGGTAAGACCACGCTGACGCTGCAGGTCATTGCGGAGGCGCAAAAAGCCGGCGGCACCGCCGCATTCATCGATGCCGAACACGCGCTGGATCCGTCCTATGCTGAAAAACTTGGTGTGCAGGTAGACGATCTCATCGTGTCGCAGCCCGACACGGGTGAGCAGGCGCTGGAAGTGGCCGAGATGCTGGTGCGCTCAGGTGCTATCGAGGTGCTCGTGGTCGACTCGGTCGCGGCCCTCACGCCCAAGGCCGAGATAGAGGGCGAGATGGGCGACAGCCATGTTGGTCTGCAGGCACGCTTGTTGAGCCAGGCTATGCGCAAGCTGACGTCGACTATCAAGCAGACCAACTGCATGGTCATTTTTATCAACCAGATCCGCATGAAGATAGGGGTTATGTTTGGCTCTCCGGAAACCACGACCGGTGGCAATGCGCTGAAGTTCTATTCCTCAGTACGCCTCGATATCCGGCGAATCGGGGCAGTCAAGGAAGGCGACGAAGTGGTGGGCAACGAAACCCGCGTCAAGGTGGTGAAAAACAAGGTGGCCCCGCCTTTCAAGCAGGCCGAATTCCAGATCATGTACGGTTCCGGAATCAACCGCATGGCCGAAATCATCGACTGGGGTGTCAAACTCAACCTGGTCGAGAAGTCGGGGGCCTGGTATTCCTACAACGGCGACAAGATCGGCCAGGGCAAGGCGAATGCATCCAAGTTTCTGAGCGATAATCCGGCGCTTGGCAGCGAAATCGAGGCGCTCATACGCGCCCAGGTGCTGGACATCAAGCCGGCAACAGACAGCTCCGTCGAAGCCGTTGAGGCACCGGCGGAGACCGAAGACGATTGAATCTTGCTTTCTGGCGCCGGGTGCCACTTGATCCCACTCTCACGCCCGGCGCTTTTTTTACATGATAGAGGCGGAAGACAATCCCGATCCGGAGGCGACCAGCGACCTTGTTGGCTCGGGCGATGCCGATATTGCCGTAACAGTGCGGCGTGCAGCGATGGATCTGCTCGCTCGACGCGAGCATTCGCGATTTGAGCTGCAGCGAAAGCTTTTGCGGCGTTATCCGCGCGACATGGTACTGGCCGCGATTGCACGCCTGGCGGACGAGAATCTGCAGAATGACGCGCGTTTTGCAGAGAGCTATGTGCGCCAGCGAGGCGAACGCGGCTATGGCCCTCTGCGTATCCGTCGGGAACTTCAGGAGCGGCGTGTCGATGACAGCATCGCGGAGGCAGCATTGCAGGCCAGCGGCTTCGACTGGCATGAGGTGGCGATACGGGCATTGAGCAAGAAATTCGGCAACGTTGCGAAGGTGACGGCAATGCCGGATAAAGCGCGGATGCTGCGATTTGCCGCCTATCGAGGCTTTACCCGGGACCAGCTGCCACGGGACCTCGATTGAATACGCGGCGCCAGTTCAGAGCTTCAGGGGTCGAGCAGCGCCTCGCGCACTTCCAGGGCCTTCTTCTTTAGCAGGCGTACATTATCAGGTCCGGTGCGCAGCAGCTGTTTCTGCAGCAGCGAGAGCGATTCCAGGTCTTCACGTTCATAAACCCAGACCGCTTCGCTCCGTTTTACCGCGACCGTCTCTTCGATAACCGGGGTCGCGATTATTTCGTCCAGTCCCGCGATAAGCGCGTTGTCCATCTCGTCCGCGGCGTAGCCCAGGGCGCTGTAGGCGTCTTCAAGCAGTGGACGAAAGCGTTGAAACGCCCTGACCACCGGTTCCACCGGTGTTTTAACGAGTGATGACACCATGGCGTCATAGCGCCGATAGCTGGCCGGGTCTATGACGTTTTTGCCCCCCATCTTTCTGACCTTGAACGCTCCCTCCGGGCGTGGCAGGTTGAGTAGCTTGTCGGGCACCAGGCCGCGGCGCAGGGCATCAATGGCCGCACTGCTGCGCTCCACCAGATTGCTGTTATCAAGCACGGTCGCCGGGATTCCGGGCGGCAGTTCTGATGAGAGTTGCTCACGCAGTCTCTCGTCGCTGTTGGCAAGGGTCAGTGGGGGTTCGGTGGGCGCCGGCGGCGCCGCTTCTTCACCTGTCTCCGCGTCGGCCTCTGCCTCCGCTGCCTCTGCATCGCCTGCGTCGGCCACCTTGGCTGTCTCTACCGTATCCGGGATGTCTGGTGCTGCCCGGGATGGGGATGTGGCAGGGGTGTCGTTTTCTGTTGCCGGCGCCTGTGCGGGCTCGGGATCGACGGGAGCCTCGCTGTCATCCCGCAACATCACCCAGGCCAGAACGGCCAGGATCAGCACCGAAATACCTGTGACGATAGTTTGTGTGGAGTGACGCTGCCGCTCCGATCCCTCGCTCAGACGCTCCTTGCGATTTGCCTGCATACCGTCCTCCCGACACTTTGCCTGCGCTTCACGTCAGTCAAGATAACAAAAACGTCAGCGACAGGCACTCGATGTGTTCAGGCGGGGTCGAGTGCGCGTGGCGGCAGTTCCGGCTTGGCGTACGCCATGGTTTTCAGAGCTGTTGCGGCGTGGTACGTGTCCAGGCCCGAGAGAGCCACTGTGCCTGCCCGGACCAGATCGAGCCGTCCTGAGGTATCCACGCAGTGATCCGGTGCTTGGAGAATGACGATCTCGCCGATCACGAGATGCGTGCCATTGATTACAAGCTCCTGGTGTTCACGCAGCTCCAGTCCCATGCGCACAACCGCCTCGGTGACGAACGGTGCAGGAAATCCGCCGTGCCAGTCCGGGGTCAGGCCGGTAGCCTCGAACTCGGAAACGTCCCTGGCGTAGCGGGCGGCGGTCTGATGCGCAGCCTCGATAAACTGATCACTGATATGGTTGATCGTGTAGCAGCGCATCTCGAGAATATTTTCGAGGGTGTGGCGGTCGACCGAGTCAGGGCGAAATACCAGGCCAATAAGTGGGGGGTTTGATCCCAGGTGAACGACAGAACTCATTATGGCCAGGTTACTGTGACCGCTGCTATCGACAGTACCGATCAGGTTGGCAGGTTTGAACCCTGTGACTGAATTGACGAGTGCAGCTCTGTAGCGCCGGTCCATCGCCTCGATATGTTGTGCATTCAGCTGCACGAGGACGTATCTCCGCCATCGCCCCGGGCGCGACATGCCCGGGCGCTATCGCTATCGTAGAGCCGTCGATAGCGCCAGCGTGCCCACGGGCGGTAGACCGCGTCCACCAGAGCCCTCAACACAGGCCAGCGCAGCCAGCGCCAGAGCCAGCCGTAGCGGGTATGCTGCCATGCCGCGACATTGGCGTCGGCGCCCGTCAGCCAGCGTCCGTCTGCCGTGCGTAAATGCAGTGTCCTCAGCAGTGCGTCGTGACTCGGCATATCTTCCCGTGGTTCCAGGGAATGGATGTCGCAAAGTTCCAGGGTGCCCTGCTGCAGCCTCGCGAGCCGGGCAATTTCGCCGGCGCACAGCGCGCAGCGTCCGTCGTAATAAAGTGTTGCCTGCATGATTCAGCCTATTCAGTGGCGCCGCGGTGGCGATGAGTCGCGTTCATTGCCACTGCAGCTGTTGAGCCCCAGCAAGGCCCACAGGTAGCAGCGGGAGAAGAAGAAATTGAGGAGCAACGCTGCAGCAATGAAAAGCGCGATGAACGTGAAGAGATCGTGACTGTCTCGCCCCGCCGCCCATGCTGTAAGGATGACGGCGCCAATCAAGCGCACTGTGCGCTCAATCTTTCCGAGATTGCGTTCGATCATTCTGGTGACCCGAAGTGTGTGCGTAAACTATGCATTTGACTGGTATTACGCTGTGCAAATGCAAGCAGATGAATACCTGCCATAGAATTCCCGCGCTTAATCTCAGTCACCCACCTCCATGCCCATGACCAGGGTGCGGGTGGCGAGCTGGACTTCGCGCACGAACAGCAGGAGTGACACGATCAGCAGACACAGCGCAACAACAAACACGGCGACAATCGCTGCGCCGATATCCAGCTGCCAGAAATCGCCGACAAACAGTCCTACTACAACGCAACAGACAAGCAGCCCCGAGGACGCGCACAGGCCGATGCAGCGATTGATCAATCGAATGCGACGCCACAGCGTGAGGTTCTCCTGGTTGGCGGTGGCCAGCTGCTCTGGTTCCTGCAGCCGGTTTACCCGGCGCTCGACGACGCGGGCGCGGTCGACAATGCGACCCAGCCGCGACGACATGACGTTGAGGAACCCGGCGATACCTGCCAACAGGAAGACCGGGGCGACCGCCAGCTGAATCACGCTGCCGAGCGCAGCGACCGAATCATTCATGAATGTACCGCCCGTGTACGAAGTCATTAAATAGCCGCCCAATGGTAGGTGGAGCGCTGCAGCGCACACAAGCCAGGTGCAGGACAACCGGGTGCATTGATCGTTTGCCGGTATGGGTGCAGTATAGAATTTTTGGCGTTGCGGCCACATATGCTGTCGCCTGTGCCATGCAGGAGACCAAACAATGTTTGCAGATGACATGACGCGAAGCTTGGCGGCCTCGCCAGTGGTTCCTATACTGACCGTTGCTACGCCGCAGCAGGCAGTGCTCGCCGGCGAGGCTCTGCACCGGGGCGGCATGTCCACGCTCGAGATCACCCTGCGCACGCCGCAGTCGCTGGCGGCCATACGCGCGGTCAAGGAAGCACTGCCGGCGCTGCAGGTGGCGGCTGGAACTGTGCTGGATGCGCGTCAGATGGATGCTGCAATGCAGGCTGGCTGCGACTTCTGTGTCAGTCCGGGTTTGACATCGGAACTGTTGCGCGCCGCCAGCGATCGCGATTGCGCGCTACTGCCCGGCGTGGCAACCGCGAGCGAGGTAATGTTCGGTCTCGCTGCGGGGCTGCGGGTGTTCAAGCTGTTCCCGGCCGTGGCGATCGGTGGAGTCGCCTTGCTGCGAAGCCTCGGTGGCCCGTTTCCCGATGTGCGCTTCTGTCCCACTGGTGGTATCGACGCGGACAACCTGGCGGCTTTCCTGGCCGAGCCGAATGTCATCTGCTGCGGGGGCTCGTGGATGGCCTCGAGACAGATCATGGACGACGGGGACTGGGCCACAATGGAACGTCTGGCGGTCGCTGCCCATAGCGGTGGAGAGTCGCTATGAAGTCGGACATGCTTGTGGTGGGTGGTGAAGGCGACCTGGCGCTGCGCAGGCTCTATCCTGCGCTGTATGCGCTGCGACAGGGCGATTGGATTGAAGCAGACATGCGCATTATCGCGGTGGCGCGCAAACCACTCACCCAGGCGTCGTTCGTTGAGCTGGTGTCATCATGGTTCGCCGACTCGGGGGGAGATACCGGGACCGCGGATTGGCGTTTATTTACCGAGCAACTTGTGTACGTCCCCCTCGACGCCACGGCGGCAGACGCTATGTCTGAGCTCAAAAGCCGGTATCTGCCCGACGGTGAGCGCGACCTTGTGGTTTACCTGGCGACGCCTCCCCAGATTTTTGCCCCTGTGTGTCACGCAATGGCTGCGGCGGGTCTGGTCACTGACGGCATGCGCATCGTGGTTGAGAAACCCCTTGGGGATGATCTGGAGTCCTTTCGGGCAATAAACGCCGACCTGACAACAATTTTCAATGAGGACCAGGTTTTCCGCATCGATCACTATCTCGGCAAGGAGACCGTGCAGAACCTTATGGCGACACGGTTTGCCAATGCTTTCCTGGAGCCGCTATGGAACAACCGTTACGTCGATAACGTGCAGATCACGGTTGCCGAAAGTATCGGTGTCGAGGGGCGTTGGGATTTCTATGATCGTGCCGGTGCGATGCGCGACATGGTGCAGAATCACCTGCTGCAGATACTCTGCATTGTGGCCATGGAGCCGCCGGCCCACCTGGCACCGGACGATGTTCGCAATGAAAAACGCAAGGTCCTGTCCTGCCTGCGGCCTATGGATGACCAGCGCGTTCGCGAAAATACCGTTATTGGCCAGTACGCGGCGGGTGCAATTGCCGGCAAGCCGGTGCACGGCTATCTTGAGGAAGAGGGGGCCAGTGCACAGTCAGGGACTGAAACTTTTGTTGCGATCAAGGCGGAGATCGACAACTGGCGCTGGGCGGGCATTCCTTTTTACCTGCGTACAGGGAAGCGCCTGCAGCGCCGCGTGGCGGAGATCGTTGTCGAATTCAAGGACGTGCCGCACTCGATCTTTGGTCCACAGATGGCCCAGTGTTGCGGTAACCGCCTGGTCATACGCCTGCAGCCGGATGAAATCATTCGCCTGGAGATACTGAACAAACAGCCCGGGCTCGGAGAGGAACTGCCCCTGCGCTCCGTCTCGCTGGACCTGTCGTTCCACAACGACGGTGAGGCGGCGCCGGATGCCTATCAACGGCTGCTGCTGGACGTGTTGCGCAACAACCCGACCCTGTTCGTGCGTGCCGACGAGGTCGAGCAGGCCTGGCGCTGGGTAGATCGCATTCAGGAAGTCTGGACGCGGCTGGGGCGGCGGCCGCAGAGCTACATCTCAGGCTCCTGGGGGCCATCGGCCGCCTACGCGCTGATCGCTCGCGATGGCCGTAGCTGGTATGAGTCAGATTGATGCAAGGGGGAATCGATGTTCGTGTATACGCCAGCCAGGCGACCTTGGCGCCGGAGCTCGCTGCAGCCGTGGGCGATGACCTTCGCCTTGCAATCAATGCCCGGGGGCGGGCACGGCTCGCAGTTTCCGGCGGCACGACGCCCGTGCCCTTCTTTACAGCATTGCGACAGGCTGATCTCGATTGGTCGCGGGTGGCAGTGACGCTGGTCGACGAACGCTGGGTGGATGCGGACCACGCCGACTCCAATGCCGCACTGGTGCAGCGTCACCTGCTGGTCGGGGCCGCGGCCGGGGCGACCTTTCAGCCGCTGAAAAATGCCGCGGCGAGCGCCGCTGACGGCTGTCTGCAGGCAAATTCGCTGGTGTCACCGCTGTGCCCGCTGGATGTTGCCGTGCTGGGCATGGGCGCAGACGGTCACACGGCCTCCTGGTTTCCCGGTGCCACTAACCTGGCGCAGGCACTGGACGCCGACCGCAGTGATTGCTGCGTTGCACTGAAGCCGCCGGGCGATGGTTGCGAGCGGCTCTCGCTGAGTTTCTCCTGCATACGTGCAGCCGGTCGGCGTTATCTCTATTTTACCGGCGCCAACAAGTGGGCGACGCTTGAGCGGGCACTGCTGCCCGGGCCCGTTGCCGAGCTTCCCGTGCGGGCACTGCTGGCGCGGGAAGCGCGTCCGCTACACCTATTCTACGCCGTCCATGACACCCTACCGGAGGCTACGGTATGAATCCGACAGTGGAAGCCGTTACCGCGGCATTGCGTGAGCGCAGCCGCAAAACCCGCGGAGATTACCTCGACAACTGCCGGCGCACACGCGATGAACTGCCGCCGCGCAAACGCCTTTCCTGTGGCAATCTTGCTCACGGTTACGCCGCCTGCGGCGAGGATGAAAAAGCGATCATGTCGCGTATGGAGTCGGCGAATATCGGTGTTATCAACGCCTACAACGACATGCTGTCGGCGCATCAGCCATTGCACGCCTACCCGGATCTGATCAAGCAGGCGGCGTGGTCTCTCGGTGCGACCGCGCAGGTAGCGTCCGGCGTACCGGCCATGTGTGACGGCGTCACCCAGGGACAGCCGGGCATGGAGCTCAGTCTGTTCAGCCGCGATGTCGTCGCCATGGCCACGGCGGTCGGCTTGAGCCACAACCTGTTCGATGCCGCTCTGTGTCTGGGGATCTGTGACAAGATCGTGCCGGGCATGCTGATCGGCGCACTGCAGTTCGGTCATCTACCGATCGGGTTTATCGGCTCCGGGCCCATGGCGTCCGGAATACCGAACAGTGAGAAAGCGGCCGTGCGTCAGCGATATGCCCAGGGTGAGGCAGATGATGCGGAACTCCTGGCGGTGGAGTCGGCGTCCTACCACAGCCCGGGAACCTGCACGTTCTACGGCACGGCCAACAGCAACCAGATGCTGATGGAAATGCTGGGCCTGCAGCTGCCGGGCAGTTCCTTTCTGCATCCACAAGATCCAATGCGACCCGCGCTGGTTGACAAGACAGTGGCGGCGCTGGTCCACAGCGCCGACGAGGGGCCCGGGCATGTGCCGCTCTACCGGGTTGTGGATGAGGCGTCCATCGTCAACGCCATGGTCGGGCTGCTGGCGACAGGTGGGTCGACCAATCATACGCTGCACCTGGTGGCGATCGCGCGCAGCGCCGGTATACAGCTGGCGCTGGAGGATTTCCACGCACTGTCGCCAGCGGTGCCGCTGCTGACCCGCATCTATCCGAACGGCAGTGCCGATGTCAATCAGTTCCAGCGCGCGGGTGGTATGGCCTGTCTCGCGGCTGAGCTGCGCGGTGGCGGGCTGCTCAACGAGGAGGTCATGACCCTGCTCGGTTACGGTCTGGAATCCCTGAGCCATGAACCGCAGCTCGCCGCAGACGGTGACGTGGTCTGGTCGGCTGCAGCCCAGGGCTCCTCGGATACCAGCGTACTGGCCTCATTTGAGTCGCCATTTGCCGCAGAGGGCGGTTTGCGTCGCCTGCAGGGGAATCTCGGCGAGTGCGTGATCAAAGTGTCGGCGGTGGATCCGGCGCACTATCGGATCACCGCGCCCGCGCGCGTGTTCAGCAGCCAGGGCGCGCTGCGCGATGCTTTCGATGCCGACGATCTGAATGCGGATATGGTGGCGGTGGTGCGCTTTCAGGGCCCGGCGGCCAACGGCATGCCCGAACTGCACAAACTGACACCCTATCTGGGTGTGCTGCAGGATCGCGGCTATCGGGTAGCGCTGGTCACCGATGGCCGCATGTCCGGGGCTTCGGGTAAAGTGCCGGCAGCTATTCACTTGACCCCTGAGGCGGCTGCCGGTGGGTTGCTCGCGCGCGTGCGCGACGGTGACATGATTGCGCTGGACGCGGAGGCCGGAACCGTTGAGCTGGTGGTGGAGGCATCAGAGCTTGCAGCGCGCACGGATGCTGAGCTGCCGACAGAGCAGGCGACCCTCGGTCGCGGCCTGTTTCACACGCTGCGTCGCCAGGTGTCAGATGCCGCGAGCGGGGCGACCATCTTCACGTATACCTGATTACAGCCCGGGACTTACGCTCGGCTGGCCTGGCGAAAGGCAACCGCCGCCCCGCGCAGGGCGGCGTCGGAATCCGTAATGATGTCTATGGGTATCGCGTCGCAGTAGTCCGCCATCGCGCCCTTGTCGATAAAAGCGCGGCGAAAACTGCAGGTATCCAGAATCGGCAATAGCCGCGGCAGAATGCCGCCTCCGATGAACACGCCGCCCCTGGCGCCCTGACTGAGTGCGGTGTTGCCGGCAAAGCGAGCCAGCAGTGTACAGAAGAGGTCCACTGCCCGCCGCCCCGGACTGGCCTGCTGTTGCAGCGCTTCGCGGGTGATGGCCTGCGCACTGCGTCGCTCCGCGCCATTGTTGCGCAGGAAGGCATCGATGCATTGCAGGCCTGTACCGGACAGCGCATGCTCGGCCGAAATGCTGCTTCCAATGCATCCATGCAGCCACTGTCTCAGCAACCATTCCTCTTCGTCGGCCACGGGTAGATCCACGTGTCCGCCCTCGGTGGGCAGTACCACCTGATTGGGGCCGGGAGCGACGACGCAGGCGACACCGAGGCCGGTCCCGGGGCCAATGACCGACAGCGGCGCGCCGATGACCGGGTTGCCTGCCTTGATTCTGTGCATCTGGGACGCTTGCAGGCTGTGTACACTGTTTGCAAGCGCGGTGAAGTCATTGATCAGCATGACCTCGGAAAAACCGAAATCGCCGGTCAGGCGCGCGCGCTCAAAGCGCCAGTCGCCGTTGGTCAGTGTTGCGGTCTCGCCATCCGTCGGACCTGCCACCGCGATGCATGCTTTGCGCGGCAGCGCGACGTCGAGGCCGTCGGTGTAGCGCGATAGCTGCGCCTCAAAATTAGTCATGCCGGCATTGCGGTGGCGGGCCACACCGTGCAGCCAGGAGGCGCCGGATTCGCCACCGGCGATGGCGAAGCGGCTGTTGGTGCCGCCTATGTCTGCAACGAGTATATCTTCATCTTTACCAGCAAGACGCATTAGATCGTTCCGCTATTGCCGGGAATCGCCCCCAGTCTATCGCGAATCGTTGCATCCAAACACTGTGCCGGTGGGCCACCTATCTAGTGGCACATAAATTTGCAACATTTCAGCGCGCTGGAGAAGGCCCCCGGCTGCCTTGCTGTGTTGCCAGCTAAAGTTCGCGCAGACCTGGATCGCTCGCAGGACAGGCAGGCGACTTTCGTTAATCTGTCAGTTACATGTCTATTGACCGGCCCGGCGGCGGATGGCAGATTGACCCTGTCAACATAATATTCATAAAAGGATCATCGTATGAACTGTGCCCCGTTGAGTCGTGCAGCAGTTAGACTTCAGCCCACTTTCCTGTCCAGCGCTATAGCTGCCACGCTGGTTGCGCCTGCGGCGTTCGCCCAGGGGCCCGGCATGTTAGAAGAGGTCGTCGTCGTCGCTACCAAGCGAGAACAGACGCTGCAGGAGGTTCCCATTGCTGTATCGGTGGTCAGCTCTCTGGAGATTGAGCGGGCTCAGGTGCTGGATATCAAGGATCTGCAGACACTGGTGCCGTCACTGCGCGTGACTCAGCTGCAGACCAGTGCCAACACCAACTTCATCATCCGCGGTTTTGGCAATGGCGCCAACAACGCGGGTATCGAGCCTTCTGTCGGTGTATTTATCGACGGCGTCTATCGCTCGCGGGTGGGGAGTGCGCTCGCCGATCTGCCGAACCTGGAGCGCGTCGAGGTGCTGCGTGGCCCGCAGAGTACGCTGTTTGGCAAGAACGCCTCCGCCGGCGTCATCAACGTCGTGACGGCCAAACCTGACCTCGAGGCCTACAGCGGTGCCGTGTCCTTCACCGCGGGCAACTACAACCAGACGATCGCCCGCGGTGATATCACCGGGCCGCTGTCAGACAGCGTGGCATTCAGCCTGTTCGGTAGCGTGAACAAGCGTGACGGGTATTACGAGAACGAGTTTGACGGCGAAGAGCTGAATGAAACCGATCGCTGGAATCTGCGTGGCCAGCTACTCTACGCGCCCACCGATCGCCTGGAAATGCGCTTCATCGTGGACAGCGAAGAGATCGACGAAGCCTGCTGTGGGGTTGCCAACCTGAAGAATGGCCCCACGGGACAGGTGGTGCAGCTGCTGGGTGCCAACCTGGTGCCGGACGCACCCTTCGCCTACCGCGGGTTTTATGATTTTCCGCCGGTGAACGAGATCGAGACCTCGGGCGCCTCGCTTGAAATCACCTACGATTTTGACTGGGCTACCCTGACATCCATTACCGCCGACCGGGAGCTGTCGCAGTTCCAGAACGCGGATATCGATTTCACCAGCCTGCGCCTTGCCGAGGCGTTTATCAGTGACACGAACATCGATACCTTTACCCAGGAACTTAGGCTGACCTCCAACGGCGACGGTGCGCTGGACTGGATGGTGGGCGGCTTCTACTTTCAGGAAGACGTGGCAATTGATGGCGACTTCCGCATCGGCAGTGATTTCCGGCCATTTTTCGATACGCTCACCGGCGGAGCAATCAGTGCGACCGAAGCATTTTTTGCAAGCGTCGATCCGCGTGTCACACCGGGTAGCTTCCTGCGCTCGGGCACGGGTTACCCGGTCGAGACCTCAAGGCAGGATGACGAATCCATCTCTGTGTTCGCGCAGATCGACTGGCGCTTTACCGA
>CAYFVJ010000045.1:0-16263 GCA_964346555.1 uncultured Alteromonadaceae bacterium | reverse complement strand
GGTCACCGGCACCATGGCCGTAATTGTCGTTAAACGGTTTGAAATGGTCTATGTCAATCATGATGATGGATAATGGAGACCCTTCGCGCAGGCTGTGCCTCATCTCGCAATCCAGTTGCTCGTCAAACAGGCGCCGATTGGGAATGCCGGTAAGCCCATCGAGACGCGCGTACTGCTCGAGCAGATCTGTTTTGCGTTTAAGCTGCAGGTGCGTATTGACCCGTGCGCGGACGATGGCGGACGAGAAGGGTTTCGTGATGTAGTCCACTGCACCCAGGTTCAGGCCGAGCTCTTCGTCACTGGTTGCGTCGAGTGCGGTCACGAATATAACGGCGATTGCATGCGTGCTTTCCTTTTCCTTCAGTCGCCGGCAGACCTCATAGCCATCCATGCTTGACAGCTGAATATCCAGCAATATCAGATCCGGCTGCGTCTCTTCCTGCTCCTGGGCAATGGCCAGGGCTTTTTCACCACTGGTAGCGACACGGATGCGGTAATCTCCCTTGAGTAGATTGCCCAGGGCCCGCACATTGGTGGGGTCGTCGTCAACGATCAGAATGGTCTGCCGGGCCTCGGCGCTGTTCATGTCGTTTTATCCGGCGTTGCTGTGGTCATGGCAGCGAGGGTCGCCAGCGCTGCTTCGAACTCAAGCTGGCTTATCTGTGCTTCCAGACCACTGCAGTCGTGCCCCTGCCCGCGCAACCAGCGCAGGGCGCTCTCAAGCAGAGGATCCTCTATCAGTTCGCTTTTTTCCAGAGTACGGCGTAAGGCCTGCACGGCGTCTGCATCGCCCTCGCCTGCGGCGCCGCTAGCTTTTTCTTTTTTCTCATTCAGCGCGAGCGCGGCAAGCGTCTGCCGGGTGGCGTTCAGCGCCTGCTCCAGCGCCGCGATCCGGTGTTCTTCTACAGAACGTCCTTCTTTCAGCCGGCGATCAATTTCTTCTGCCAGTTTCTGCAGTTCCACCGCTGCCAGCGTTCCCGCTGTTCCACGCAGCGTGTGTGCAATCGGCTGCGCTGCCTCGGTGTTCCCGGATCGCAAATGCGTGACCAGCGGGGCGAAGTCGCCCTGTAGCTTCTGAGCAAGGTTGCCAAGCAGCCGCGCATACAGCACCTCATTGCCTTGCAGCCGGTCGAGACCCTGCTCCAGATCGAAACCGGGCAGCCGAGGGGGCAGTAGCGTGCCCCCGCGTTGCTTCGTTTCCGGATCATCGCGGCGGGCTGAATCCGGGTTTTCAGGAATCAGCCCGGAAGCCGGTAAGCGGTCGGGCGCCGCCTGCGGAGCGGATAAATGATTACTCAAAGCCTCATAAATCTGTGCACTGTCAATCGGCTTGCCCAGGTGTGCATCGACGCCCGCCTCTGTGGCGCGCCGGCGTTCGTCTTCCATTATGGCAGCTGACAGGGCGATTATCTTCCCGCGGTAGCCGCTCTGACGCAGCTGTCGCGTCGCCTCGAAGCCGTCCATCACGGGCATCTGCAGGTCCATCAGGATCAGGTCCGGGGTCTGTTTGCGAACCGCATCCAGAGCCTCGCGACCATTGCTCGCGGTCCGGATGCCCGCCCCCGTGGCCTCAAGCAGCAGCTGCGCTACTTCCTGGTTGATCTGGTTGTCCTCCACCAGCAACAGCTCACAACCGGACAGATCCGGCGGTCGGCTCGCGCCTGTCGTCGTAGCGCCGCGGGCGGGCGGCTCGCCCCCCTCTGACCCGGCGAGCGCACTGTACAGCCTCCGCGCATTGACCGGTTTGGGTAGAAAATCTACGGGCAGATCCGGTGGCAGGTCGACTTCGTGCTTCTGATAAGCGCTCACCATCAACAGCGGCGGACGCACCGATCGCAGCTCGCCTTTGCGACGCATTGCCTCAAGCGCGTTGCAGGTCTCGGTTCCGTTCATGCCTCCGGGCATCAGCCAGTCAATCAGGATGAAGTCGAAAGGCTCTTCGCGTTTTTCAGCCGCGCTTACCGCCTGAATGGCGGCCTCGCCGCTGTCCGCCTCGTCGACTGAAAATTCCTGATATTCGAGCATTTGACGAATGACTGCGCGGGCTTCCGCCTGATCATCGACAACCAGCACGCGTCCCCCGACGGACTCTGGACAGGCAACGCTCTGCGGCGCGTCGGGCACCACGGCTAGCGCCAGCGTGAAGTAAAACGTACTGCCTTTACCCGGACTCGAGCTCACGCCGAGTTCGCCGCCCATCGCCTCCACCAGCCGTCGACTGATGACCAGTCCCAGCCCGCTTCCTCCGTAGCGGCGGGTCGTTGAGCTGTCAGCCTGACTGAAAGGTTGAAACAGGCGGACCTGTTCCTCCTCGCTCATGCCGATGCCCGTGTCCCGCACGCTGAAGCGCAGTGTGGCTGTGCCGTCAGAGACTGGCTGCACCATCTTGATCCCGAGTTCCACCAGGCCACCTTCGTCGGTAAACTTGAACGCGTTGCTCAGCAGATTGGTCAGCACCTGGGAAAGACGCAGCGAATCTCCGAGCAAATAAGCGGGCAGATCGGGCTGGATGTTATAGATGAATTCGAGGTGGGCGGTGTTCGCTGTGCCGCCAAACATCACCGAGACCTCTTCAGTGATGTCGTGGAGATCGAAGGCGCGATGTTCCAGCTCAAGGCGGCCCGCCTCAATTTTCGAAAAATCCAGTATGTCGTTGAGGATGCCAAGAAGCATCCGCGATGCGTTGTGGATCTTGTTCAGGTAGTCGCTCTGTTTTTCATCCAGTTGAGTCTGCCTCAGCAGCTGGCTCAAGCCGATGATCGCGTTCATGGGCGTGCGGATTTCGTGGCTCATATTGGCCAGGAACTCACTTTTTGCTTCATTCGCCCGCTCTGCTGACCGCATCGCCTGTTCCGACAGCTCCTGGGCCTGCTTGATCTCCGTCAGATCTTCATAAACGGCGACCACCTCGCCCGATGAAAGCCGGAAAATACGGTTTTCCCGCCAAACCGAGATGCGCTCATCCTCATATTCAGCCACGGGAAGTCGCTCGGCCGCGCCGGTGCGAGCCACTCGCTGCAGTGCCTGGAGCAGACCCATGTCACTGGCGGCTGGAAAGTACTCGGTCAGGCGCCGACCGATCACCTCTGTGCGGTTCGTTTTGTCGATATAGGCAGCCGCAGGATTGTAGTCGACGAACACCATGTCCTGCCCGTCCTCCGTTGGCTGGTAAACGGCGACGCCACTGCCGGTCTGCTCAAAGATGCCCGCAAACCTTTCCTTGGCGCTGCGCACGGCTTCCAGGGCGGCCTGCTGCTCGGAGACATCCTGAACTATCGACCAGATGACGTCGCGACCCTCGGCAGTCTGGGTTTTGAAGCCATGCAGCAGAACCGGGTAGCGTGAGCCGTCTTTACGCACGTACTCCTCTTCGAAAGGACCATAACGGCCGGTTCTCTGCAGCGATTCCAGCATGGCCTGCTCGGCCTTCATGTACTCTCTGGGTGTTACATCCCAGTAGCTCAACGCTGCAAATTCTTCCCGGGTGTAGCCGCTGGGCGCCGTGACGGCGTCGTTGAATTCAAGGAAGTCGCCGGTAGCAAAGTCATTCATACAGATGCCGACCGGCGAGAGTTGGAACAGCCCGCGGAACTTTGCTTCCTCTGCGGAAAGCCGGGCCCGGTTTTCTTCCTCGGCGGTGATATCCCGGTTGATCCCGACTACGCGCACCGCTGTTCCCGCGCTGTCGTGAATTACCTGACCCCGGGCGTCGAGTGTCCGCAGGGTGCCGTCGTCAGCGCGTCTTATCTGCAGCTTCGTTTCAAAGTCCCTGCCGGTCTTTAGCGACTCCTGGAACCGGTGTGATACCTCGACCCTTGATTCGCCGACCAGCTGACGCTCGAAATCTGCAAAGGTGTGATTGAAGTGTGTGGGGGCCACACCAAAGAGGCGAAACATGCTGTCGTCCCAGTCGAGTCGACCGCTGATGACGTCATAGTCCCATATGCCGAGCCCGGCAGATTCGGTCGCCAGGGCCAGGCGTTCCATCAGGATCTGCCTGTCACGCTCCGCCTCTTTATCCGCTGTGACGTTCTGGATCATGCCGAATAGACGGATTGTCTGCCCGTTTTCCACAATCGGGTGGCCGGTCGCTCGTACCCAGCGCAGGTTGCCCTTCGCGGTGATCAGTCGGCAAGCGAGGTCGAAGGGCGCCTGCCTTGCGATCGCAGCGTCGATGGCGTCAGTGATCAGGTATCGGTCTTCCGGGTGATAGAAGCTGATAGCGCTGGCGCGGTTATGATCAAAGTCCTTGCCAACTTCGTGCAGCGCGTAAACCTGATCGGTCCAGAAAGTCTTGCCGGTGGCGATATCAAGCTCCCAGGATCCCATGCTTGACGCCTGTTGCGCGTAATTGAGAAGTGCGGTGGTTTGTTGAAGCTCGCTGTAATTCTGCTGCGATTCCTCGGCCGTCTGACGCAGCTTTTCCTCGCTCTCCTTGAAGTCGGTCACATCTTTATGCACACCGAGCATGCGCACCGGTCTGCCGTCGCTGTCGCGGACGGCTTTTCCGTGGCAACGTATCCAGACAGTGCTGCCGTTCCGGTGTGTGTAGCGCACGGTCTGATCAAACGGATATTCCGCATCCTCGAGATGCCGGTTGAGGTTTTCAACGGTTACAGCGAGGTCATCCTGGTTGATGATGCCCTGCCAGGAGTCGGGGGAATCCGGCATGTCATCAGGGTCATAGCCAAGGACTTCCCAGAAGCGGGGATTCATCCATTCGTTTTCGGGATTCTGCAGATCCCAATACCAGAGGCCGTCCAGACAGGTCTGCTGAATAAAGTCAAAGAGGCCACTGTCCTCCCTGATCATGTCGTACAGCTCTGTTTTCAGGTAATGGTCTTTTTGCATGACGCGGCGCAGCCTCTTATTCGTCCCGGTTGCAACGTGCAGTTTACCGATCCTGGTACGCGATGGCAGTGCAGAGTGGCCAGGCTCGCAGTGGTATGCAGGTGGCCGGGAGCGCCCACGAGAGCCCGCGCATCGGCACGGCACGAACCGCTGTCATGGAAACGTAACCACAAGCTGTCATCGTCTGGTATAAAGAAGGATGTGTCGTGACGCAACGCCCGCCAGCGCGGCTCGACGAGGTAGCGCCAGTGAGGAAGAAAGCCAGGGATAGAATGAGGACGCGCGGGAGAAAGCTCGGGGCGGTTTCTGTCCGGTCCCCGATGGTGTGTGCAGGCTTGAAAAAAAGGTGGGGCTCATGGTCTTCCCGGTGAAAACGGCTCTGCGCCGTACCGCTATCGCCGCGGTCGCGGCAGTGCTGGCGGGCTGCGGTGGAAAAGGCCCCGATGCCGGGGCCGGCGACGCGGGCGCCCTCACGGGTACGATCAGGGTGGACGGGTCCAGCACGGTCTACCCGTTGACCGAGGCGGTCGCCGAGGAGTACATGAAGGTACACCCGCGGGTCCGGGTGATCGTCGGTGTATCGGGCACCGGTGGGGGATTTTCCAAGTTCGTCCGGGGCGAGACCGACATCAACGATGCCTCGCGGCCGATCAAACCCTCGGAGCAGGCGCTGGCGGAGGCAAACGGGATTGCTTACGTGGAGCTGCCCGTTGCCTTTGATGGTCTGTCTGTGGTTGTGCATCCCGGGAATGACTGGGTCTCGTGCCTGACGATCAGTGAATTGAGTGCGCTCTGGGAACCCTCGAGTGACATCGGCAACTGGCGGCAGCTTCGAAGCGACTTTCCGGACCGCGAACTGCGGCTCTACGGCGCCGGCACTGACAGCGGCACCTACGATTATTTCACGGCGGCGGTTGTGGGCGAGGAGGGTGCGTCGCGCTCCGATTTCACCGCCAGCGAGGACGACAATGTGCTGGTGCAGGGTGTCGCTGGCGATCGTAGCAGCCTCGCCTTTCTGCCCTACGCCTACTACGCGGAGAACAGGGAGAGATTGAAACTCCTGGGGGTCGATGATGAAAACCCCGAAAACGGCCTCGGCTGCGTGCAGCCGGGTGAAGCGACCGTGCAGAGCGGTGAATACCAGCCCCTCGCACGCCCCGAGTTCATTTATGTCAGTGCGTCGAGCCTGCAGCGACCCGCGGTGGTCTCCTTCGTGAATTTCTATCTCGATAACGCGGCCACGCTGGCGCGGGAAGTGGGCTATGTGGGCCTGTCCCGGGAAGCGTACCGCCTCGGCAGGGAGCGGGTGGCTCGGCGTAGGACCGGCAGCGCCTTCAACAGCGACGGGTCACGCATCGGCGTTCGCATCGAAGACCTGTTGAAAATAGAGTAGAGACTGCGTTGTCTTTCCGAAGCGATGCAGCTGGGAGCTCAGGCAAGCCGCTCTCCACCAACCTCTACAACAGCCCGCGGGAGCTGCTGATCAAGGGCGTCCTCGGGGCCTGTGCCCTGGCGACAGTGCTTATCCTGTTCGCCATTGTCGGCGTTCTGCTGTGGGAGTCGTTGGCGTTTTTCTCCCAGGTGCCGCTGCGGGAGTTCTTCGGAGAAACCCGCTGGACGCCCCAGTTCGTTGAGAAGTACTACGGTATCTGGCCCTTGATCGCCGGCACGATGCTGGTCACCGCCATTGCCGCGAGTGTCGCCCTGCCCGTCGGTCTCGCGAGCGCCATCTACATTGCCGAGTATGCGCCGCCAGCCCTGCGCCGGTGGCTGAAACCGGGGCTGGAGTTGCTCGCCGGTGTGCCGACAGTGGTCTACGGCTACTTCGCGCTGACCTTTGTCACCCCCCTGGTGCAGCGGGTCATGCCGGAACTGCAGATCTACAATGCGCTTTCCGCGGGCATCGTCGTGGGTATCATGATTATCCCGATCGTCGCCTCCCTCAGTGAAGATGCCCTGCGGGCGGTGCCCCGCGATCTGGCCGAGGGTGGCTATGCGCTCGGTGGCACGAAACTGGAGGTGGTCACGCGGATCATGGTGCCGGCAGCGCTGAGCGGCATTGTCGCCAGCTTCATTCTCGCTCTGAGTCGAGCGATCGGCGAAACCATGATTGTGACGCTCGCCGCCGGCGCGACCCCCCGGCTGACCCTGAATCCTCTGGAATCAATCCAGACCATGACGGCCTATATCGTACAGGTCAGCCTGGGCGACACGCCCCAGGGCTCGCTCGGCTATCAAGGACTATTCGCCGTCGGCTTGATGTTGTTCTTGCTTACGCTGGTCATGAACCTGGTGGCGAACCTGTTCATCCGGCGCTATCGGGAGCAGTATTGAGAGCCATGAGCCCCGCATCGAGCCGGCAAGCGGTCGACTACCGCCCGCGCCTCATGCGGCGCCGACGCATCGCGATCTTCGTCAGCGGCGTCTTCCTTCTCGCGACCCTGTTCGGTCTGCTGACCCTGACCATTCTGCTCGTGGATGTGGTCGCCAAGGGATGGCCCTGGCTGGATGGGTCTTTTTTGACCAGTTTTCCGTCCCGACACCCGGAAGCTGCGGGTATCAAGTCAGCGATCTTCGGGTCGATCTGGATGATGGCCCTGACCGGACTGTTTGCGGTGCCTCTGAGCATCGGCGCGGCTATCTATCTGA
Source organism: uncultured Alteromonadaceae bacterium (assembly GCA_964346555.1). Taxonomy (GTDB): domain Bacteria; phylum Pseudomonadota; class Gammaproteobacteria; order Pseudomonadales; family Halieaceae; genus Chromatocurvus. Next base: position 8,763 of record CAYFVJ010000045.1, on the reverse strand, counting down.
CCGAGTATGCCGAAAGAGGCAGGCTCTATCACCTGATACAGCTCAATATCGCCAACCTGGCCGGCGTCCCCTCCGTGCTCTACGGCATCCTGGGTCTCGGTCTGTTCGTGCGCTTGCTGGAACTGGAGCGCAGCCTTCTGTCCGGCGCGTTGACCATGTCTTTGCTGATCATGCCGATTCTCATCATGGCGAGCCAGGAAGCGCTGAAGGCAGTGCCTGTGAGCATCCGGGAGAGCGCCTACGCGCTGGGTGGCACGCGCAGCCAGGTCGTGTGGAGCCATCTGCTGCCGATTGCCCTGCCCGGTATGCTGACCGGGGTGATCCTGTCGCTGAGCAGGGCGGTCGGCGAGACGGCGCCGCTTATCATGATCGGTGCGCTTACGTTCATTGCCTTTCTACCGGAGAGCGTGATGGATCCCTTCACGGTGCTGCCGATCCAGATATTCAATTGGACGGCGCGACCGCAGGCGGATTTTCAGACCCTTGCCGCGGCCGCAATCGTGGTGTTGATGGTGTTCCTCCTGATCATGAACCTGAGCGCCATTGTTTTGAGGAATCAGTTTGAAGGACCGCGGCACTGACACGGCGAAACGCGTGGTTGCCACCGGGGCGAAGCTTGAAGCCAGGGACCTGAGCTTCTGGTACGGAGAAACCCCGGCGCTGAAATCCATCAACCTGCCGGTCCGGGAGCATTCAGTTACGGCCCTGATCGGACCCTCGGGCTGCGGCAAAAGCACGCTGCTGCGCTGCTTCAACCGAATGAACGAGTTGATTCCCGATACCCATTATCGCGGGGCCATTGTGCTCGACGGTGAGGATATCCTGCGCGCTGACCCGATCATGGTGCGCCGTCGGGTTGGCATGGTCTTCCAGAAGCCCAACCCGTTCCCCAAATCCATCTACCAGAATATCGCCTGGGGAGCGCGGATCAACGGCTACCAGGGCAAGATGGCAGACTTGATGGAGCGCTGCCTGACCCAGGCCGCCCTCTGGGACGAGGTCAAGGACAGGCTGAGTGACCACGCGTACAGTTTATCCGGTGGTCAGCAACAGCGTCTCTGCATAGCCAGAGCTCTCGCCGCCGCACCGGACGTGCTGCTGATGGATGAGCCGGCGAGTGCGCTCGATCCTCTCGCCACGAGTAAACTCGAGCAAACCATCCTCGAACTGAAGGCTTCCTACACTATCGTGATCGTCACGCACAACATGCAGCAGGCTTCCCGAATCAGTGACGAGGCCGCATTTTTTTACCTGGGAGAACTTATCGAGTTCACTTCGACGGAAACGCTGTTCAACTCGCCCGCAGAAAAGCGGACCGAGGACTATATCAGCGGTCGTTTCGGCTAGCCGGGCTGTTGGAATTAGGCGACCTTCTCGCCCTGACACCTGGCAAGGTGGCGCCGGGCCGGGCCGGGCCGGGCAGGCATGTTCCACCACCGCTGGTCAGGCGCTGCGGGGCGTGACTGGCGAGGCCGGGATTTTGTTGCCACAAACAAAGCAGTGAAGGGTAAGCTATCGACCCTGGCAGAAGCTTTTCGAGGGTTCAGGCGTCTTCGTGTTCCGCTGTGCGCGGCATAGCGCACGTTTCGTCACAGCCTTCCTGTAGCGCGGATAAACGTTGTGAGTATGGAAAAAATACTGAAACTCCGGGAGCGGCGGGAGCAGGCCCGGCTCGGCGGCGGTGCCAAGCGCATCGCCGCGCAGCACGCGAAAGGCAGGTACACGGCACGGGAACGCATCGAGCTGTTGCTGGACGAGGACAGCTTCGAGGAGTTCGACATGTTCGTGCAGCACCGCTGTCACGATTTCGGGCTGGACCAGCAGCGCATTGATGGCGATGGCGTGGTCTGTGGGCACGGCACCATCAACGCGCGCCAGGTGTTCGTTTTTTCGCAGGACTTTACCGTGTTCGGTGGCTCACTGTCCGAGACTGTTGCGAAGAAGATCTGCAAAGTGATGGACATGGCGATCAAGGTCGGGGCGCCGGTTATCGGTCTCAACGATTCCGGGGGTGCACGGATTCAGGAAGGTGTGCTCTCGCTCGCGGGTTATGCCGATATCTTCCTGCGCAACACCCTCGCTTCCGGTGTGGTTCCGCAAATCTCGGCGATTCTCGGGCCCTGTGCCGGCGGCGCAGTGTATTCGCCGGCGATCACGGACTTCACCATCATGAATCGCGGCAGTTACATGTTTATCACCGGGCCGAAAGTGGTGAAGTCGGTTACCGGCGAAACGACGGATACGGAGAGCCTCGGGGGCTCGGCGGTGCACGCCTCGCGCAGTGGCGTGGCACACCTCACGGCGGACACGGAGCCCGAGAGCATCGAGCTCATACGCGTGTTGCTGTCCTACCTGCCGCAGAACAATCTGGGCGAAGCGCCGATCTACGAGACGCAGGACCCTGTCGGCCGGGCAGAGGCAGCCCTCAACAGCGCGGTGCCGGCGGACCCGCAAAAGCCCTATGACATGAAAGCGCTGCTGGGGCTCGTGGTGGACGATGGCGACCTGCTTGAAATACACAGTCTGTATGCCCAGAACCTCATCACCGCCTTTGCGCGACTCAACGGGCGCAGTGTGGGAATCGTCGCCAACCAGCCAAACTATCTGGCCGGTGTGCTCGACAGCAACGCGTCGCGCAAGGCGGCGCGTTTTGTGCGCTTTTGTGACGCCTTCAATATACCGGTGGTCACCTTTGTCGACGTGCCCGGCTTTCTCCCGGGGTCCGCACAGGAGCATGGCGGCATCATCGTTCACGGTGCCAAGCTGCTCTACGCCTACGCCGAAGCCACCGTACCCAAGTTGACGGTCATCACCCGCAAGGCCTACGGGGGCGCCTACGATGTGATGGCGTCGAAGCACCTGCGGGCCGACATCAACTATGCCTGGCCGCAGGCGGAGATCGCCGTCATGGGGGCTGCGGGGGCGGTCGAGGTCGTGTACGGGCGTGAGCTGGCGGCCGCCGCGGACCCGGAGGCCGAGCTCGAGCGTCTCACCCGGGACTATGAAGCGCAGTTCATGAATCCGTATCAGGCGGCGCACCACGGCTACATCGATGACATCATCGAGCCGGACAAGACCCGTTTCCGCCTGATTCGTGCGCTGGAGATGTTGAGCACCAAACGCGAATCCCTGCCGCCGAAAAAACACGGCAATATTCCGCTTTAGTTACCCACTACAACCGCCCACTACAGCCGCCTACCAGGGCCCGGGAGTTCCCATGGCAGCCAGCAATCTTCGGCGATCCGTCGCGCTCGGTGCGGCGATCTTTTGCGCGTCCGGCTTCAGTGCGTCTGCCACGGCGGCAACCGCGGACAGCGTCGAGCAGCTGTCGTCCCCGGAGCTTGCCCTGACCCTGCTTGTGCTGGGTATGGGTTCCGTTTTCTCCGGGCTGACCGGCATCTATCTGTTCTTGCTGGTACTGCGGCGTGTGACCAATCGACCGGCACGTTCGCGGGCCGCTTCGGCGCTGCAGGGCGAGGGGGAGGAGCCTGAGATCGAAGTCACCGCAGAGATGACCCATGCGATCGCGCTGGCGCTGTATATGGACCTGCGCACCTTTGATCCTGAGGGTGCGAGTACGGTGACGGTACGCAAGGTGACGCGTCCGTTTTCACCCTGGTGGAACGCCGGTAAAACCCAGATGCAGGTCGACAAGGCGCGCATCTTTGAGCGCAGGGGTTGAAGCTGAGTATGTCTGTATGAGCACCTTTAAATACGTTATCAACGGTAATCACTATGAAGTGTCCATCGACGCGTTCCAGGACAGCCGCGCGCGCGTCACCGTCAACGGCGTCACCCTGGATGTGGACATAGAGCGGGCGCAGCAGGAATCCGTAAAGATCGAGCGACCGCAGGTCGTTGCAGGGGCGGGCCCGCAGCCGGCGCGGACGCAACCGCAGGGCGCCCTGGGGGAGGTGCGTGCGCCGCTCCCGGGCGTCATCCAGAGCATGGCGGTGAAGGCCGGCGATACGGTCACTGCAGGCCAGTGCCTGTTGCTGCTCGAGGCCATGAAGATGGAAAACGAGATCTGCGCGGTGCTCAACGGCGTGGTCGCCAGCGTCCATGTCGAGCAGGGACAGAGCGTACTGGAAGACGACCTACTGCTGTCGCTCGAGCCCCGCGCATGACCGACTTCCTGCTGGCATTTCTCGGCAGCAGCGGCTTCGGGCAGCTCCAGTGGGGCAATGTGCTGATGATTATCATCGGCTGCGTGTTCATTTACCTCGCCATCACGCGCGATTACGAGCCCCTGCTGCTGGTTCCCATCGGCTTCGGGATGCTGGTGGGGAATATCCCCTTTGCCGAGGGAATGGGGATCGGTTACCGGGAGGAAAACTCGGTTCTGAACATTCTCTATCACGGTGTCCGCTACGGCTGGTTTCCACCGCTGGTGTTCCTGGGCATCGGCGCCATGACGGATTTCTCGGCGCTGCTGTCCAACCCGCGGCTGGTGTTTCTCGGTGCGGCCGCGCAGGCCGGAATTTTCGTGACCCTGTTCGGCGCCCTCTACCTGGGCTTCGGACCGGACGAAGCCGGTGCCATTGGCATCATCGGCGGCGCGGACGGTCCCACTGCCATTTTTCTCGCGTCCAAGCTGGCGCCGGAGTTGCTCGGCCCCATCGCCGTGTCCGCCTATTCCTACATGGCGCTGGTGCCGGTTATACAGCCGCCCATCATGCGCCTGCTGACGACACCGGCCGAACGGGTGATTCGCATGAGACCGCCGCGCCAGGTGAGCAAGCGCGAGAAGATGCTGTTTCCCATTATCGGTTTTCTCATCACCGCGTTTATCGTCCCGGGTTCGTTGAACCTGCTCGGCATGCTCTTCTTCGGCAATCTCCTCAAGGAGGCCAGGGTTACCGAGCGGCTGGCCAATACCGCCCGCAACGCCCTGATTGATATCGTCACGATATTGCTCGGCTTTTCCGTGGGTGTCTCGACCGAGGCGCGCAGCTTTCTCACCCCGGACTCGATCAAGATCTTCTGCCTCGGCGCGCTGGCTTTCGCCTTTGCGACCGCCTCGGGGGTGATGTTCGCCAAGTTCATGAACCTGTTTCTGCGTGGCGATGATCGCCTCAACCCGCTGATCGGGGCGGCGGGTGTGTCAGCGGTCCCCGATTCGGCGCGTGTGGTTCACAACGTCGGGCAGGCATACGACCGCACGAATTACCTTCTGATGCACGCGATGGGCCCCAACGTCGCGGGCGTCATCGGCTCTGCGATTGCCGCGGGCGTGCTCTGGTCTGTGCTGACCTGACGGGGCAGTCGGTAGCGGCGGGTCTCAGGGGCTGCCGGCGGCGGCGTGGACCCGCATGCGGATTCGGCGCGGCTGATGCCGCGGCGAGGCACGGCGCAGCGGTCCGCAGGAACGCACCAGGCAGCTTCACGGCCCGGCCGCCGTCGCGGCGGGCGCTGTTTCCAGGGCCACGGTGAGCTCGCGCCCCTTCTCATCAACCAGCTCCATGCGCAGGAGCAGGTAGTCCCGCGTCGGGTCCAGCCAGAGCCGTGTCGCCTCCTCGCCCGCGGGCACCGGGTCGCGCTCCAGGCGCAGCGCCTCGAAGGTACCGGCGGGGACGGTCATCGTCTCCCGCGCGCCGGGCACGAAGCTGTAGTCCTCGTAGTCTCCGCCATCGCTGACGCGGTAGTGGTAGCGCGCCGCGAGGGCGGGATGGTCGCGGACGAGGTCCTGCTGCAGGGCGAGCTGCCAGCCGAGGGGATCCCAGGCCGGCTCCCGCAGCGGGTGCTTGCGGACCTTGTCGCCGCTGCGCCGGACCAGGCCCGCACTGCGGTCGAAGGTGACCAGGCGGTCCCGGCGACCGACGAGGCCGCGCTGGCGGTAGCGGTAGCTGAGCGGAAGCAGCGAACCGTCAGGCCGTGCAGCCAGCGTGGCTTCCTCCTCCAGGCTGAACAGCTTCGCGTCGATGAGCGACCGGAAGTGCCAGCGCTCCCCCTCGATCCGGAGGCTGCGCTCGCCCCGGGCCGTAAAGGGCACGAGATCGTAATGCACGCGGTAGGTCGCGGAGAACGCCCGGGGTTGCCACGCCGGCGCCGCCACCGGCCCGGCGCCGGCGGTGCCGATGACCGCTGCGAGACCGGCGAGGGCCACGCCGGCCAGGACGGTGCGTGCGACCGGGCCGCGCGGGGGTGAGGACGATGGCAGGGCGAGCACAGAATCTCCAGGCTGGTATGCTGCCGCGGAGTATAGCGGGCCGGCCGTCGGCGGGTAGTAGACCTGCCCGGGCCACGCGGCCAGCCTGCCGGCGGACCGATTCAGGAGGGCAAAAATGTTCCACCCGGGGAACGAGGGCAGCGACCGCCGCCGCTTCCTCCAGCCTGCCGGCGCCCGGCCGCTGCCCCGGGAGTCTGCACGCTGCCCGGCGGCGAATCCGGGCCCGGAAGGGCGTCCCGTTAGCGGTGCCCGGCCCATGCTGCAGGCCCGGGACGCGGCCCTTGAACGGTAGCGCCGCTTTCTACCTCGGCCTCCCAGCCTGGGGCTTCCCCGGCTGGACCGGTAGCTACTTCCCCCGGCCGGGCGCCGGGGGATCGACGCTCGCCGACTACGCCCGGGTGTTCAATACGGTGGAGGGCAACACGACCTTCTACCGCGTACCGGATCGCGCCACGACCGGCCGCTGGGCCTCCGCGGTGGCGGGCACGGACTTTCGCTTCAGCTTCAAACTGCCGCGGACGCTGACCCATGAGAGCCGGCCGCGGCGGGAGGATCTGCGGGCCTTCTTTTCCGCTATGGAGGCCATGCAGGAACACCTGGGCCCCTTCCTCGTGCAGTGCCCGGCGACCCTCGGCCCGGAGGCGCTGCCGGCGCTGGAGGCACTGTTCGCGCAGCTGCCGCGGGCGCACCGCTACGTGCTGGAGCTGCGCCATCCGGTCTTTTTCAGCGAGCCGCAGCGGGTGGAGCCACTGCTGGAGCGCTACGGTGCGGGCCGGGTCATGTTCGACAGCCGCCCCATCTACCGGGGCGACAGCCAGCACCCGGAGGTGCTCGCGGCCCGCCACAAGAAGCCTGACGTGCCGCTGCTGGACACGGTCTACAACGGTCTTGCCTACGCGCGGGTCGTGCTGCACCCGGACAGGGCCCAGAACGGGCCCTGGGTCGAGGATTGGCTGCAGCGTGGCGCCGCTTACCTCGACGCCGGCCACACGCTCTATTTCATGATGCACTGCCCCAACAATCAGCACTGCCCGGCCTTCGCGCGGGAGTACCACGAGGCGTTGTGTGAACAGGTCCCGGGGCTCGCGCCGCTGCAGCCGTGGCCCCTGCCGCAGCAGGCGGCGTTGTTCTGACCCCGGCCTTCGCCACGCCCGGGCTGCCGGCGCCATCAATCGCGCAGCTTGCGGCCCCAGCGGTGGCAGCGCGCATCGCGGAACTTCTGCTCGTAGCCCTTGCGCGCCTGCCGCCAGCGCTCCATCTGCGTCGATGATCCGCCGGCCCGTCGCAGGCGCGTGTAGTGCTCGATGCGCTGGTGCCAGCGCTGGCAGGTTTCCAGGTCCGCCTTCGCCTTGAGCGCGTGGGCGCCGGCAGGCATGAGCCCCGCCATTGCCAGTGCCAGCGGGGCGAGCAGCGGTGCGCGTCGGTCCATGCTCGGTTGCTCCTTTCGGGAATGCCGGGAACAGGCTGACATGCGAGCTTGGGTGCTGCTACGGTTTGCACGGATTCGACTGAATGCCGTGGGTGGTTGCAGCTACCCGGAACGGGTACCCCAACCGTTGCGATGAGGCTACTCTCTCACCACCGGATAATCGGCATCCCATTACAGCGTCACCGGACAGGACACCAAGAGGTCCACCCCGGCTGTGAGTGCGACGGTGATGGAAGGTCAGCGGCAGCCGACGGTGATCGCCGGGAACGACCTGCCTGAGCTGCCGGGAATGGCGCCGATACCACCCAGCTTTGAGACCGGGGAGGGCTTCAGTGAGCGGTCACGTTGACCAACGGCTGATCGAGCGTGTCAGGCGCCTGCTGGCCATGGCGGCCGATACCAGCTCGCCGCATGAGGCCGCCATCGCCGCGTCCCGCGCTGCAAAGCTGATGGCGAAGTACAACCTTGATCATGCGGCGGTCATGCTCCGGGATGGCATCGATGATCGGATTACCGAGGAGCGGGCACCGCGTGAGCACCACCGTGTGCCGCGGTGGTACAGCCTGCTGATCATTCCCGTAGCGCATTTATACGACTGTGAGACGCGCATGCAGGAGAATCCGGTCACGGGCCGCTGGTACTCGGAGTTCCTCGGCCTGGACCAGGACGCCCTCGTTGCGGCTTATGTCCTGGATTTTCTCGTCAACGAGATCGAGCGCCTCGCACTCCGGCACCGGCAGTCGACCGGCGCAGACCGCAGGGCGATGAACGATTTCCGGCTCGGTGCGAGCCACGAGATCGTATTGATGCTCGAGCGCATGGCGGAAGAGAAGCGCGGTGGGGAATCGGCCGGTGCGCCGCCGGATGATGCCCAATCGAGCGATGCCCGGGCGCTCATGGTCGTGAAGCGCGATCTCATCCGCGAGAAGTACAATGTGAAGTACACCAGACGGTCCTACAGCTACCGACGGAGCGAGAGCTACGAGCACGGCCGCGAGGCCGGTGCGGGTGTAAGGATCCGCTCGGGCGTCGGCAGAGAGCCCACACGCAAGCTGGGCATTGACTGAAGTGCGCGATAACGACGCCAGTACACCGTGAGGTTGTGGCCCGCCCGTCAGGATTCGAACCTGAGACCTCTGCCTTCGGAGGGCAGCGCTCTATCCAG
>CAYFVJ010000044.1:0-16299 GCA_964346555.1 uncultured Alteromonadaceae bacterium | reverse complement strand
AGGCCATACTGCACGAGATCTTCGGGTTCCAGCTCGAACAGTAGCTCACCGACATTGCGTGTATTGTCCTTGCTCTTGACTTCAGCACCGAACCCGATGCCGCCTTTCTCCGAGCGCTGGCGTATCACCTTGTCGAGCCCGGCGAAGGCACCACCGCAGATAAACAGTATGTTGGCGGTATCAACCTGCAGAAACTCCTGCTGGGGATGCTTGCGACCGCCCTGTGGTGGAACCGAGGCCACGGTACCTTCGATCAGTTTCAGCAGCGCCTGCTGCACGCCTTCGCCGGACACGTCGCGGGTGATCGAGGGATTGTCCGACTTGCGGGATATCTTGTCTATTTCATCGATATAGACGATACCGACCTGCGCTTTCTCGACATCGTAATCACATTTCTGCAAGAGCTTCTGAATGATGTTCTCAACATCTTCGCCGACATAACCCGCCTCCGTCAGCGTGGTTGCGTCCGCGATGGTGAAAGGAACATCCAGCAAGCGAGCCAGCGTTTCGGCAAGCAGCGTTTTGCCTGAGCCGGTCGGTCCAACCAGCAATATGTTGCTCTTGCCGAGTTCCACTCCATCGCCGCGCGATGGACTGTAGCGCAGACGCTTGTAGTGATTGTATACCGCGACAGACAGAATCTTTTTGGCACGCTGCTGGCCGATCACGTACTCATCGAGGTTGTCGTTGATTTCCTGAGGCACCGGCAAGCGATCCTGTTTTTCATCGGAGCCTGCCTCCTGCACTTCCTCGCGAATGATGTCGTTGCACAGGTCAACACACTCATCGCATATGAAGACAGAGGGACCGGCGATGAGCTTGCGCACCTCGTGCTGACTCTTGCCGCAGAAAGAGCAGTATAAAAGTTTACCGCTGTCATCACCGGATCCGGGGGATTCCTTACTCATTTATTCGCCTATAACCACGTGCTGAATGTTTCCTCAATCACTCTAGGTTGAGGTTTTTACCCAGTCTTTGCAAGTGCGATACCTCAAGCCGTGCCGGCGTCCCGCGAACTGACAACGGCGTCTACCAGGCCATAGTCGCGGCTCTCCTCGGCGCTCATGAAGCGATCGCGCTCGGTGTCGCGTTGTATCACTTCCAGCGGCTGCCCCGTGTGATGGGCTAAAAGTTGATTCAGGCGCTCGCGAATCGAGAGGATCTCCTTGGCGTGAATTTCAATATCCGAGGCCTGCCCCTGGGCGCCACCCATGGGCTGGTGGATCATCGTGCGTGCATTGGGGAGCACGAGGCGCTTGCCGCTGGCACCGCCAGCGAGCAGGAACGCGCCCATCGAGGCCGCCTGGCCGATGCACATGGTGCTGACGTCGGGCTTGATAAATTGCATGGTATCGTACACAGACATCCCGGCTGTCACCGACCCGCCAGGCGAGTTGATATACAGATTTACGTCCTTGTCGGGGTTTTCGGACTCGAGAAACAGCAGCTGCGCCACTATCAGATTCGCCATATGATCATCGACTGGACCGACCATGAAGATAACGCGCTCCTTCAACAGCCGAGAGAAGATATCGTAAGAGCGCTCTCCGCGCGCTGTCTGCTCCACGACCATGGGGATAAGGCCGATATTGGAAATCGTATCCACTGCATTACCTTCTGATTGCGACATCGTAATTCTATCCTTAGCGTCCGGGACCCGCGGCCCCGACCCGATTGACTGTCATTTCAGCGTTAGCTATTGGCCTGCTGACCCTGGCTGATCGCCTCCTGATAAGTGCATGGCATCTCTGCAATGGCTGCCTTTTCCAGCAGGCGCTCGACCAGTTGATCTTCCAATACCTTTGACTCTACGTTCGCCAGCTGTTCCTGGTTTGCATAGTACCAGTTGATCACCTCCTGCGGGTCCTGGTAGGTCGACGCCATCTCCTCTATCTCGGCGCGTACCCGGTCGGCATCGGCTTGCAACTCGAGCGTCCTGATCATCTCGTTGAGTAACAGGCCGAGCTTGACGCGGCGTTCCGCGCGCTCACTGAACATGTCATCCGGGAGCAGCGATTCCAGATCGAGGTCCTGCCCCGCCGCACCGCCAAACTGCTGAAACATCTGTTGCCGCAGGTTGCCGATCTCCTGCTTGACCAGCGCTTTGGGTATGTCGAGGTCGCTGTGCGATTCCAGCAGTGCATCCATAACCTGCTGCTTTACTTTTGCCTCTACCGCATTGCGTAGCTCGCGCCGCATGTTATCCGCCACTTCCTGTCGGAACTTGGCCTCGTCGTCGCCCTCTACGCCGTAGCTGGCAAACAGGGTCGCATCCAGCGGCGCCAGCTCGAGCGCCTTGACATCTTTTACCTGAACCTTGAATTCGACTTCCGCGCCCCGCAGCTCCTCGGCGTGGTAGTCCTCCGGGAAAGTGAGAGAAAGCGTCTTCTCGTCACCCGCCTGCATGCCGACGATGCCATCCTCGAAGCCGGGAATCATGCGCCCGGAACCCAGCTCGAGTTCTGCATCTGTCGCAGTGCCGCCCTCGAATTCTGCGCCATCACGCGTGCCCTCATAGTCCAGGATCACCTGGTCGCCGGTTTCCGCCGGCCGCTCCACACTTTCCCAACTGCCCTGCTGCTTGCGGAATACCTTGATGATCTCGTCGACGTCCGCATCGGACACCTCGGCAGAAGGTTTCTCTACGGTAAAGTCGGCAACTTCTTTGACGTTGATGTCGGGAAAAACCTCGAAAGTGGCCACATATTCCAGGTCACGCCCCGCCTCGATGCTGCGCGCCTCGATCGCGGGTTGGCCCGCGGGGTGCAGGTCCTCCTGCTGCACTGCATCCTGAAAGGTCTGGCTCATTACCTCGCCCAGCACCTCCTGCCGCACGCCCGCGCCAAAGCGTTGGCGCATGACCTTGATCGGGACCTTCCCGGGCCTGAAACCGGGCAGGCGTACGTTTTTAACAGCCTGTTTCAAGCGGTTGTCTACCTCCGCGTCCACGCGCTCTGCCGGCACACCCACGGTCAGGCGGCGCTCTAGACCCGACGTCGTTTCAATAGAGACCTGCATCGTGTTTCCTCATTTGAAGCGTTCAGGCCACCCTGGACCTGCGCTTTAGTCTGGCTGCGGGTGCCGCAGCCTGCTGCTGTCGTTGGTGCGGAAGGAGAGACTCGAACTCTCACGCCTTGCGGCACTGGAACCTAAATCCAGCGCGTCTACCAATTCCGCCACTCCCGCGTGACCTGCTGCCGCCGAGTACCGTGAAACCTGGTCACTGATTTGCCGCGGGCACGGTACCCGAGAAAAATCGTGGTTTGACAAAGCTGTTTCGCGTGCTGGCGGGTGCAATTCGAGAGGCGAAAGTTTGCCACAAGGCCGGTATGCGTTCAACCAGCTTTTACCTGAGCCTAGGAGCCTGTCGGACTTAGGCTCAATCGGTCAGACAGGCGGGATCGAAGACGTAGTCACCGTCAAGCCAGGCAAGCACCTCATTTGCCGCCGGCGTCTCCAAAGCCAGGTACTTCTGTCGCAATGCCTCGCCGTGAAGTTCACACAGCTGCTCCCGGGTGCTGTCCCGGAACCGCGAGGCGTCACAGCGCAGGCAGCGCAGCGTAGCGGACCCCAGGTTGCTCGACAGCCAGGCATCGGTATCCAGCGCCGGATCGTAAAGGCCGGCCAGGCCGGCGATGGCTGGCAGGCTCAAAAGCGGCTGATTCATGCCATTGCACAGGTGTCCGCGGGTTGCCGCTCGCAGGGTGGCCGCGGCACGTCGCGGCGGCGGTTCAAGGTACAGGTGGCGGGAACGCTGTGCGCTATCGTTCACCGGATAGTTGTCCCACACTGTTACCGGTCGCGCCAACTGTGTGTTGATAGTGCTGAGCTCGGACGCCGTCAGCGCGTCGGCGCAGACGCGCGGGCCGGTCCAGAATACATCGACAGTATCCGGCAGCAGGGTGCCCAGCTGCTGCCAGTAGTCGGCGGGCCTTGTACCGAAAACCCGCTCCAGTACGGGATCGCTGGAATAATAGGTCGGGCAGACCAGTAATCTCTGCGCGCTCGACCAGTCAGAGCAGTCATGGACAATTTCCGCCTGCCTTGCTGCCAGGTCTGGCTGGTCGCCGGGCATGTCGTCGAACAGAATGCCCAGCACCGGTGCCTCCAATGCATTGAGGCGTTTTATCTTGCGGCGCAGGCGCGCGCGTCGAGCGTGGCTGTAGTCTGCGTACAGGGAGAATGGCGACAGGCCCACGCCGAAAGCCACGCCCCGCCGCCGGTATTCCGCAGACAGCGACGTGAGCGCACGCCATTCAACGGCAGGCCAGTGGTCACTCCAGGCGCGTCGCAGATAAGGATCCGCCTTGGGCGCGTACAGGTAGCAGTTGAGTCCAAGCTCTGACAGCCAGCGCGCATATGACAAGCGTGCAGACATAGGCCACGGAGTGCCGTAGAAAGCCTCCATGACGCCGCGTAGCGGGATGCTGCCAGAATAATCGGTCATCGAGGAAGTATTCCAGAGAAAGATGCCTCTAGCCTGGCTTTATAGCCAAAGGTGCTAAATCTTTCTACCGATTGCGATGGAAAATTTGCGCATTTGAGCGATACTTTAAGTGTGGCTGGAAGTCAATCGCGACTTTCTGGTCACCGGGGCATGCCCCATGACCCCGTAAAGGGAGAAATTCCTTTATGTTTCACTCCTAATGGTCTTGGTGGGCTCCTTTTCGGAGCCCATTTTTTTTCAATAAATCCAATTAAAACAAAGCGATAGAACGAAAACATAAAGCGTTATGTAAGGTTATGCGACGATCCTTACATCGTGTGCGTCGGCTTCTCTGACTTGAGTGTGCCGGCAAGGTGCTGTTCAATCTTGGCATTCGCCGAGGCGTCCTCTTCGGAAAACTGAACACCGATACCTGCCGTGCGATTGCCCTGGGCCCCGCGCGGCGTCACCCAGACCACGCGCCCGGCAATCGGGATTTTCTCCGGTTCATCCATAAGTGTCAGGAGCATGAACACTTCATCACCGATGTCGTAGCTCTTGTTGGTTGGAACAAACAACCCACCGTTTTTGACAAAGGGCATGTATGCGGAGTAAAGCACCGCCTTGTCCCTGATGGTCAGCGACAGTATACCCTGGCGGCTGTTGTGTGGATCGTTCACTCATGAACCCCTCGTGTCAGACACGCTTCGAGTTTATCACTCCCTCGCAGCCCCGCCCAATATACCGTGCAACTGCGCGACGAGGGTGGAGACGAGCAGGTCACGTTGCGGCGTAGCACCCCCGGCAATGGCCCGCTGCAGCGTTTGCAGCCGTGTATCGAGCAGTAGCAATGCGCGCGCGCCGGGTTCGCGCAGGTTCGCTGCCGAGAGCTCGCGCAACCTGCAATACAGCTGTTGCCGCAGTGCCTGCACGACCGTACCTGCGTCCAGATCGCCGAGCACGCCGATTGCCTGCACCGGGTCTGCCCTACCCTGCAACAGACCCGACAGGGCTTTCTGCAAAGCCTCCGCTGCCTGCAGAGCGTCATCATCACGCAGCAGGTGCTCTGCCGTCAGGGGCATGCCATTGGCGCCAGTGAGCGCGCGCCTGGCCCACGCCTCATCTCCGCACACCAGCGACAGCCAGTCCAGCGCAACACTCGCATCCGGTGCCGGTAGAGGCAAACGCTGGCAGCGCGAACGCAGGGTCGCCGGTACCCCGGAGGATGCCCGCGCGATCAGAATTATGAGCGTGTTTGGTGCCGGCTCCTCGAGACACTTCAGAAAGGCGTTGGCGGCCGCCAGCGTCAGCCCGTCGGCAGGATGCAGCACGAGAATCTTGTACTTCCCCAAGGCACTGGTCTGCATGGTAAAGCGGATGACCTCGCGAATCTGCTCGACACCGATGCTGCGGCTTTTCCCGGCTGGCTCCAGCCAGCGCCAGTCGCTGTGGCCCTGCGAACGACTCAGCAAACAGGTTTTGCACTCGCCGCAGTTACTGCCGTGCCGCGGCGCCTGGCAAAGTAGAAAACGTGACAGCGCGGTGGCGAAGCGGCGCCGACCGCTGCCCGTCTCACCACTGATCAGCAGGGCATGGGGCAGACGATCCTGTTCAGCCGCCGCACGCAGCCGCTCCCAGGCATCGCGCTGCCACGGCAGCGGCGTGCTGATAGCGTCGAGCTGCGCAGCAAGTTCAGCGCTCATGCGTCTGCCCCCTCGCGCCAGCACTGCACGAGGTCGTTTGCGATCTCGTGTAGCTGCTCGTGTACATGTGCCAGCGGTTGCGCCGCATCGACCAGGCGATAGCGCCCGGAACTCTCGCGCGCCAGGCGCAGGTAGGTCGCGCGCACGCGCTCAAAGAAGTCGCTCTCCTCTTGCTCAAAGCGATCGAGCTCGCCGCGGCCGCGGGCGCGCTCGATTGCCATCGTCACTGGCGCGTCCAGTAGCAGCGTACAATCCGGATGCAGATCGCCCTGGACCAGTTGTTCGAGTTGCTGGACCCATTGCAGCGGCAGCCCGCGACCACCAGCCTGATAGGCATAGGACGCATCAGTGAAGCGATCACACAAGACCCAGGAGCCGCCCGCCAGCACCGGATCGATTTTCGTGCGCACGTGCTGCGCGCGCGCTGCGAACATCAGCAACAGTTCCGCCTGTGGATCGATCGGCATATCCCGCACCGTCAATAGCAGCCGACGAATGTCCTCGCCAAGTGGCGTACCGCCGGGTTCCCGGGTGATCTCGACCGGGATGTCCGCGCTCCTCAACTGCCGCGCCATATAGGCCAGTGCCGTGGACTTGCCAACGCCCTCGCCGCCTTCAAACGTGATAAACAACCCGCGTCTCGCCATACGGTGACTAATTACCCTCCGGGCTTGAACGATAATCTGCCCGCCGCTGCAGTTGGTAGGTTCTCACGGCCTTGCGATGCGCTTCCAGGGTGTCGCTGAAGACGTGGGACCCGTCGCCGCGTGCCACAAAATACAGGGCACTGCCCGCCTGAGGGTTCAACGCGGCGTGCAGCGATGACTTGCCCGGAAGCGCGATAGGCGTGGGCGGCAGGCCATCGTGCCGATACGTATTGTAGGGGTTGTCGGCATCACGCAAGTGCGCGCGGGTGAGGTTGCCGTCGAATTCCTCGCCCAGCCCATAAATCACGGTGGGATCAGTCTGCAGGCGCATGCCGCGCTGCAGACGCCGCACGAAGACCCCGGCAACCCGGCCACGTTCCCGCGCGACCCCGGTCTCCCGCTCGACGATGGAAGCCATGATGAGCGCATCGTATGGCTCTTCATAGGGCAGCGCTGCCTGCCTGTCCATCCAAGACCGCTTCAGCGTCGCCATGAGATCGGCATGCGCCCGGCTCAGGATCTCCCAGTCGGTGGCGTTGCTCTCATAGCGGTAGGTTTCAGGAAGAAACAGGCCCTCGGCAGAGGGCCGCCCCTCTGCGAGCTCCACCAGCCTGGCGTCTCCGGGACCAGAGAGAACCGACTCCAGGCGCGGCGCCTCTGCCAGGATAGCCAGGGCGCGGACCAGGGTAATGCCCTCGGGTAGCGTGACACGGTGAGTGACAACGTCACCCCGCGCTATGCGCTCCAGCAGTTGCGCCGCCGTGACGCGGCCTTTGAATCGATATTCCCCGGTGTGCAGCTTCGCATCCAGCCCGGCCAGGCGCCCATATGCGCGCATCAGGCGCTCACTGTGAATCACGCCGTCCGCCGCGAGTCGCCGGGCAAGCGACGCCAGCGAGTCTCCTGGAATCACCTCCAGATGATAGCCACCGACAGGCATCGTTACCGGCTGGCGCCAGAACGCGAGGAGCGCATAGGCCCCCAGCGACAACAGGAGCAGCAGCGCCAGCAGTGCGCCGATCAGGCGTCGCATATCCGCAGACGCTCGGCATACAGAGCCTGGAGGCTGTCGATAGACGGGTGGGCTGCCCAGCGATGCGTCCCATAGCGCCCGATGGGCTGGTACCCTCGCACGCTGTTGCAGTAAAAAACGGCGTCGGCAGCAATAATCTCGGACTCGGTAAGCGTGACCTCCTGTGTGGTCAGGCCGAGTACGGGCGCGAGTTCGTCCAGAAGCAGGCGCCGACGCGTGCCCGCGATGCCGCAGTGCTCCAGCGAGGGCGTCAGCAACGACTCGCCGCGCAGGACAAACAGGTTGGCGCTGATTACCGAGATGACATTGTCGGACTGATCGAGCATGAGCATTTCATCCACGTCCGCCCGTTGCCGTTCCCGCGCCGCGAGAACCTGCTCGAGACGGTTGTTGTGCTTGATGCCCGCCAGTGCCGGCTGCCAGGACCACCTGACAGCGCTGCACGCCACATTGGCCGGCGGCAACACGGGCTGGCCAACCCCATCGCTGATTCCCATTTGGATGATAACCCGCGGTTTCGGCTCAAGGGGCGGTGCGTAACCGCGCGGCGCACTACCGCGGGTGACGGTCAAGCGCATGATGCCCGCGCTGCAAGCGTCTTCCAGCGCGCCCACCAGCTGTGAATGCACGGTGTCGGCCGTCGCTGGCGGGAAGTCCAGCCTGTGAAGCCCGGCACGCAGGCGCTGCAGGTGCAAACTTAGCCAGGGAATGCGCCCATCGATGATGGGCATGGTTTCAAACAAGCCATCGCCAAATTCGATACCGCGATCGGGCAGCGGCAATCTGTCGGTGCTGCAGCCATCAACCCAGGTGCGCATTGCCGCGGACACGCCGGGCAAGCGCCTAACTCATCCGGCTGAAAACGAGCGATCCATTCGTGCCGCCAAAGCCGAACGAATTCGACAGTGCATGCTGTATCGGACGCTGCTGCGCCTGGTTGGGCACATAGTTCAGTCGGCAACCGTCATCGACGTTGTCGAGATTGATCGTTGGCGGTGCGACCTGGTCTCGCAGTGCCAGTGTCGTGTAGATCGCCTCGACCGCCCCCGCGGCGCCCAGCAGATGGCCAATCATGGACTTGGTAGAGCTCACCGCGACGCCGCTGGCAGCGCTGCCGAGTACTGTCTCGATGGCGCGGCTCTCCGCCAGATCACCGGCCTGGGTAGACGTGCCATGCGCGTTGATATAGTCGATGGCGTCGGTCGCCAGGCCGGCATCGCGCAGTGCATTGGCCATGGCCGCGGCGGCGCCGTGGCCATCCTCGGGCGGCAGCGTCATATGAAAAGCGTCGCCACTCATTCCGAAGCCACTGACTTCCGCGTAAACCCTCGCACCGCGCGCCCGCGCAGTCTCGAGTTCCTCCAGCAGTAGAACGCCGGCACCATCACCGAGCACAAAACCGTCCCGGTCACGATCCCAGGGCCGAGAGGCGGCCGCCGGATCATCATTGCGCGTGGACAGTGCCCGGGCCGCCGCGAATCCTCCCAGCCCGACTGGCGTCGTCGCCATCTCGGCGCCCCCGACCAGCATGACGTCGGCATCGCCCTGTGCAATCAACCTGGCGCCAAGACCGATGTTGTGGGTTCCCGTGGTGCAGGCGGTCACGATTGCCAGGTTAGGGCCCTGCATCCCGTACTTCACGGACAGATTGCCGCTGATCATGTTGATAATCGAGCCGGGCACAAAAAATGGCGAGACTTTACGCGGACCGGCGCGGTTGACGATCTCGGTGTTTTTCTCGATCTGACCGATACCGCCGATGCCGGAACCGATCGCGCAGCCGACCCGGGGGGCATTGGCTTCGGTTATTTCGAGACCGGCGTCCTCCATCGCCTGGATACCGGCCGCCATACCGTACTGTACGAAGGAGTCGAGCGTGCGCGCCTCTTTGGACGACAGGTAAGGTGAAATATCGAAATCACGTACGCTGGCGCTGAAACGGGTGCTGTAGGCACTGACATCGAATGTCGTGATATCCGCCGCGCCACTTTGACCGGCAAGAATATTCTGCCAGCTCGATTCGACGCTGTGACCGACCGATGTCACCGCGCCCATTCCCGTCACCACGACTCTTCTGCCGTTCACAGGTTCGCTCCTTGACCAGTACTGCGCCCATTCGCCGACGACGCCCCGATAGTGCCAGGTATCATAAAAAAAGCCGCCCCATCATACGACAGGGGCGGCCTTCAGCGGGCGACTACACCGCTCAGGCGAGGTTGGTTTCGATGTAATCGATGGCGAGTTTGACCGTCGTGATTTTCTCGGCTTCCTCGTCGGGGATTTCGGTTTCGAACTCTTCTTCAAGAGCCATGACCAGTTCGACCGTATCCAGGGAATCCGCACCGAGATCCTCGACGAACGAGGCCTCAGTCTGGACTTCGTCTTCCTTGACGCCAAGCTGTTCGGCGACGATTTTCTTCACGCGTTCTTCGATGCTGCTCATGATTATCGACTTCTCCTGCTGCTGTTGGGAACCCAGACTTCACCCGGACTACGCTTGGATTTTACAGAGTTTTCACGGGCAGTAATACTACTTTCAAGGGCCTGGAACTACGCCATATGCATGCCGCCGTTGATGTGAATGGTCTCCCCTGTTATGTAGGCTGCATTATCGCTGCACAGGAAGTCTACCAGTGCGGCAATCTCACCGGGAGCCCCCAGTCGGCCCAGTGGGATCTGTCCGAGCATGGCTTCTTTCTGGGCGTCACTCAAGTCGCGTGTCATGTCGGTGTCGATAAAACCCGGCGCAATGCAGTTCACTGTTACATTGCGCGTAGCGACTTCGCGGGCCAGAGCACGGCTGAACCCACTGGCGCCGGCCTTGCTGGCTGCGTAATTGCTTTGTCCCGCGTTGCCCATGGCGCCGACGACCGACGTAATGGTGACAATACGCCCCCAGCGCGCCCGCGTCATGCCCTTCACGCAGGCCTTGCTGACCCGGTACAGGGCGCTAAGGTTGGTACTGATCACATCCTCCCAATCCCGCTCCTGCATGCGCATGAGCAGGCTGTCACGGGTAATACCCGCGTTGTTCACCAGTACCTGTGGCGCACCATGGCTCGCCGTCACCGAGGAGACAAGCGCGCTGACCGACTCCCCATCCGTGACGTCCAGGCACATGCCGACACCCGGCGTGTTTGCCGACTCGAGGAAAGCAGTAATCGCCGCAGCGCCGGAGTCCGATGTCGCCGTACCGACCACATAGTGCCCGCTGGCAGCGAGTTGTTCAGCGATGGCGCGACCGATGCCGCGGCTTGCGCCGGTCACGAGGGCAACCCTGCCGACCTGATCTTTTTCACTCATGGGGTGTCTCCGTCTCGGCGTCGAGTTCCGCCAACAGCGCCTGTATGCCCTCGGGAGTCTCGAGCGGGAAACTCTTGATGGATTTGTCGATACGTCGATTCAGTCCACACAGAACATTACCGGGGCCACACTCGGCGAACCGCTTTGCCCCGGTCTGCGCCAGAGCCCGGACACAGTCGGTCCACAGAACGGGGTTGGCAATCTGTGTTACCAGTAGGTCACGTATCGTGTCTGCTTTCTGCTCAGGGCGCGCGTGAACGTTGTGAATAACCGGTATCTGCGGCGGCTTCACCTCCATACCCGCCAGTATATCCGCGAGTTTCTCGCCGGCAGGCTGCATCAGCGTGGTGTGGAATGGTGCACTCACCGGCAAGGGCAGAGCGCGCTTCGCGCCCGCCGCCCTCAGAGCGTCTATCGCCGCTTCCACCGCGGCAGCTTGACCGGCAATAACGACCTGCCCGGGCGCATTGAAATTCACGGGGGCGACAACCTGGCTGAGCGCTGTCGCCGTTTCACTGCAGATGCGTTGAATGTTGGCGTCATCCAGTCCGAGTACGGCGGCCATCGCACCTTCGCCCACAGGGACAGCCGACTGCATAAAGCGGCCGCGTTCCCGCACGAGACGCAGGGCGTCAGGAAACTCCAGGCTTCCAGCGCAGGTGAGCGCCGAGAATTCTCCCAGGCTGTGCCCTGCCATCACTGTCGGTGCAGACCCACCCTGCGCCCGCCACGCCCGCCAGAGCGCCACGCTGCAGGCCAGCAATACCGGCTGGGTGTTCTCCGTCAGGTTGAGCGCGGCCTGATCACCTTCTGACACCAGTGCCCAGACGTCGTAGCCGAGCGCATCTGATGCTTCCTTGAACGTGCTTCTGACGTCGTCACTGAGCGTGTGCGCTGAGGTGAGCATTCCGGTCTTCTGTGAACCCTGCCCGGGAAAAACAAACGCAAGCGCCGCGTCCGCCATGCCTGAGGTCCTTTTTTCTGTTCAATAAAAAACCACCGGTAAACTTACTGGAAGTCTGGCGGTGGTTCGTATGATCGGCAGCCTCTAAGTGGGACTGCAGCAGCGACAGGAATCAATCCTCGTCGTTCGTGTCGACAACCTTTTTGCCGCGATAAAAACCGTCGGCGGTCACGTGATGCCGACGGTGACTCTCTCCCGACACAGGATCGGTGCTCAGCGTGCTGGTGGTCAAGCCATCATGTGCCCGACGCATTCCGCGTCGGGAGCGCGTCTTTCTGTTCTGCTGTACAGCCATGCTGTTCTCCTGCTTCGTTAATGATTGCTATCGCGCTTCAATTGCGCCAATACGTCAAAGGGGCTGTCGCTCCTGTTCTCGGCGGTCGCTTCAGTCTCGTTCTCTCTCTGCTCCGACTTTTTCTGCGCCGCCGCCATAAAGCCTGTGCCCGCCAACTGCTCTATACACGCCTCATTGTGATGATAGCTGTAGACTGGCATCGCCAGAACCAGTTCATCCTCTACCACCGCCCACAGATCCACGTCGTGGACAGCCAGCAGTGGCTCAAGCGTGTCGGGTAGTGCTGCCGCCTCCTCGTCTGTCTTGACCACTGCAAGCTCACTGGTGGAGGACAGTGGCCGCTTAAAGATCTCAAGGCAACGCTGGCAGCGCACGCTGACACGCGCATCAACCATCACCGAGACTACGGTTCGCCCCTGCTCGTCTGTGCCGCAACTGATCGCGGCGTGGATATCTCCTTCGTCAGCCGCAAGAAGTCCGCGCAAGCGCGGCAGTTGCGCGGGCGCAAGACCGCCCTCAAAGTGCGCTTTGTGCATGCCTGGCTTGCGTAAATCCAGCGTGCGCGGAAGGGAGGTCGGCGACATAGGAGAGCACTATAGGGCCAGACGCTGGTCTTGTCAAAAAAACGAGGCAATACAAGCAGTTCACGCCGCCCACAGCGAGGCGTGTCACACTACCGGGATGGTGTCGATGCGAGCAGTTCGGCAAGATCCTCGTCCAGCGGCGCCTCGAGGTCATAGGGCGTATTGTCGATAAGGAAGCGAAGCCGCTCAGCGTGCAAAAAGAGACGTTGAACGCCGAGCTCTCGTGTCAGTGTGGCACTGCGTTCGTTTTCGTACTTCTTGTCGCCGAGCAGCGGGAAGCCTGCATGCCGAGCGTGGATACGGATCTGGTGGGTACGCCCGGTCAGCGGACGGGCGCGCACCAGTGTCGCATCGCCGACCCGACGGATTACCGCGAACTCAGTAATCGAGGGCTTGCCACCTCTCGCGACGCGCACCATGCGCTCACCGGATCGCAGCGTGTTTTTTTCCAGGGGCGCCTCTACCCGCGTCAGGTGTCGCGGCCAGTGGCCACCGGCGACAGCCAGGTAGTCCTTGCGCACACCGTCGCCGCGCAGCAGACCGTGCAGCTCTCTGAGCACCTTCGGGTGGCGGGACACGAGGATCAGGCCCGATGTATCGCGATCGAGACGATGCACAAGTTCCAGATGCCGATCTTGCGAGTAAATCTGACGCAGCGATTCGATCAGCCCGAAATCCAGCCCGCTTCCGCCGTGGACCGCGAGCCCCGAGGGTTTGTTGATCACCAGCAGGCGCGCGTCCCGGAGCACTATCCGCGTAGCGAGCCGTTGCGACCAGTAATAGGGCACTACCGGCGTCTGCCCACGGCCCGCCTGGTGCAGAGGAGGCAGACGGACAACATCTCCCCGTCTGAGACGGTAGTCTGCTCTTACCCGTCCCTTGTTGACCCGTATCTCACCCTTGCGCAAGGCCCGATACAGGCGCGTCTTGGGAACGCCGTGCATTTCGCGGATGAGAAAATTGTCCAGGCGTTGACCATCGCCGCGTTCATCCACCGTGCGGTGACGAACACGTGGCGGCTCACAGGCTGAGCTCTGGGTCAAGTCTGTTACCTCTTATATTTGAGTACGATGAGATTTGCTGATAAGCTCGTTTGCGAGCGTCGGCCGATCAATGTAACCGTCACAGCGCAGTTAGACAACTCGCAGTGTGCAAGCGACCAGGCTATCCGTTTTCGCGGCATGGGCGAGTGCCGACGCAGAGCACCTGGCCCTGTAACCCGGGTTGGCTGGAAGAGCGGCAACTGACACAGCATCGCCCCACTCACCCACCAAAAGGCCCCGGGCAGAGTACGGGATTGAGATATAAGCTACAGGTACGCCGGAATCAAGCAGACATGATCACCCCGGCTGTGCGTCAATACGCAGGCACGGGATGGCCATCAGGGTATGGCAACGCGGGATCTCCGCAAATGGGTCACCGCGGTGGACGTAGACAGCAGTTTTTGCATTGATAGATTGAGGGCGTCAGGGAAAGGCGCCAGATAAACCGTGGATTATCCGGGGGCAGCCAGTCAGCGCAGCTCCCCGATGCAGAACTGGTACTGAGTTTCCGGCTCGCCTGGCAACAAGGTGAGTCACTATATGAAAAAAATGCTTATCAACGCCACGCAGCCCGAAGAAATGCGTGTCGCACTTGTGGATGGGCAGCGTCTCTACGATCTGGACATCGAAAATCGCCCCCGCCTGCAGAAGAAATCCAATATCTATGTCGGCAAGATCACGCGCGTCGAACCCAGCCTCGAGGCCGCATTCGTCGATTTTGGTAGCGACCGTCACGGTTTTCTACCCCTCAAGGAAATCGCGCGCGAGTATTTCTACCGCGATCCCGCCGATGCCGACGGGCGCACGAAAATCCGCGATGTCGTCAAAGAAGGTACCAAGGTCGTGGTACAGGTCGACAAGGAAGAACGCGGCACCAAGGGCGCAGCCCTGACGACCTATATCAGTCTGGCGGGCCGCTACATGGTCCTGATGCCGAATAACCCGCGTGCCGGCGGCATCTCGCGCCGTATCGAAGGCGACGACCGTGCCGAGCTGCGCGAGGCCATGAGTGCGCTCGAGATTCCCGACGGAATGGGCGTTATCGTGCGTACCGCGGGCGTCGGACGCAGCCCGGAAGAGCTGCAGTGGGATCTCAGTTATCTGTTGCAACTCTGGAGCGCTATCGGTGACGCCAGCCGCGAGCACAGCGGCCCTGTGCTGTTATACCAGGAAAGCAATGTGATCATTCGCGCCGTCCGCGACTATCTCAGGGATGATGTCGACCAGGTGCTTATCGATGCGCCCGAAGCCTACAGGCAGGCGAACGATTTCGTCAGCATGGTGATGCCAAAGTACGCCAACCGGATCAAGTTGTATGAGGACAGCGTACCGCTGTTCAACCGTTTCCAGATAGAAAGTCAGATTGAGACAGCCTTCCAGCGCGAGGTGCGTCTGCCCTCTGGCGGCTCCATCGTGATCGACCCGACTGAGGCGCTGATATCCATCGACATCAACTCCTCGCGGGCGACCAAGGGCAGCAATATCGAGGATACCGCCCTGCAGACCAATCTCGAGGCGGCCGACGAAATCGCACGGCAGCTGCGCCTGCGGGACATGGGTGGCCTGGTGGTCATCGACTTCATCGATATGCTGGCGGCGCGCAATCAGCGCCAGGTCGAGAACCGCATCCGCGATGCACTGGCGATTGACCGCGCCCGCGTGCAGGTCGGCAAAATCTCGCGCTTTGGCCTGCTCGAGATGTCGCGCCAGCGGCTGCGCCCCTCGCTGGGCGAAACCAGCGCCATCGTCTGCCCCCGCTGCACAGGCCAGGGAACAATACGCGACACCAAATCGCTTGCGCTATCTATACTGCGACTCATCGAGGAAGAGGCCACCAAGGATCGCAGTGCCGAAGTACGCGCCATTGTCCCCGTGGACGTTGCCGCCTACCTGTTGAACGAAAAGCGCGCCACGCTAACCGAGATCGAGCAGGTTGCCAGTGCGCGCGTACTGGTTGTGCCGAACCCCAACCTTGAAACACCGCATTTCGAGCTGCAGCGCCTGCGCGACGATGAAATCAGTGGCGACCGCGAAACCAGCTACAAGATCGACATCGCGGTACCGGAAACCGAGCAGATCAGCGACACCGATGCGGCGGAATTGCCACAGCAGAAGGCCGTAGTCGACCCGATCGCCCCACAGCAGGCCCCTACCCCGCGTGCCGAGCCGGAACCGGCATCGGAAACAAGCGTGGAGCCCACTGCGGCGATCGAGAAAGAGCCGCCTGCCGCCACTAGCGGCACCACACCCGCCTCTGCCCCCGCAGCGCAGACGACCAACCCTGGCCTGCTGACGCGTCTG
>CAYFVJ010000043.1:0-16857 GCA_964346555.1 uncultured Alteromonadaceae bacterium | reverse complement strand
CGGACGAACTCGCCGTCGTGGCTGCAGCGGCTCTGTGCGATCTCGTTCTCATGATGCGGAAAGATCAGATCGCGGCCACCACCGTGTATATCGATGCTGTCGCCCAGATGCTCCCGGATCATCGCGGAGCATTCCAGGTGCCAGCCCGGGCGGCCGCGCCCCCAGGGGCTGTCCCAGCCGGGTTCCTGGTCGGCAGCGGGTTTCCAGAGCACGAAATCACCGGGGTGCCGTTTGTAGTCAGCTACCTCAACCCGCGCACCCGCGAGCATGTCCTCCAGCTTTCTATGCGACAGGGCGCCGTAATCGGGCATGGATTCAACAGCAAACAGCACGTGCCCGTCCGCGGCGTAGGCGTGCCCCCGATCGATGAGGCGCGTCGTCAGGCGTATCATGGCATCAATGTTGTGTGTGGCATGCGGCTCGAGGGTCGGCGGCAGGGCATTCAATGCCGCCATGTCCTCGCGATACTTGGCTGTATACTCGGCAGTAATCGATTCGATGCTGCGTCCGCTGTCGCGGGCCGCGGTGATTATCTTGTCATCGACATCGGTAATATTACGCGCATAGGTGACGCTTGCATAACGCTCGCGCAATACCCGGAACAGCGTATCGAACACAACCACCGGGCGGGCATTGCCGATATGCGCGAGGTTGTAGACCGTGGGACCACACACGTACATGGTCACACTGTCAGGCACATGCGGTTCGAAAGTCTCCTTCTCGCCACTCAGCGTATTGTGCAGGCGCAGACTCATCCGGCACCGCCTGTGTGTTCCCATACATCGCGTAAACCAATGGTCAGATTGAAGACAGGGCTCCCGGCGCTGTGCTCCAGCGCGTCTGCAATAAAATACCCCTCGCGCTCGAACTGGAAGCGCTCTCCCGGTGCGGCGCCGGCAAGCGCCGGCTCGACGATCGCCGATTCAACAATGCGCAAAGACTCCGGGTTCAGTTGCGCCATGAAGTCGGTATCGCCGCGGTCCGGGGCGGGATGGCGGAACAGCCGGTCGTACAGCCGGATGCGCGCACGATGGCCGCCCCTGGCGCAGACCCAGTGGATCACTCCTTTGGGTTTGACTCCATCCGCCGGATCATTGCCGACGGTGTCGGGAATTGCGCTGGCGTGCACCTCCACCACTTCCCCCGCAGTGTTTTTTACCACATTGTGCGCCTCGATAACGCAGGCGCTGCGCAGGCGCACCCGCTTGCCCAGCACCAGTCGCTTGTATTTCTTGTTCGCCTCCTCGCGGAAATCGGCGGCATCGATGTAGACCTCGCTGGAAAAGGGCAGCTGGCGCTCCCCCATTTCCGGCTTGTTCGGATGACGGGGAGCACTGAGCGAGTCAGTCGCGTCGGCCGCCACGTTGGTCAACACGACCTTGAGCGGATCGAGCACACACATGGCGCGAGGCGCGTGCTCGTTCAGGTCGTCGCGGATGGCATGCTCGAGCATGGCGACGTCCGCAACACCATTGGCGCGCGAGGTACCCACCATCTCGCAGAAGCGGCGGATCGCCGCCGGCGTCACCCCACGCCTGCGCATTCCGGCGATAGTCGGCATACGCGGATCGTCCCATCCGGCGACCACCCCCTCATCTACCAGCTGCTTCAGCTTGCGCTTGCTGGTCACGGTGTAGCTGGTATTGAGTCGGCCAAACTCGTACTGGCGCGGGCGGCTCTGCACAGGCAGGTGTTCAATGAACCAGTCATACAGCGGCCGGTGATCTTCGAACTCCAGTGTGCAGATAGAGTGCGTCACACCCTCGATCGCATCCCCCTGCCCGTGGGCAAAATCATAGGTGGGGTAGATCGGCCAGGCGTCGCCGGTCTGATGGTGGTGACGTCGGCGAATGCGGTAGAGAATCGGATCGCGCATGTTCATGTTGGGGTGGGCCATATCGATCCTGGCGCGCAACACGTAGGCGCCGTCGTCAAACTCGCCGGCGCGCATGCGGCGCAGGAGATCGAGGTTCTCGGCAGCGGGTCGGTCGCGGTACGGACTGTCGCGGCCGGGCTCGGTCAGGGTGCCACGGTATTCGCGCGCCTGGTCGGCATCCAGCGCACACACGTAGGCGTCGCCCTGCTCCACCAGGTATTCCGCCCAGGCGTAGAACTGTTCAAAATAAGACGATGCGTAACGCACATTACCGTGCCATTGGTAACCCAGCCAGCGCACGTCTTCCTGTATTGTATCGATGAATTCCTGCGTTTCTTTGTCCGGGTTGGTGTCGTCAAAGCGCAGATGGCAGTGTCCCCCGAACTGCTCGGCGAGACCGAAGTTGACGCTGATAGACTTGGCGTGGCCGATGTGGAGGTAGCCGTTGGGCTCCGGTGGGAACCGCGTCACCACCTTGTCGACCCGCCCGCTGGCCACGTCCTCCTCGATAATGGTCTGCAGGAAATTGCCTGCCGGCTTGCTGTGTTCCATAGATGCTGAGTCACTGCGAAAAGTCAGCCCATCAGTATAGCGTCTGACACTATTGGCAGATAGGTTTGTAGCCGAGGCGTCTGCCGCCATCGCGCCATTTTACGTGTGAATCTGTCACAGAGAGGTGTCGCGAGCGTTCTCCTGCCGCCGCAAAGAAAGTATGCTATCAAACAAAGAATTCGATTACCGGAGCTGCCACCCTATGATTACCCTTCACACTACATTCGGCGACATCACGCTTGAACTGGACGCCGAACGCGCGCCAAAGACTGTCGAGAACTTTCTCTCCTACGCCCGTGAAGGGCACTATGATGGAACCATTTTTCACCGCGTCATCAGTAATTTCATGGTTCAGGGGGGTGGCTTCGACACTGACATGAACCAGCGCAAAACCCGTGACCCGATCGAAAACGAGGCGGACAACGGCCTGGAGAACCGCTACGGGACCGTCGCCATGGCGCGCACCATGGAGCCGCATTCGGCTACCGCCCAGTTCTTTATCAACGTGAAAGACAACGACTTTCTCAACCACAGCAGCAAAACCGCGCAGGGCTGGGGCTATACCGTCTTCGGAAGAATGGTAAGCGGCGAGGACGTGCTGGAAAAGATCCGCACGGTGCCCACGACCAGCCGCGGCGGTCACCAGGACGTGCCCAGCGAGACGGTAATCATCGAGTCAGTTGTCGTAAGTGATGAC
The DNA here is from genome assembly GCA_964346555.1 of uncultured Alteromonadaceae bacterium. GTDB lineage: Bacteria > Pseudomonadota > Gammaproteobacteria > Pseudomonadales > Halieaceae > Chromatocurvus. Next base: position 13,732 of record CAYFVJ010000043.1, on the reverse strand, counting down.
AATTGATGCCGACTTTACCCGAGGCCACTGCGTAAACTGGTGGTTAAAGGGGCACACCGCTGTGGAAGCGCAGCTCGGCATCCGGCGACTGCACGAGCCGCGCTTCCACCTGCAGCAATTCGTCGAGGCGTGCATCGATTGCATCGCCACCCGCGGCCGCCTGCGCCAGCGCAAGGTAGTCGCGGAAATGCCGCGCCTCCGACCTCAGTAAGGAACGATAAAAAGCCGCCAGCTCATTGTCCAGGTGGGGCGCGAGCGCCGCGAAGCGTTCGCAGGAGCGCGCCTCGATAATGGCACCGACGAGCAGCGTATCGATCAGTCTTCCGGGCTCCTGTGACCGTCCCTGCTCGCGCAGGGCGGCTGCGTAGCGGGATGCACTGACGCTGTTGTAGGCAATATCGCGGCGCCGCATGATCGCGATGACCTGCTCGAAGTGCCGCAATTCCTCGCGCGCCAGCCGCGACAGCTTATCGAGCAGACGGTGGTGGGCTGTGTAACGCTGCATCAGCGCCAGCGCCGTAGCGGCCGCTTTCTTTTCGCAATTGGCGTGGTCGACCAGCAGTAGCGGCAGATTCTCCCCGCGCGCGGCCATAGCCACCCAGGCCGGCGGCGTCGCGCAGGGCAGAAAGTCCAGAAGCGCCTGAATATCACCTGTCAACGTGGTTTCCTTCTGTGCACTCACGCCCCCGGATACCCCCGGTAATGCCCCTATTTGAACGCGCGGAGCGTACGCTATCGAGGCGGCGAATTCTACGGTGCTGTCGACGTCGACGGGCTATTTCCGCGACCTGCTGAACGCCTGGGGTCGCGCCGCCGGGGCAAGCGCAGCCGGCGCACCAGAGACCGCAGCTGGCGCTGCATGCCCGCCCGCTGATCCGGCCGCAATGGCCGGTACAGGGCAGCCTGCATGACGCGCTCAATCGCCGACAATTCAGCTGCGGCATCGGGAAACGCCCGTGCGGCGCGACGCAGCAGTTCGCCGGGGGATTCGCCGGGCAGTGGCTGTATGCCACAGCTCCGCAGCCTCCTGCGCAGGCGCCGGTAGTGCCGCAGCACGGGATCGCGCGGTGTGTCGCGCCACTGGCGCAGAAACAGCGCGGCAGCGACGACACCTAGAACCAGTGCAAAGCTGCCAAGCGTGACGCCGATGAACAGACGCGCATTGATATCGCCGAAAACGCTGCGCAGCACGTCTATCTGTTGCTTGCCGTCAAAGCCGACAACCCAGGACTGCCACTTATAGGTGATCGCATCGTAGCGCAGGCGCAGCATATTGACCCAGGAAATTCCCCGGAAGCGCAGCGGTGACAGCGGCGACGCCGACAGGAAACTGCCCTCCTCCTGCATTGCCTCTTCCAGCCCATACTCGATGCGTTCCGGCGACACTGCAGCGGTGGGATCTACCCTGACCCAGCCCTGCCCCGGCAGCCACACCTCGTTCCAGGCATGCGCATCGAACTCGTGAACAATGACCGTGCCATTTACCGGGTTGATTTCGCCGCCCTGGTATCCCGCCACAATCCGAGCCGGGATGCCGACTGCGCGCATGAGGACTGCGAACGCGTAGGCATAGTGCTCGCAGAATCCCGCCCGGGTCTCGAGCAGGAACTGGTCCATGCTGTTATCGCCGAGCAGCGGCGGCTGCAGGGTGTAGCGAAAAGGCTGCTCGCGAAACATGGCCAGCACCCCCTGCACGTAGTCCGCGTCATCCCGAGACGCGTTGTATCGCGCGGCGGCAAGCGCCCGCGTGCGCGGATTAGCCCCCTTGGGGAGCCGTGTCTCCAGGCGTCGGCGCCAGTCGCTGATTGCCACGCCAAGCGACGCCTCGGGCCAGCTCTTCACGCGGTAGCGGAACTCCTGCTCCAGAATGACCGGATTGAACAGGCGGTAATCGGGTAGCTGCAGGATACCGCTCTGGGTCGCTTCGGCGTAGCGCAGGGCATACAGCCACTGCTGCTGCGTGGGTTCGATGATGATGCTGTAGCTCAGGGACGGCCCGACGCGCTCGACCGTTGCCGCACGCCGCTCTGAAGCAGGTAACTCATAATAAGGTAATGTGCGCCAGGCGCCGTCATCGATACGGCTCATGACCAGTCCGCGCCAGTACAGTTCAGATGCGCCTGGCACCTGGCCCTCGAAGCTGGCGCGAAATGCCACATCCGATGACTGGGTCAGGCTGGCAATATCTCCCGGCCGCAGCATGTCGCTGACGCCGGTCTTCGCCGCCTGCGTCTTGATAGGCACGTTCCACAGGGGACCGATGCGCGGAAACAGGAAAAACAGCACGAGCATGAGTGGCGCAGCCTGCAGCAGCATGGTGGCAGACAGCCGCATGGGCCCGCCATCGGTAATATGCGTTGCCCGATGCAGCGACACCAGTGCCGTTGTCAGCACCCAGACGACGCCACAGCTATAGAGAACAACCAGCAGGCCCTGGCTGAACAGGAACTCGGTAATGCAGATAAAGAAGCCGAGGAATATGACGATGTAGCCGTCCTTGCGCGCCACGGATTCCAGCAGCTTGAGCGCGAATGCCACGAGCAAAAGCGCGACAGTCGGCTCGAGCCCGATCAGGGAGCCGAAACTCCAGCCGACGCCGAGCATGGCGACAACGGTCAGTAACAGCTTCAGCCAGCGCCCGGGCACCGGGAGACGCCCCCGGTAAATCTGTATCCGCCAGCCAAAGCAGACCGCGTACAGCGCGATGATCCAGAGTGGAAGACGCAGAATGTGCGGCAGCAACAACAGCAGCTGCGCCAGGATGATCCACGCCAGAGCGTTGCGGGGCATCTGCTCTGCCGACTTCATTCAGGTGTCTCCCCGAACGTTGCGAGTGCCGTCAGCACCCGCTCGCGGTGCAGGCGGCCAGACGCCGGCGCCAGACACAGGCCCGGCAGGCGCAGGCCATAGGTCTTTCTTGCCGCGTGCAATTTCACACAGTGGTCACTCAGCCAGGACAGGCGCTGTTCGGTGGCTGTGCCCGGATAGCTGTCCCAGTCGAGCCATTCTTCTGAGCTCAGGTAGCGCGAGTACTGCTTGCTGCGCAGCGGCTGCCCGCGCGCAAGGCCCTTCCAGTAGACCTGTCGCGGCCGGTCGCCCTGACGGTAATCCCTGAGTCCGTAGAACTCGTCGACGCCGGGGCTCGCAGCGGGACGCCCTCGCGTGCCCGATTCTGCGCCATCCACGGACTCGGGATGCGGGCTCGGCCTCGGGTAGACGATCCCCGCCAACTCCAGGTCAACCCAGGTCCAGCAGCGCAACAGCCCCAGCGGGTAGATGCTCTCCAGCAGGACCCGACCGGGCCGGAAAGTCCCGCGTCTTTCTCCATGCGCGTATAGCAGTGCCTCTGTCGGTCTCCCACGCAACACATCTACCCGTGCTTCACCGCTGTCGGGCGAGCTGTGCCGCCAGCGAATCACCAACCCATACCGGTTCTGTGCTGCAGCTTCCAGGTACACTGGAAATGCCAGCGTCTCACCCGGAAAACCCCGCCCTCCCTCGCCGGCGCGCAGCGTGATGCCGGACAGATTCGCATAGCTGTGCAAAACGGCAACCACAAAAAGCGTCGCGAGCAGGAACGTGAGCGCGTAACTCATGTTGTTTTCATAATTAATCGCCGCCACCAGCATGACCAGCAGGGCTGCGAAAAAGAAAAAACCGACGCGGGATGGAAAGATGAAAATCCGGCGGCGATCCAGAGTCACCTCTTTTGCACTCGGAATACGCCGGTCGAGCCAGCGCGCAAACCGGGCGCGCAGGGCCCGGATAAGTCTACGCGGCAGGATGGCCTGCCCCGGCGCGCATCACATCAACCATGCAGTACGTCCACTTCCTGCTGCAACTGCGCGACCAACGCCATACCGTCGCCGGCAAAGCGTTCGCCGGGGACCAGACGGTGCCCGGTGACCGCTGCGAGGACAGCCTGTACATCCTCGGGGAGCAGGTGATCGCGATCGTCCATGATCGCCCAGGTTCGCGCGGCGCGCAGAAGGGCCAGTACTCCGCGGGGTGACAGACCGACAGAAAATGGCCCGCCGGCCCGGGTGTGCGCGACCAGGCGCTGTACGTAGTCAAGCAGGGCGTCGGACGCGTATACAGTGTCCACCTGGGCACGAATGTCCCGCAGGCGTTCCGCCGACATCACCTGCTCGAGTGCCTCTGCCGCCCCGCCGAGATCGCCGCGTTGCATCAGTTCGCGCTCGGCGCGCGGGTCGGGATAGCCGAGCTCGATACGCATCAGAAAGCGGTCGAGCTGGGACTCCGGGAGCGCGTAGGTTCCCGCCTGTTCAATCGGGTTCTGCGTCGCAATGACGAAAAAGGGATCCGGCAGTGGCCGCGTCTCCCCTTCGATACTGACCTGCCCTTCCGCCATCGCCTCCAGCAGCGCACTCTGTGTTCGCGGCGTCGTACGATTGATCTCATCTGCCAGCAGAACCTGGGTGAACACCGGCCCGGGGTGGAAGTTAAAGCTGTTGTCCTCGCGCTGGTAGACGGCCACGCCGAGGATGTCGGCGGGCAAGAGGTCGCTGGTGAACTGCACCCGGTTACAGGACAGCCCGAGCACCCGGGCGAGAGCATGTGCGAGCGTGGTCTTGCCCATTCCCGGGAGGTCCTCGATCAACAGATGTCCGCGCGCGAGCAGGCAGCAAACAGCAAGACGGATCGGCTGTTCCTTACCCAGCAGCACCGAGGAGATCGCGGACACCGCTGCATCGATGGCTTCCCCGTTGGCACTCATGCTGCCGTCACCGCCGCCAGGCCCCGCGTCAGGTCCGCCTGCAGGTCGACGACATCCTCAAGACCGACGGCGACCCGGATAAGGCCATCCCGAATCCCCGCCGCATCCCGCTGATCCTGGCTCAGGCGACCGTGGGTCGTGGTCGCCGGATGCACGATCGTGGTCTTCGCATCGCCGAGGTTGGCGGTCAGGGACATGACCCGGGTGGCGTCGATGCAGCGCCAGGCCGCGTCGCGGCCGCCGGCCACGACGAAGGACAACACTCCCCCGAAAGCGGACTGCTGGCGCGCCGCCAGCGCATGTCCGGGATGGGTTTCGAGGCCCGCGTAGTAAACCTGCTCGACCGCGCGCTGTCGCCGCAGCCACAGCGCGAGTTCCAGCGCTGCGGCGCTGTGCGCCCGCATGCGCAGGCTGAGGGTTTCCAGACCCTTGAGGAACACCCAGGCGTTGAACGGGCTCATTGTCGGTCCGCAGGTGCGCAGAAAGCCGACGATCTCCTGCATGTGTGCCGCGCTGCCGACCACTGCGCCGCCGACGCAACGGCCCTGTCCGTCGAGGTACTTGGTCGCCGAATGCGTGACGATATCCGCGCCCAGGGCGAGGGGCTGCTGCAGCGCCGGTGTACAGAAACAGTTATCGACCACCAGCAGGCAGTCACCGGCGCGGGCGAGGTCAACCATGGCGGCGAGGTCTGCCACCTCGCACAGCGGATTGGATGGCGTCTCCAGGAACAGCATCGCCGTCTCGGGACGCATCGCCGCACGCCACGCGGACACGTCAAGCAGCGGCACAAAGCTCGCTTCTACACCGAATCTGGACAGATAGCGTGTAAACAGGCCGGTTGTTGTACCGAATACGTCCTGCGAGCAGACAATGTGGTCACCGGCCTTGAGCAGGGCCATGCAGACGCTGAGGATCGCCGCCATGCCGGAACTCGTGCCCACCGCCTGTTCGCCACCCTCCAGCGCCGCCAGGCGTTGCTCGAACATGCGCACCGTCGGATTGGTATACCGCGAGTAGATATTGCCATCGAGTTCACCGGCAAAGCGCGCCGCCGCATCTGCTGCCGAAGCGAAAACATAACTGGACGTCGCGAATATCGGTTCAGAATGCTCACCCTCTGCGGTCCGCGCGACACCTGCGCGCACCGCTCGGGTCTGTAATCCCAGACCGCTCAGGAAATCATCATCGTGTTCGATCATGTCGGCTCCGGTCATCACCCCGATGGATTGTGTTGTCTTTCACTGTCGCCGGCTAGAGCGACAGCGATGGCACTTCTCCGGCGCGGACATCATCGAAAGCGCGCAGGCTCCAGTCCAGCGCCATGTCGATTGACGGCATGAGCGCCGACTCATAAAGAACCACCTGCTCCCGGGGTGGCACGAGGTCGCGCAAGACAAAAACAATGGCCATGACAATCAGCAGGCCGCGAAGAAAACCGAACACGGTGCCCAGCAAACGGTCGAGAAGGCCCAGGCCGGACGCCCGCACGGCGCGTGAAAAAGCCTTCGCCAGCAGACCGAACACGAGCAGCGCCGTCACGAAAACCAGCGACCAGGCAACGATATAGCGCCCGGTCAGATTCTCGATCACACCCGACAGCAGCGTCGCGACCTCGCTGGCAAACAGGTTTGCAGCGATAAAGGCGACAATCCAGCCGGCCAGCGACAGGGCTTCGCGGGAGAAACCCCGCCACAGGCTGACCGTCATCGACACCGCCAGAAGCACGACGACGAACCAGTCGAAGCCGTTAAACGCGGCGGAATCAGGGAACATAGCGCGCTATCAGGGACTCGACGCCGTAGCGCGCGTCCACGCTCTGCTTGATCGACTCGAGCTGGGCGCGCTCGAATTTGGGTCCCACATAGACCCGGAACCAGGTGTCGCCGTTGCGCGAAAGCGGCTTCAGGTAAGCTTTCATCGCGTGCTGGTTGAGTTCATCGCGCAGTTTTTTTGCCTTGCCGCGGGAACTCATCGTCGCCACCTGCAGCGACCAGGCAATGGGGATGCCGTCGGAATCCAGTGCAGGTACCTGAGGTGCCTGATCCCGCGTGGACGGGCCGGAGGCATTCGCTGCAGACAATTCTGTTCCATTGTACGCCTCCGGGGGCATATCGACGTCGGCGTTTTCTGCGATGTCGGCTATCGCCGGCGCCGGCGATGTGCGCAGACCGGCGCTGTCGGGTGCCGGCAGCGGGCTGTTATCGACCCGGGGCGAGGGCGGCACCGGACGGCGCTCCAGGGCGGGGAACTGATCTGGCTGTACAAAGATGATCGGCCAGAAGACTACGCCCAGCGCCACCAGTATCAGCGCACCGACGAGCCGCTGTCTCAGTGGCGTGTCCATGTCTGCCCCATCGCTGCTTGTGCACTGCTATCCAATACGGCCGGCATTATACCCCCCACGGTGTGGAAGGACCCAAACACGATCAGTCGACTGCCTCGCTGAAGCCTCGGCAGCAGCAGATTCCATGCCTGCTGCGGGCTCTCCGCCTCGGCGAGGACGGACACGCCCGCTGCTTCCATCCTGCCTGCCAGGGTCCGCGCCGGCAATGATCGTGGTGTATCGGGTAGTGTGCAGACTGCCACAGCGCGGAGATGCGGCAACAGAGGCGCGAGCAACCCGTCGACATCCTTGTCACCGAGCACGCCGACGATGGCGAAGGTCGGCAGCGGTGGCAGGCTTGCCAGATGCACCGCCAGGGCCTGGGCCGCATCTGGATTGTGCGCGACGTCCAGTATGATCTCCAGGCCCCGGCAACGCACATGTTGCTGCCGACCCGGAAACACCAGGTCAGCGAGTGCGCGCCTGGCGAGGCCTGCATGAATCGAGATGCCGGACGCTGCCACCGCACATATCGCCGCCGCCACATTCGAGGGTTGCAGCCCCACCGGCACCGGTGACTCGACAACGTCGGCATCGGGGAGCGTCACGGCAATCGCGTCGCTGCCGATACGCCGCCAGTGCCACTCCGCACCGGCGCGCTGCACTCGCGCCGCGCGGTCTTTCGCCACTGCGTACAGCGTCGCCGGGTAGGCTTGTTCAGCGAGTACCAGAGGCCTGCCGCGGCGGACAATACCGGCTTTCTCCACGGCTATGCTGTCGAGGGTGTCTCCGAGCCATTGCTGGTGATCGAGTGCAATACGTGTAATGACCGTGACTGTGGCGTCCACGGCATTTACCGCGTCCAGCCTGCCACCGAGGCCGACTTCAAGCACCGCAATGTCAACCGCCTGCGCACGAAAAATATACAGGGCCGCGAGCGTGGCGAACTCGAAATAGCTGAGTGAAATATCACCGCGCGCCGCTTCTATAGCTTCGAAGGCCCCGATGATCAGCGAATCCGCAGCCGGCGTAGCGTCGACACAGATGCGTTCGTTATAGCGCAGCAGGTGGGGGGACGTGTAGGTACCCACGCGCTTGCCTGCGGCGACCAGCAGTGCCGTAGCGCAGCGCACCACGGTTCCCTTGCCGTTCGTGCCCGCCACGGTGATAACGGGCACACGCAGCGGCAACAGCTCAAGACGCCTGCCTACCGTCGTCAGACGCTCCAGCCCGAGATCGATCTTGCGCGGATGCAGTTTCTCGAGGTAGTCCAGCCAACCCTGGAGATCCGATAGTTCAGTCATCTCCGCGTGGGCGCTTCTTCACGTCGTCTGGTGATTCCCGCTCATCCGCAGGTGCCGACGTGTGCACATCGTCGTCGGTTTCCGCTGGCACCTCACCGGGCTCAGCGGGCTCATCGTGATCCTCGACATCGGCAGCAGAGGCGCCATCCGCCGCTGACGCTGTCGCCGATTCCGACTCGTCATCCCGCTCGGGATCTTCCTCGGCGCTGGGCTCGACCAGCCGTTCGGGGCTGTTCCCGGATTCCTGCTCCTCTCTCTGCCGCGGTTGCCCTCTCTGCTCAGGCTCCCTCTGCTCAACGCCGCTCGCCGCTGCGGCCATGGCCTCCGCAGGGCCAGCGTCTCCGGCGCCATCCGGGGTGTCCGCCGATTCCAGCTCCGATGCCGACTCGGCAGCGAACTCACCGGTATCCGCTGCACCACCCTGCACCACCGACGCGGCCACCACCGCCGCCTCCTGTTCCAGTTCACTGGCAGAGAGCTCTTCATCTGCGTCACTCGCGGAGTCCTCGACATCGACATGGTCGGGTTGCGTCGCCACCGACGTCAGCTTGGCCAGAACACGCCCTATCGTGTCGCGCAATTCGCCGCGGTGGACGATCATATCGATCGCGCCATGCTCGAGCAGGAACTCGCTGCGTTGAAACCCCTTGGGCAGCTTCTGCCGTATTGTCTGTTCGATGATATTGGGACCGGCAAAACCTGCGCGGGCATCGGGTTCGGCAATATTCAGGTCGCCCAACAGGGCCAGCGACGCCGACACGCCACCATAGATAGGATCCGTCAGCACCGAGATGTAGGGCACGCCCGCCTGATGCAGGCGTTCGATGACCGCGCTGGTCTTTGCCATCTGCATCAGCGAGATGAGCGCTTCCTGCATACGTGCCCCGCCGGACGCGGAAAAGCAGATAAGCGGCTGCCGATTGTCGAGTGCAAGCTGCGCCGCCCGGGTGAATTTCTCGCCGACGGCGTATCCCATGGAACCGCCGTGAAAGTTGAACTCAAACGCTACCGCGACAACCGCAATCTGTTGCACGCTGCCGTGCATCGCAATCAGGGCGTCGCGCTCACCGGTGTTCTTTTGCGCTGCGGAAAGCCGGTCCCGATAGCGTTTCTTGTCGCGGAACTTGAGGCGATCAACGGGCTCGACCTCCTTGAATACCTCCTCGCGATCGTCTGCGTCCAGAAACAGATCCAGCCGTCTGCGGGCGCCGATGCGCATATGGTGATCGCACTTCGGGCAGACATCCCGGTTGCGTTCGAGATCGGGAATATAGAGAACGGCCTCGCACTTGATGCACTTTTTCCACAGGCCCTCGGGCACTGTAGCCCTGCGGCTTCCCGCCTGCCGGTTGACGCCCGATGGCAGAATTTTGTCGATCCAGCTCATGCTCCCTCCACTATCCGGCGCCGCGGTTCAGGCGACCTGACGTGTGTCGATGCCCGCGCGGATTTCCCGCACCAGTGATGCTGCGGCATCGATCGCAGCGGCATGATTACCGTTGTCCGCCAGGGAATCCGCAACCCGGCTCACCAGCGCGGATCCGACGACCACGCCATCCGCAACGCGCGCAACAGCGGAAGCAGATGCAGCATCCTTGATGCCGAAACCAACGCAGACCGGCAATTCTGTGCAACGGCGAATGCGCGACACGTGATCACTCACGGCGTCGATATCCAGATTGCCCGCCCCGGTAACACCCTTCAGCGAGACATAGTAGATGAACCCGCTGGCCTGATCGGTAATCAGGTGTAGCCGCGTATCCGGTGTTGTCGGTGAGATCAGAAAAATATTGTCCATGCCGACGCGCTTCAGTTCCCGGTTGACTCGCCCCACCTCTTCGGGGGGTAAATCGACAGTCAGCAGGCCATCGAGCCCCACGCGACTGGCAGCGTCGGCGAAGGCGGCATACCCCATATGCTCTACGGGATTCGCGTAACCCATCAGCAGTACAGGCGTGTCGGCATCCCCCTCGCGAAACTCACCGACCATGGCCAGCACATCGCGCAGGCGGATTCGATTCGCCAGGGCGCGTTCATGGCCGCGCTGTATCACGGGCCCCTCCGACATGGGATCGGAGAACGGTACACCGATTTCGATCGCGTCGGCACCGGCGCTCACCAGTGCGTGCAGAAGCGGCACGCTGATCTCGGGTGTCGGGTCACCCGCTACCACATAAGTGATCAGGGCCTTGCGACCTGCGGCGGACAGATCGGCGAAGCGCTGCTGCATCCGGCTCATGCGTTCCCCTAGAGCTCGATGCCGTCGATCTTTGCGACGGTGAGTATGTCCTTGTCACCACGGCCGGACAGGTTGACCACGATATGCTGGTCCGCGCTCATACTGCCGGCGAGCTTCTCCGCATGGGCCAGTGCGTGTGCGGTCTCCAGCGCGGGCATGATGCCCTCGATACGCGTGACGCGGTGGAAAGCTGCCAGGGCTTCGCGGTCGTCTGCAGAGACATACTGCACGCGTCCCGTATCCTTGAGCCACGCGTGCTCCGGGCCGACCCCGGGATAATCCAGACCCGCCGAAACCGAATGGGTTTCCGTAATCTGCCCGTCTTCATCCTGCATCAGGTAGGTGCGGTTGCCGTGCAGGACGCCCGGGGAGCCGGCAGACAGAGGTGCGGCATGCTGGCCAGTGCCGATACCCTGACCGCCGGCCTCGACGCCGTAAATGTCAACCGCGGTATCCTGCAGGAACGGGTGGAACAGGCCTATGGCGTTGGAGCCGCCGCCGACACAGGCGACCAGTGCATCCGGCAGTTTGCCGCATTGTGCCAGAGACTGGGCACGCGCTTCCCGGCCCATGACGCACTGGAAGTCGCGAACCAGCATTGGATAAGGGTGCGGCCCAGCCACGCTGCCGATAATATAAAACGTGCTGTCGACGTTTGTCACCCAGTCACGCATGGCCTCGTTCATTGCATCCTTGAGCGTGCTGGAGCCGGAACTGACCGGTATCACCGTCGCCCCGAGCAATTTCATCCGGTAGACGTTGAGAGACTGCCTCTGGACGTCTTCCGCGCCCATGAAGACATGGCACTCTAGCCCCAGGCGGGCCGCAATTGTGGCGGTGGCGACACCGTGCTGGCCTGCGCCCGTCTCGGCAATCACGCGCGGCTTGCCCATGTGTTTTGCCAGCAGCGCCTGACCGACCGTGTTGTTCACCTTGTGCGCGCCGGTGTGATTGAGATCCTCGCGCTTGAGATATATGCGCGCGCCGCCAATACTGTCGGACCAGCGACGGGCCTCGTACAGCGGGGATGGCCTGCCGACGTAGTGGGCCAGGTCCTGATCCAGCTCGCGCTGGAAGTCGCGGTCCTTCGACAGCTGCCGGTAAACCGCATCCAGCTCGGCCAGAGCATGCATGAGCGTCTCGGATACAAACTTGCCCCCGTAGTCTCCGAAGCGACCCTGCGCATCGGGTGTGCTGGCAATCAGCTGGCTGTCCAGTTTGCTTGTCATTCATCTGTCTCACTGTTGAGTTGATCGTCGGCGTCGCGGACGGCTTGTATGAAGCCGGCTATCATACGCACATCTTTCTCACCCGGGGCGACTTCGACACCGCTGCTGATATCCACGGCGGCAGGCCGCGCCTGCATGATCGCCTGCCCGACATTGCCTGCCTGCAGACCGCCGGCCAGCACCACCGGCCGGCTGAGTCCGGGGGGAATGGCGTCCCAGCCGAATGTTTCGCCGGTCCCACCGGGAATTCCCCGACGGTAGGTGTCGAGCAACAGTCCGGAGGCCGAGCGGTAGGGCATTGCCTCCTGCAGCAGGTCGACATCCGGACGCATTCTCAGGGCTTTCAGGTAGGGCATATGAAACTGCTCGCAAAAGCCACTGGATTCGTCACCGTGAAACTGCAGCATGCCGATTGGCAGGCGATCCATGACACGCTGCACAAGCTGGGCCTCGGGATTCACGAACAACGCCACCAGCGTAACAAACGGCGGTATGGCCGCGGCGATCTCCGCCGCCTGCGCCATGGATACAGAGCGTGGGCTCGGGCTGTAAAACACCATGCCCAGGGCATCGACGCCCTGGGCTGATGCCGCCTCGGCGTCAGCCGGTCGCGCAATGCCACAGATCTTGATGCGCGTCCTGAGCATAAAATGCGCCTAAGTTAAGTATTCTTTAACGAATCCGGGATGATAACAGAAAGCGCTCCAGGATGGCGTCAGTTGCCGAATAAAAACGGACGGTTCGCCGCAGGATCCGCCGGTAGTCCGAAGCGCGTCGGGTAAGTCACGCCGGCAAGGTACAGACCGCTCGGCGGCGCGGTCGCGGCGGCCCGGGTGCGGTCACGACAGCGCAACAGTGCGCCCACCCACTCGGGATCACGTTTCCCCGCGCCCACCTTGATAAGGGCTCCCGCAATATTGCGCACCATGTGGTGAAGAAACGCATTAGCTGAAATGTCGATCGCCAACAGCCTGCCCTCGCGCCGCACCGCCACGCGGTGCACACAGCGCATGGCCGTCGGTGACTGGCACGATGCTGCTCTGAATGCGCTGAAGTCCTGTTCGCCGAGCAGGACCTGCGCTGCATTGTGCATGCGCGACGCGTCGAGCGGTTCTCGTATCCACGTCGCCTGTCCACGACACAGAGCCGAAGCCACAGGCGTATTGATGATGATGTAGCGGTAATGCCGGGCGCGCGCACTGAAGCGTGCATGAAAATCCGGACTGACGGCAAGCGCATCCAGAAGGCGCACATCACCGGGCAGATTGGCATTGCCGCCCCGAACCCAGGCACGGGTGCTGCGGGAACAGGGCTGCTCGAAATGCACCCATTGGCACAGCGCGTGCACGCCGGCGTCAGTGCGCCCGGCACAGTGCACGCGCACTGGCTGGCTGGCGACGGCGGCGAGCGCAGTTTCCAGGGTTGCCTGAACCGTGCTTACGCCGCGCTGTGACTGCCAACCGGCATAGGCGCTGCCATCGTATTCGACGCAGCAGGCTATTTTCGCGCCGCGCGGCGGGGCTGCCGCCGCATCGTGTCCCGTATCAACCAATGCGCTCAAGCAGTGCCCGGGCTTCCGACTGCTGCTCGGATGAGCCCTCGGATACAACCTGATCCAGTATGCGGCGCGCCCCGTCGTCATCCCCCATGTCGAGATAGGCGCGGGCGAGATCCAGCTGGGTGGCGACCTGGTCGGCGTCGGCCGCAAACACCATTTCCTCCGAGTCCCGCTCGTCACCGCCCGCCCCGACAGCCGCCGTATCGACGTCAGTCGCGGGCTCGCGCAGGGCCTCACTCAGGTCGAGCTCGTCGTCATCCTGCATACCGGGACCCGCCGCCGGCTGGTCCTCTTCAATCGTGAGCTCATCGAAATCAAGCTCCAGATCGAGTGCTTCG
>CAYFVJ010000042.1:0-17278 GCA_964346555.1 uncultured Alteromonadaceae bacterium | reverse complement strand
ACCCGGTAGAGTTCGACCTGTACTACTCGGTCTAGCGCGACAGATAAAGTCGCGATGTTTCGGGCCCGCGGCAACGCGGGCTTTTTTTATCAGTACCGCAACACATAGATGCGCTGATATGTTGCGCATCTATGTGTTGCGGTACTTGTGCTAGACTCAGATAAGTACACTCTGCGAAGGTGCCGCATGATCACCCACTTGCTCAGCCGGTCAGTGTTGCGCACCCTGCCCGTGGTCGCCCTGTTGATGGCCGGCTTGTCGATTGCCGGTATGGGCATAGCGACCACGCGCGCCACGGAGATTTATAAGCACACAGATGCCGAGGGCAACGTCACATTCAGCGACCAGCCATCCTCTCTGGGTGAAGAAGCGGAAAAAATCCAGCTTCAGGAGCTGAACACCACCCCGGCTACGCAGCCCAGCACCCCGGCACCGGGGACGGATAGCACGGTTGCAGAACAGGAGTCAGCGGAAAAACGGGAGTTCAGCGTCAGCATTGCCTCACCCACGGATGAGACGACCATCGCCATGGGGCCCGGCAACGTGACGGTCACCGCACAGGCAACGCCGGCACTGGGCAACCTGGAGCAGCTGCAGCTGTTTCTCGACGGCGAGGCTTTCGGCGATCCGCAGCGCAGTAACACCTGGTTCCTCAAGGGCCTGATGCGCGGCCCCCACGATCTCGAGATCGAGCGCCTGGACCGGCGCGGCAACAGCCTGGCGCGCTCGGACAGCGTGCGCATTTTCGTTCTGCGGCCCTCGGTGAACCAGCCGCAGCGTCCCTGACCTGCGCGCGAATGCGCGCGCAGCAGGACATCCACTTTACCTTGGCACCCGCTCGCACTATTGTAGTGCACGAGCTATTGGCTAGCGGTCGCACTGTCTGCGCAGCGCGTTCTCCGAACGCAATATATCAGTAAAATGACCGCCGACTGATCGCCAATACGGCAGGAAAAGAACAAATACGCAGCCAGATGTCGTCCTGCATCGTTTTGGTTCCATTCCTGCCTCGCTTTGGCTCCATTCTTGCTTGCTCTGGCTGAATTCTTGCCTGAATGCAGGCAGCCTGAATCGACGACGCCGGAAGACAGGGCATCCATGCTGCAGCAGGACCTACTCGAGAACATCAGTACGGGCATCATCGGCCTCGACGCCGACCTGCACGTCATGTTTCTCAATCCGGCGGCGGAGGCGATGCTGGAAGTATCCAGACTGCGTATCGAGGGCCAGAGGGCGGACCAGCTGCTGGCGCTGCCGGAAGCCTGGCTCGAGACACTGCATCAGGCGCGACGGGACAAGCACGCGATCGTGCGGCGCAGCCTGACGCTGCGCCTGCACAACGGCAACGAGACCCAGGTGGATCTGGTGGTCACGCCGCTGCAGGACGGCGGGCCGCTGACGCTTCTGGCGGAGCTGCAGGCCATCGACCGGCTGCTGCAGATCAGCCGCGAGGAGAGCCTGCTGAACGCCCAGGAGACTACACGCACCGTCATCCGCGGCCTGGCGCACGAAATCAAGAACCCGCTGGGCGGTGTGCGCGGCGCAGCGCAGCTTCTGGCGCGCGAACTACCCGACGGCGAGCTACACGAATACACTGAGATTATCATCCGCGAAGCCGACCGCTTGCGTGACCTGGTGGATCGCCTGCTCGGCCCGAATGCCAAGCCGAGCCTTGCGCCGTTGAACGTCCATGAGATCCTCGAGCACGTGTGCCAGCTCATCCATGTCGAAGCGGGCGAACGCCTGCAGATTGACAAGGACTACGACCCCAGCGTGCCGGATATCCAGGGAGATCGCACCCAGCTCATTCAGGCGGTATTGAATATCATGCGCAACGCGATGGAGGCTCTGCACAATCAGCACGATGCCCACCTGCGCGTGGTCAGCCGCTCCCAGCGCCAGTTCACCATAGGCAGCGAACGCCACCGCCTGGTGTGTCGAGTCGACATCATCGACAACGGCCCGGGCATACCGGAAGAGTTGAGGCAGTCGCTGTTCGTCCCCATGGTGAGCGGCCGTGCGGAAGGCTCCGGTCTCGGGCTGTCTATCTCCCAGTCCATCGTCAACCGCCACGGCGGATTACTCGACTGCGCCAGTGAAGCCGGCAATACGCGCTTCTCTCTCTACCTGCCAACGGACGCGAGCAATGCATAAACCCACCACGGTCTGGGTCGTCGATGACGACCAGTCAATACGCTGGGTACTGGAACGGGCACTGAGCCAGGCCGGCATCGACAGCGAAACGTTCTCAAACGCCGAAAAGCTGTTGCGCCAGCTGCACGAAACTCAGCCGGACGCCGTAATCAGCGATATCCGCATGCCCGGCACCGACGGGCTGGAGCTACTGGAAAAACTCACCCAGAGCCACCCGAAGCTGCCGGTGATAATCACTACCGCACATTCCGATCTCGACAGCGCCGTGGCCTCCTACCAGCAGGGCGCCTTCGAATACCTGCCGAAGCCTTTCGATATCGATGAGGTGGTGGCCGTCACCGAGCGCGCCCTGGCCCACGCGCGCGAGCAACTCACAGCCAGTGGCGCGGCGGATCAGGACCGGGCCGACGCGGAGATCATCGGCGAGGCACCGGCCATGCAGGAGGTATTCCGCGCTATCGGCCGCCTCGCCCACAGCAATATCACGGTCCTGATCAACGGGGAATCGGGCACCGGCAAGGAGCTGGTGGCGCGGGCCTTGCACCGCCACAGCCCGCGGGCCCGCAGTCCCTTCATCGCATTGAACATGGCCGCCATTCCCCGCGACCTGATGGAGTCGGAACTCTTCGGCCACGAGAAAGGCGCCTTCACCGGCGCGAATTCGCGCCGCGAAGGCCGCTTCGAGCAGGCCAACGGTGGCACGCTGTTCCTCGATGAAATCGGCGACATGCCGGCGGAAACCCAGACCCGCCTGCTGCGCGTGCTGGCGGATGGCGAGTTCTACCGCGTCGGCGGGCACACGCCAATGCGTGTGGACGTGCGCATCATCGCCGCGACGCACCAGGATCTGGAGGATCGCGTGGCCCGCGGCGACTTCCGCGAAGACCTGTTCCATCGTCTCAACGTCATCCGTATCCACATCCCGCGCCTGTCTGAGCGTCGCGAGGACATTCCGCGGCTCATGGAGTTCTTCTTCCGCAAGGCGGCGCAGGAACTCGGCGGCGAGACCAAGGTGCTGCTGCCCGAAACCGCGCGTTTCCTGACCTCCCTGGAGTGGCCGGGTAACGTGCGCCAGCTCGAGAACACCTGCCGGTGGCTCACCGTGATGGCGGCCGGCCGCGAAATCCACCTGAGCGACCTGCCACCCGAGCTCGGCAGGCGCAGACCGACGCCCGCCGCCGGGGAAAACCACGACTGGCGCGAGCTGTTGACCGAGTGGGCACGCAACGAGCTGATCCAGGGCAAGCAGCACATACTGCGCGCCGCGGTGCCGGCGTTCGAGCGCGCCATGATCGACGTCGCACTGGAACATACCCAGGGTCGCAAGCGCGACGCCGCCGAACTACTCGGCTGGGGACGCAATACACTGACCCGCAAAATGAAGGAACTGGATATGTAGCCAGCCCCGGCGGCCCGCCTCAGTGAGTGGCGGGCGTCTCGCCGCCGTCTGCCGACTGCTCGCCGCGGCTCTCGGCCTGGGCAACCGCCTGCTGGTAGAGGGCGTCAAAGTTGACCGGCGACAGCATGATCGCCGGGAATCCGCCCTTGACCACCAGCGAGTCAATATTTTCCCGCGCGTAGGGAAACAGCACATTCGGCGCCGCGGTGCCCAGGAGACGGCGCAGGTTCTCGCCTTCAAAGCCCTTGATCAGAAAGATCCCCGCCTGCTGTACTTCCACCAGGAAGGCCGTGTCGTCGTCGACTTTCGCCGTCAGCGTGATGGTGAGAACCACCTCGTAATTGCCCTCCTCATCGATGGCATTGCTTTTGGTGTTGAGATCGACATTTATCTTGGGCTGCCACTGCTTGCGAAAGACATCCGGCGTACCGGGCGACTCGAAGGACACGTCCTTGTTGTAGATACGCTGCATTGCAAACTGCTGCTGTTGCTGATCATCCTGGGCTGCTGCTGCCTGTTCGTCGGCCATTGCGCCGTCCTCCATCAAGGGTTGGGTAAACTGGGTGGGTGTTAGGGCTAAATTCTCTAACGCACGACCGGCAGCTGCAGATTACGCCACTCCAGCATGCCGCCGGCCATCTTGTAGACTTTCTGGAACCCGGACGCGCGCAGCTGCTTGGCCGCCGCGCCCGACTGCTGGCCCATCTTGCAGGTGATGACGATGGGCCGCTCGCGGTAGGCCTCGAGCTCACCCTCGCGCGCCTTCAGCTTGGCAAAGGGAATATGCAGCGCATCGGCAATGTGTCCCTGCTTGTAGTCGCTGCCGTCGCGCACGTCCAGGAACACCCCGTCCTCGCTGTTCACCCGCCTGATCGCCTGCTGCGGGGTCAGGGCGGGTCCGGTCTTGCGCGACTCGTGGAATATCAGCATGCCCACGGCAGCCAGCAGTGCTGCTACCAGGATCCATTGCTGGAGCAGAAATTCGATAAACAGGGCCATGTGAAACGCTCAACCGATGCATTGCGCCCGCGGATCGCGGAGCGTTGAAAGCCGTGCAGTATACTGCTTCCCGCCCGGCGGCTCCAGCTCGGCAGCGCCCGCGCACGCGCCTGCAGGCACTGTGCGGCCGGGCTGGCGACAGGGTAAACTAACGGGTTGTCACATTACTCAGACCGAGGCAGGCCACCGCATGACCGAGAGCGCGAAACACCCAGTCGTCCTGATTATTCTCGACGGCTGGGGGCACCGCCAGGCAACCGACGACAACGCCATCGCCGGTGCCGAAAGCCCTAACTGGGACCGGCTCTGGCGCGAGGCGCCGCACACGCTGATCTCCGGCTCCGGGCTGGACGTGGGGCTACCCGAGGGCCAGATGGGCAACTCCGAGGTCGGCCACATGAGCCTCGGGTCCGGTCGCGTGGTCTATCAGAACATCACGCGCATCGACCAGGCCATCAATGATGGCAGCTTCAATGACAACCCGGTGTACACGACGGCCATCGACGCCGCGGTCAGCCGCGGCGGGGCGGTGCACGTCATGGGGCTGCTGTCCCGCGGCGGCGTGCACAGCCACGAGGAGCATCTGTTCGCCGCCCTGCGCCTGGCAGTGGCCCGTGGCGCGCAGCAGGTCTACCTGCACGCCTTCCTCGATGGCCGCGACACCCCCCCGCGCAGCGCGCTGGCCTCACTGCAGCGTGCCGACGCCGTGTGCGAGGAGATCGGCTGCGGCCGGATTGCCAGCCTCTGTGGTCGCTACTACGCCATGGATCGCGACCAGCGCTGGGAGCGGCTGGAGAAAGCCTACCGCCTGCTCACCGACGCCGATGCCGACCACCGGGCGGCCAGCGCAACAGCCGGGCTGGAGGCCGCCTACGCGCGGGATGAAGACGACGAGTTTGTCGCGCCGACTGTCATTGCCGGCGACGGCGGCAGCGCGGCGCGTATCGAGGATGGCGACTGTGTCCTGTTCATGAATTTTCGCGCCGACCGTGCGCGCCAGCTCAGCCATGCCCTGCTCGATCGCGACTTTCCGGGTTTCACGCGCCGGGTGCGTCCGCAGCTCGCCGCCTTTGTCCAGACCACCGAGTACGCAGCGGATATCGACGCGCCGGTCGCCTATCCGCCGGCGTCCCTGAAAAACACCCTGGGCGACTACCTGGCGGGCCTGGGCCGGACTCAGCTGCGCATTGCCGAGACGGAAAAGTACGCCCACGTCACCTTCTTCTTCAGCGGCGGCAGGGAGGAATCCTTCGACGGCGAGACCCGCATCCTGGTGCCCTCGCCAAAGGTCGCCACCTACGACCTGCAGCCCGAGATGAGCGCGCCGGAGGTCACCGACAAAATGGTAGAGGCGATCCGTTCGCGCCGTTATGACCTGATCGTGTGCAACTACGCCAACGGCGATATGGTGGGGCACACCGGCAATTACGCCGCGGCAGTTTCCGCGGTGGAGGCGCTGGACCAGTGCCTGGGCCGTATCGAGGACGCGGTACTCGCGGTGGAGGGCCAGGCGTTGATCACCGCGGACCACGGCAACTGCGAGCAGATGCAGGACTACGCCTCCGGGCAGCTGCACACCCAGCACACCACCGAGGCGGTGCCGCTGGTATACATCGGCGAGCGCGACCTGCAGCTGGCGGCCGAAGGTGGGCGCCTGGCGGACATCGCACCGACCCTGCTCGCACTGATGCAGCTGCCGATTCCCGCGGAAATGACCGGGCACAGCCTGCTCAGCGAGCAGCCCTGAGCCAGCCGGGACCCGCGTGAAACCCGCGACCCGGCTGCTGGCGCTGACGCTGCTCTGCCCGCTGCTGGCCCGCGGCGACAGCGCGGATGAGCAGGCCACGCGCGAGCGACTGCAGCAGCTGACGCGCGAGATCGAGACGATCACCCGCAGGCAGCGCGCCGATGCGGCCCGCCGCGACGACCTGCAGCAGGCACTGCGCCGGGCTGAAACCGACATGGCGGCACTGCAAGCGCGCATCGATGCGCTGGAAAGCGACATCAACGCCAACAGCGCGCGCCTGGATGCCCTGGGCGAGGAGCGCGCGGCGCTGGTGGCGCGCCGCGATGAACAGCGGGAACAGATCGCCCGGGATCTGCGCCAGGCCTGGCAGCTGGGCCAGTCGGGACCGCTGAAAATGCTGCTCAACCAGGAAAACCCGCAGACTCTGGCCCGCGTCTCCGGCTACTACGCTTACGTATCCCGCGCGCGACAGGCGCGCATCGCGGCGTTTCGCGACACTCTCGATGAGCTGGGCGCGGTGGTGCGGGAGGTGCTGGCAGCCCGCAGGCAGCTGAACGCGAATCGCGACGATCTCGCCGCGCGACAACAGTCCCTGGCCAGCGCCAGGGCCGAGCGCGAGCGCGCCCTGGCACGGATTGCCGCCGACATGCAGGAGCGCGGCGCCAGCCTGGCAAGGCTGGAGCGGGACCGCCAGCAGCTGGAATCCCTGCTCGAGGAAATCGAGGCCACGGTGAAGGACCTGCAGATACCGGAGAATGTCCGGGCCTTCGCCGAGCTGCGCGGCGCCATGCCCTGGCCCGCGGGCGGGCGGCGCGGCAACGCCTTCGGACGGCCGCGCAACCAGGGCAAGATGGTCTGGCACGGCATCAATATCGAGGCCGAGGCAGGCACCGCAGTGCAGGCGATACATCACGGCCGGGTGGTCTATGCCGACTGGCTGCGCGGATCCGGTCTACTGCTGGTCATCGACCACGGCGACGACTACCTGAGCCTGTATGCGCACAACGAGACCCTGCTGCGCGAAGTGGGCGAGTGGGTGTCAGCCGGCACACCCATCAGCACCATCGGCGACAGCGGCGGACGCGAAACACCTGGACTGTATTTCGAGATCCGCCACCGCGGCAAACCGGTCGATCCCGCGGCCTGGTGCCGTCAATAATCTGCCTGGAACGATTGCGCTACACTTGCGGTCTGACTTAGGTTGATAAGCGATTCGATGGCGGTTCCCATGCAGACATCCCGGCTTCCACGCCTGCGCCGGCAGGCCTTCTCGCTACTGTGCGCGAGCACACTCTTCATATGGCAATCATCCCTGTCCGCCAAGGAAGCCGAGAGCGCCTACGCGCTGGATGACCTGCGCACCTTCGCCGACGTGTTCAACCAGATCCGGCAGGGCTACGTCGAGGAGATCGACGACGCCACGCTGATGCAGTACGCCATCGAGGGCATGCTGAGCGGTCTCGACCCGCACTCGGTCTACCTGACCAGCGACGCCTTTGACGACCTGCAGACCTCCACGACCGGCGAATTCTCCGGGCTCGGCCTGGAGGTAGGCATGCAGAACGGCATGCTGCGGATCATCGCCCCCATCGACGGCTCACCCGCCGCGGAGGCCGGCGTGCAGCCCGGCGACACTATCCTCAAGCTGGACAACAACCCCATTAAGGGCATGAGCCTGGGAGACGCAGTGGGCAAGATGCGCGGGCCCAAGGGCAGCGAGATCGAGCTGACCCTGGGTCGCTCCGGCGAACCGGAGCCCATAACCCTGACCCTGGTGCGCGATGTGATCAAGGTTGCCAGCGTACGCAAGCGCTGGCTCGAGGACGGCTACGCGTATGTGCGCATATCCCAGTTCCAGAGAACCACCGGGGACGACGTGGCAGGCGCGCTGGACAAACTGCAGGAAGAGCAGGCGCTGAAAGGCGTAGTGCTGGACCTGCGCAACAACCCGGGCGGCGTGCTTGGCGCCAGCGTCGATGTGGCCGGCCTGTTCATGCGCGGCGGTGAAGTGGTATACACCGAGGGGCGTCTGTCGAATGCCGCGCAGTCCTACAGCGCCAGTGAGGACGATGCCACGAATGGCGTGCCGGTGGTGGTGCTGATCAACGGCGGCTCCGCAAGTGCCTCGGAAATCGTCGCCGGTGCCCTGCAGGACCACGGCCGTGCCATCATTATGGGTACGGACAGCTTCGGCAAGGGCTCGGTGCAGACGGTCATGCCGATCTCCGAGTCGCGCGCGGTCAAGCTGACCACCGCGCTGTACTTCACGCCCGGTGGCCGCTCGATACAGGCCGCCGGGATCGTGCCGGATATCCGCGTCGACCGCGCCCGGGTCACCGCCATCGGCGAGGAAGACCGCATCAGCGAGGCAGACCTGATCGGCCACCTGGGCAATGGCGACGGCGAAAAGCGCAGAGAAATAGAAGCGAGCGAACTGCAGGCCCGCGACAACCAGCTCTACGAGGCGCTGACCCTGCTCAAGGGTGTGAACATTCTCGGCATGAACCGCGGTCGCCCCAGCGCGGCGAGCCTGTCTCGGCAGGCCCGGGCGGACCGGAACTGACGCTGCTGCGCGCCGTGAAGTTTAGAGCTTGCGAACAGCCGCTTGGCACCTGCTCACCACGCTGACTCACGATCCTAGCGCCTGACCTCGACGCCCCGCGCGGCCAGGTGATCCTTGGCCTCGGCGATCGTGAACTCGCCGAAGTGAAAAATACTCGCCGCGAGCACGGCATCGGCACCGCCCTCAAGAATACCTTCGGCCAGGTGCTCCAGCTTGCCGACCCCGCCGGAGGCGATGACCGGAATGTCCACCGCATCCGTAATGGCGCGGGTAACGCCAAGCTCAAAGCCATCCCGCGTGCCGTCCCGGTCCATGCTCGTCAGCAGCAATTCGCCCGCGCCCAGCGCCGCCATTCGCCGCGCCCAGCCCACCGCATCGATGCCTGTCGGTCGGCGTCCGCCGTGTGTGAAGATTTCGTAACGCGCCCGGCCATCCACATCGGCGACGCGTTTGGCGTCAATGGCCACGACGATGCACTGGGCGCCGAAGCGCTGTGACGCATCCTGCACCAGCTGCGGGTTGTGAATGGCGGCGGTGTTGATAGCGACCTTGTCAGCGCCGGCGTTGAGCATGTTGCGGATGTCCGCCAGCGAGCGGATACCGCCGCCGACGGTCAGGGGAATGAACACCTCCCGGGCAATAGCTTCAACCGTATGTGCGGTGGTGTCGCGGTCCTCGTGGCTGGCGGTGATATCGAGAAAGGTGATCTCGTCAGCCCCTTCCTCGTTGTAGCGGCGGGCGATAGCCACCGGGTCGCCGGCATCGCGGATGCCGACAAAATTGACGCCCTTGACCACGCGACCGTTATCGACGTCCAGGCAGGGAATGATGCGCCGCGCCAGTCCCATCAGGCGGACTCGTCACACAGGCGCTGGGCCTGGGCAACGTCAAGCGTCCCCTCGTAGATGGCGCGCCCGGTAATCGCGCCGGCAATGCCGTGATGCGCCACCGTGGCGAGGGCGCGAATGTCGTCGAGACTGCTGATACCGCCGGACGCGATAACGGGTATCGAGGAAGCCTGTGCCATAGCCAATGTGGCGTCGACATTGACGCCCTGCAGCATGCCATCGCGGGCAATGTCGGTGTAGACAATGGCACTGACACCGTCGGACTCAAACTGCTGCGCCAGGTCGGCGGCGAGAAAAGCCGTGACCTCGGCCCAGCCATCGGTGGCGACGCGCCCGTCCCGCGCATCCAGGCCCACGATTACCCTGCCGGGAAAGGCCTCGCAGGCCTCGCGCACAAAGGCCGGGCGTTTCACGGCGGCGGTGCCGAGGATCACATAGCTTACCCCGGCCTTCACGTAATGCTCGATGGTCGCGAGATCGCGTATGCCGCCACCAATCTGCACCGGCAGGTCGGGGAAGGCGCGGGCAATCGCGGTGACCGCCTCGCCGTTTACCGGCTCACCGGCAAAGGCGCCATTCAGGTCCACCAGGTGCAGGCGCCGGCAACCGGCATCGACCCAGCGCTTCGCCGTCGCCACCGGGTCGTCAGAGAACACGGTGCTGTCCGCCATGGCGCCCTGGCGCAGGCGTACGCACTGGCCGTCTTTCAGGTCGATTGCCGGGATTATCAGCATTTTCCGTCCCATTCCAGGAAATTCTTCAGCAGGCGCAGCCCCGCCGTGTGGCTTTTCTCGGGGTGGAACTGCACCGCGAACAGGTTGTCCCGCGCCAGCGCCGCGTCGATGCTGACGCCGTAATCCACTGCCCCTGCCACCAATGCCTGCTCCCTCGCCTTCACATAATAGCTGTGCACGAAATAAAAGCGCGCGCTATCGGCGATACCGGCCCAAAGGGGATGCCCGCGAACCTGCTGCACCTCGTTCCAGCCCATATGCGGCACCTTCAGGCGCTGTCCATCGGCATCCGCCAGCGGGTGCCCGAAAAAGCGCACCTCGCCGGGAATCAGACCGAGACAGTCGACACCGTCGTTCTCCTCAGAGCGGTCCATCAGGGCCTGCATGCCGACACAGATCGCCAGCACCGGCTTGCGCTCGTCAGTCAGCGCCCGCATCAGCAGTTCGTCGCAGCGCAGGCGGCGGATCTCCGCCATGCAGTCGCGAATCGCGCCGACGCCGGGGAACACCACCCGGTCTGCGGCAGTGATTTCGGCGGCATCACAGGACACCACGACGCGCTCGGCGCCGGCGTGCTCCAGGGCACTGGCCACCGAGTGCAGGTTGCCCATGCCGTAGTCGATCACCGCGACGCTGCCAGTCATGCTTGTTACAGCACACCCTTGGTGGACGGCGTGATGCCGGCCATGGCCGGGTCCGCCGACAGCGCCATGCGCAGGGCGCGGCCGAAGGCCTTGAACACGGTCTCCGCCTGGTGGTGGGCGTTCTCGCCGCGCAGATTGTCCGCGTGCAGAGTGACCAGGGCGTGGTTGACGAAGCCCTGGAAAAATTCGTGGAACAGGTCGACATCGAAGCCGGCGATCGCCGCGCGCACAAAGGGCACCTGGAACACCAGCCCCGGGCGCCCGGAGAAATCCACCACCACCCGCGACAGGGCCTCGTCCAGCGGCACGTAAGCGTGGCCGTAGCGCAGGATGCCCTTCTTGTCGCCCACCGCCTTCGCAAACGCCTGGCCCAGGGTGATGCCGATATCCTCCACCGTGTGATGAGCATCGATATGCAGGTCGCCCTCGGCGTCCACTTCGATATCCATCATGCCGTGACGGGCGATCTGGTCCAGCATGTGCTCGAGGAAGGGCACGCCGGTCTTGAACTCGGCCTTGCCGCTGCCGTCGAGATTCACGGTGACGGTGATCTGCGTCTCCAGGGTATTGCGTGTGACCGAGGCCTTGCGTTCAGTCATTGCCTGCTCCGGGTGTTCGGCGGAGCGCCGGGTGCTGCCCGGCGCGGGAAAGGCCCATATTATAGGCGCTCGCGCACGGTAATTCACTACGAGCGTCGCCGCTGCGGGACAGGGCCGGGCGCCTGCCACCCGCCGCGATTGCCCCCGCCCCTCGAATCCCCTACCGTCCTCGCGGTAACGCGGAGACACCGAGATGGCCGAGTGCCTTTCCAGCAAGCTACTGACGTGGTTCGACCAGCACGGCCGCAGGCATCTGCCCTGGCAGCGGGACATCTCTCCCTACCGCGTGTGGGTATCCGAGATCATGCTGCAGCAGACCCAGGTCAGCACCGTCATACCCTATTTCGAGCGCTTCATGGCGTCATTCCCCAGCGTACAGAGCCTGGCGGACGCCCCGATCGACTCTGTACTGCATCACTGGACGGGCCTCGGCTACTACGCCCGGGCACGCAACCTGCACCGCGCCGCGCGCAGGGTCTGCGACGAGCATGCCGGTGTGTTCCCCGACACGGTAGACAGCCTGTGCACCCTGCCCGGCATCGGCCGCTCCACCGCTGGCGCCATCGTCAGCATTGCCGGCGGTGGCCGCGCGCCTATCCTGGACGGCAACGTCAAGCGTGTGCTGGCCCGCTATCACGCCGTGGCTGGCTGGCCGGGCAGGGCGGACGTGCTGAAAACCCTGTGGCAGCACGCCGAGGAGCACACCCCCCAAGGCCGCGTGGCCGACTACACCCAGGCCATCATGGACCTCGGCGCCACCGTTTGCCGCCGCAGCTCACCTATCTGCAGTGAGTGCCCACTCTCCTCAGACTGCCAGGCAAACCTGCAGGGCAACCCGGCCGACTACCCGGGCAAGAAGCCGCGCAGGGCACTCCCGGTGCGCGCCGCAACCTTTATCCTGGCGCAGGGCGATACTGGCGAATGGCTGCTTGAACAGCGGCCCCCAAGCGGCATCTGGGGCGGCCTGTGGTGTTTCCCTGCCGTGGCCGACGCCGGGGGTTTACCGGCAGACGATCGGCCGAGCCCGTCGCGCCAGGCCCGGGACCCAAGCCCGGAAAGCGAGGCCAGGGCCAATCCCGCAGACACCGCCCTGCGCTGGTGCCTCGACCAGCTGCAGCTCGAGCCCGACGCCATCGAATCCCTGCCCGCCTTCCGCCACACTTTCAGCCATTATCACCTGGACATCACCCCGGTGCGGGTGCGCCTGGCGCAGCCGCCGGGACAGGTCAGAGACGATGACCGCTTCCTCTGGTACAACCCGGCATCACCTGCGCAGGTCGGACTGGCGGCGCCGGTCGTGCGCCTGTTGGCCGAGGTCGCCTGAGCTCACCCGGCCGGCTGGAACTCACCCTGGGCGAAGCTGACCATGGCGCAGCAGATCGTGCCATCCGGCCGGTCTCGCCGCAGCCGCTGGCCTGGCTGATCTGATTCAACATCTACCGCTCCGCTCCGCCGCGCGTTACCCTCAGCACCAGTAAAACCGACCCGACAGGAGGCCACAGTGGCGCGAACCGTAATGTGCCGAAAATACCGCGAAGAGCTCGAGGGGATGGACAAGCCGCCCTTCCCCGGGCCACGCGGCGAGGATATCTTCGAGAACGTCTCGAAAAAGGCCTGGGACGCCTGGCAGGCCAACCAGACTATGCTGATCAACGAAAAGCACCTGAACCTGGCCGACGCGGCAACGCGTAAATATCTTCAGGAGGAGATGGACAAGTTTTTCTCCGGGGAGGACTACGACCGTGCCGAGGGCTACGTGCCGCCTGCCTGACGACCCGCAAGCCACTGCCAGGCACCGCGCCGCCAGCGCACGAAGTCACCCTGCATCAGGTAAAGGACCGGCACCAGGATCAGCGTCAGCACGGTGGCAAACAGAATCCCGAAACTCAGCGAGATCGCCATGGGAATGACGAACTGGGCCTGAGTGCTCTGCTCGAGCATGATCGGCATCAGGCCGATGGCCGTGGTCAGCGAGGTCAGCACGATAGCCCGGAAGCGCGCCCGGCCGGACTCGATAACCGCCCGTTCCGCGGGCACTCCGTCGGCGCGCGCGCGATTGATGAAATCCATCATGATCAGGCTGTCATTGACCACCACGCCCGCCAGGGCGATCAGTCCGAACAGCGAGAACATGCTGATCGCCTGGCCGAGCAGCAGGTGCCCGACCACCGCGCCGACAAAGCCGAACGGTATCACCGACATGATGATCAGCGGCTGGATGTAGGACTTCAGCGGGATCGCGATCAGCGCGTAGATCAGGAACAGCGCGGCGATCGACGCTACCGTGAGCTTGCGTACGAACTCCCGCTCTTCCAGGCTGGCCCCGGAAAGATTGAATTCCACGCCGCTGTAGCGCGATAGTAAGTCAGGCAGGTAACTGCCCTGGATGCCATCGATCACCGTGCCCGGCTCCACCACGTCGCTGTCAAGGTCTGCCGAGACGGTCACCGTGCGCTTGCCGTTGAGGCGCGAGATAACCGAGTAGGCATCTTCATAGCGAAGCTCTGCCACCTCGGAAAACGGCACCTGATCACCATCGGGCGTGGAGATCAGCATGGATTCGAGATTCGCCACCGAGCGGCGCTGGTCCTCCGGGTAGCGCACCATGACCTTGAGTTCATCCGTGCCGCGCTGGATGCGCTGCGCCTCCTCGCCATAGAATGCCTGGCGCACCTGCGTACCGAGTGAAGTCAGGGTGATGCCGAGGGCCTGGGCGTTGGGCTTGATCGCCAGCCGGATCTCGTCGCCCCCCGGACTGGCCGAGTTGCGCACATCGAATACGCCGGTGTACGTGGCGAGCTCTGCCGCGAGTTCCCCCGCCGCCTCTTCCAGCGCATCGATATTGCTGCCACTGAGAGCAAAACTGAGCGGCGCACCGCCGCCGATGTTGGTGACGCTGTCAAAGGTCAGTGTGCGCACGCCGGGAACCTCGCCCACCTCCTCGCGCCAGCGCCGGGTCAGCTCATCCATGGAAATCGTCTGCGCCTGCACCGGCGGCATCTCCACGATCATCTGCCCGCCGCCGGAATTGGTGAAGGTCGCGACCACACTCAGGGGGTCCTGGCCGTCGGGATTCTCCTCGAGATAGCGATCCCGCACACGATACAGTGCCTGCTCGATATCCAGCAGAATAGCGTTGCGCACCGCGGTTGGCGTGCCGTTCTGCAGGGTCAGCGTCATCCGGCTGATCTCATTCGGCACATCCGGGAACAGCACAAAGCGCATCTGCCCGCCGGCGAACAGGCCCGCCGTGACAATCAGCATGCCGGCAAAAACCGCCACGGTAACGCCGCGTGCCCGCATCGCCCGCCCCAGCAGTGGGCTGTAGACCCGCTCGACGATCCACTGCAGACCGTGCCCGGTCCTGCGCTGTGCGCGCTCGATGAGCTTTCCGGGCCAGTCCCGGAGCGGCGTACCGCGCAGCGGCGCGAATATCTCCGCCTCATCCACCGGCCTGATAGCCGAATGGGCGAGGTGAGCCGGCAGGATCAACTTGGACTCGACCAGTGAAAACACCAGGCAAAGGGTCACCACCACGGCAACCGCCTCCAGGAACGCACCGGCAATACCGCCGACAAACAGCATGGGGGCAAACGCGGCGATCGTCGTCAGCACGCCGAAGGTCGCGGCCACGGCAACGTGCTGTGCGCCGTCGATAACGTTGCTGATCGAATGGCCCTTCTCGCGCACGTTGGTGTAGATGCTTTCGCCGATGATGATCGCGTCGTCGACGACAATGCCCAGTACCAGGATAAAACCGAACAGGCTGACCATGTTGATCGTCACCGGCCACGGCCCGTGGGGCATCAACCAGAGTGCACCGAGGAAGGTCACCGGTATGCCGACAATCACCCACAGCGCAAACTTCAGGCGCAGGAACAGAGTCAGCACCACGAACACCAGCAGCGCCCCCTGCAGCAGGTTGGTGAGCATCATGTCCAGACGCTGCTGCAGGTAGTTCGAGCGATCGACCCAGGTCTTGATGGTGACGGCATCCGGCAGACTTTTCTCGAGATCGGCGACGTAGGCCTTGACCAGGGCCGCGGTCTCCAGCTCGCTCTTCTGGGCGCCCGCGAGAACCCGCAGGGTTATATTCGGCTTGCCGTTGAGGCGGCCCAGGCCCGCGTCCTCGACAAAGCCGTCGCGGACGGTCGCGACATCGCCGAGCCGCAGGCGGGTACCGTCGGGGGAGGTGCGCAGGGTCAGGTCCGCGTAGTTCTGCCCGGTGTACACCTGTCCCTGTGTGCGCAGCAGGATATCACCGCCCACCGTCTCTATAGTGCCGCCGGGGACGTCCCGCGACTGCGCCCGCACTGCCTGCGCAATCTCACCCATCGTCAGCTGGTAGCGCCGCAGGGTCTGTTCGCTGACCTCTATACTGATCTCGTAGTCGCGATCGCCGAGCACCTCGACATCATTGACCTCTGGCATGACCATCAGGTCGTCGCGCACAGTCCGCGCCAGCTCCTTGCGCGCGTACTCGTCCAGATCACCAAAAACCGATACGAAGATCACCGGGATCGGCACTTCTACCCGCTCGATCACCGGCCGTTCCGCAAGCTCGGGAAAGGTGGCGATGGCATCCACCCGGGTTTTAACCTGGCTCATCACCTGATTCAGGTCAGACCCGGCGGCGACCGTGACCCGGGCCGTGCCAACGCCTTCCTGGGCCTTGGTATTGAGCTCCTCGATACCGGGGACATCCTGTATCGCCTCCTCGATCCGCACGACGACCGCCTGCTCTACCTCCTGAGGCGAAGCACCCGGGTAGGGCACGACAACCTGGATCACGTTGAGCTCCAGGTCCGGCGTGGTCTGCTTGCGGATCGTCAGGCCGGCGTAGATACCGAAGCCGATGATCAGCAACATCAGCAGGTTTGCTGCGACGTTGTTGTGGGCAAACCAGGCGATCAGCCCTGTACGCTGTGTGTCGGTACTCACAGACCTGACCCCACACGCACCTGCATGCCATTCAGCGGCGCTTCCAGCGTAGTCGTCACGACACGTCGCTCGGCAAGCCGGTCGGCCGGCAGGTAGGCGTATTCTGAGTCGGTACGCAGGAAGTCGAGCGTGCGGAATCGCAGCCTCAGATCCTCATCGACAAAGATCACCCGGTTGCCGCCACGCACCAGCGCGCGCGGAATGCGCACTACATTTTCCAGCGTGATGCCATCTATCTGCGCCTTGACGAAGGTACCGATCGGCAGTGGCGGGGCATCAGCGGTGTCTGCCGCCAGCCGATAGGGGTCGTCGATACGCGCCACCGCGAAGACCATGCGGTTGCTCTCATCGACCACGCCCTCGGTGCGCACGATGCGCGCCCGCCAGCGCGCGGACCGGCCGCGGTAAGTGCCGGTAAGCTCGACACTGGGGCCATCTACATTCTCCGTCTGACCCGCCAGCGGCAGCTCGACAAAGGCCAGCTGCTTGTCGGGCAAGGGCAGGCGCACCTCGGCCGCGGCGGTGGCGAACAGCGTGCCCAGCTGTGTGCCCGGCGTCACGTAGTCGCCCAGCTGCGCGCGACGCTCGCGCACGATGCCGTCATAGGGTGCCCGCACCACGGTCCGCTCCACGTCACGCCGGGCGCGCAC
>CAYFVJ010000041.1:10924-17767 GCA_964346555.1 uncultured Alteromonadaceae bacterium | reverse complement strand
ATGCGCTGCGGGATGCCATCCGCGATGATATCGACACCGCGCGGCGCTGGTTTCAGGATAACCCGCCGGCGTCTCAAGCCAGTTTGGACAGCGACAAACCATGAGTGATTACAAGGCGACACTGAACCTGCCGCAGACGGATTTTCCCATGAAGGCGGGGCTGGCCCAGCGCGAACCCGAACGCCTGGCGCGCTGGCGTGAGATGAATCTGTATCAGCGGATTCGCGCAGCGAGTGCGGGTAAACCGAGTTTCATTCTTCACGACGGCCCGCCCTACGCCAACGGCGAGCTGCACGTGGGGCATGCCGTGAACAAGATACTCAAGGACATGATCGTCAAGTCGCGCACGCTGGCGGGCTTTGACGCGCCCTACGTGCCCGGCTGGGACTGCCACGGCCTGCCGATCGAGTTGAACGTGGAGAAGAAAGTCGGCAAGGTCGGTGTCAAGGTCACTGCGGCTCAATTCCGCGACCGCTGTCGTGACTACGCCCGGCGCCAGATCGACACCCAGCGCGAGGATTTTGTGCGCATGGGGGTGTTCGGCGACTGGGACAATCCCTACCTGACCATGGATGCGCGCTTCGAGGCGGATATCATCCGCACCCTGGGGCGCCTGATCGACAACGGCCATCTGCACAAGGGCTTCAAGCCCGTGCACTGGTGCACCGACTGCGGTTCCGCCCTGGCCGAGGCCGAGGTCGAGTACGAGAACAAAGACTCCACCGCGATCGATGTCGCCTACCCCGCCCGAGACAGCGCCGCCATTGCCGCCGCCTGCGGTGCACCGGGCGCCGGGAATATCGCCGTGGCGATCTGGACCACGACTCCCTGGACCATCCCCGCGAGTATGGCAGTCAGCCTGCACCCGGAGCTCGAGTATGCCCTGCTGGACGCCGGCGACCGGCAGATACTGGTGGCGGCAGAGCTGGCCGAGACCTGCGCCGCGCGCTTTGGCCTGGGGCGTGTCGAGATACTCGGTCGCTGCACGGGCCGCGACCTGGAACTCCAGCATCTTCGCCACCCCTACCTCGACCGCGATGTGCCGCTGATCCTAGGCGATCACGTAACCACCGAAGCGGGCACGGGTGCCGTGCACACGGCGCCGGCCCACGGCCAGGACGACTTCGTGGTGGGCGCGGCCTACAACATCGAGGTATACAACCCGGTGGGGGGCAACGGCGTTTACCTGCCGGAGACCCCCTACTTTGCCGGCGAACACGTATCCAGGGCCAGTGCCGGCATCGTGGACCTGCTGCGCGAGCACGGCGCACTGCTGCACGCCGAGGACTACACGCATTCCTATCCGCATTGCTGGCGCCACAAGACGCCGATCATTTTCCGCGCCACGCCGCAGTGGTTTGTCAGCATGCACCAGAACGGCCTGCTGCGCGATGCCCTCACCGCGGTGGACACGGTGCGCTGGACGCCCGACTGGGGTCGTGCCCGCATCGAAGGCATGCTTGCCAATCGACCGGACTGGTGCATCTCCCGGCAGCGCACCTGGGGTGTGCCTATCGCCCTGTTCGTGCACCGCGAGACGGCGGCATTGCACCCGCGAAGCGTCGAACTGATCGAACAGGTGGCCCAGCGGGTGGAAGCGGACGGTATTGATGCCTGGTATGACCTCGATGCCGGCGAGCTGCTGGGCGACGAAGCGGCGGATTACGAAAAAGTCACGGATACCCTCGACGTCTGGTTTGATTCCGGCGTCACCCATGCCTGCGTGCTGCGCCGCCGCGAAGGCCTCCATTCGCCGGCGGATATCTACCTCGAAGGCTCGGATCAGCACCGCGGCTGGTTCCAGTCCTCCCTGCTCACGGGCGTCGGCGCCTTCGGCGAGGCGCCCTATCGCGCGGTACTCACCCACGGCTTCACCGTCGACGGTGACGGCCACAAGATGTCCAAGTCCAGGGGCAATATCCTGCCCGCGAAAAAAGCCATGAACGACCTCGGCGCGGATATCCTGCGCCTGTGGGTGGCGGCGTCGGACTATCGCGGCGAGCTCGCGGTGAGCGACGAAATCTTCAAGCGCACCGCGGACGCCTACCGGCGCATCCGCAATACGGCGCGTTTCCTGCTGTCAAACCTGGCCGGCTTCGACCCGGCCGAGCATGCGCTGGCAGCCGCCGACATGCTGCCACTGGACCGCTGGGCAGTGGACCGCGCGGCCCTGCTGCAGGACGAGATTGTCGACGCTTACGACAACTACCACTTCCACACGATCTATCACCGGCTGCACAACTTCTGCGCTATCGATCTCGGCGGTTTCTATCTCGACGTGATCAAGGACCGCCAGTACACGACCCGGGCCGACAGCAACGCGCGCCGGTCCGCGCAAACCGCGCTGTACTGCATAGCCGACGCCATGGTGCGATGGATTGCCCCCATCCTCAGCTTTACCGCCGAGGAAATCTGGGAAAACCTGCCGGGTGAGCGCGCCGACTCGGTTTTTCTGGTCGAGTGGGCGAAGGATTTGCCGCGACTGGATAGCGGGGCTGCGATGGGGCGTGCCTTCTGGCAGCGGATCATGGAGGTGCGCGGCGCGGTCAACCGGGAAATGGAGGCCCAGCGGGCGGCCGGCAGGCTGCGCGGCTCGCTGGATGCCGAGGTTACCCTGTACTGCGCCGACGCGCTGCGCGCCACGCTCGACGAACTCGGCGACGAACTGCGTTTTGCGCTGATTACCTCCGCCGCCGCGCTGGCCCCGTTGGCGGATGCGCCGGCGGACGCCACGGCGACTGACATCGACGGCCTGCGGCTTTCTGTGCAGGTATCGTCGCATGCCAAATGCGAGCGCTGCTGGCATCACAGCGCCGATGTGGGCCAGCACAGCGCCCACCCGACCCTTTGCGGCCGCTGCGTCCTCAATGTGGACGGCGCCGGCGAGCGACGTCACTTTGCCTGACCGCGCTTTCGCGTGGAGTGCCTATGCGCTGGCCTTGCTGGTGGTCCTGCTCGACCAGGGCAGCAAGCTGCTGGCGCAGTCGCTGCTGGAGTATGCGCGCCCGGTGGCCGTGTTCCCCTGGTTTGACCTGACACTGCATTATAATCGCGGTGCGGCGTTCAGTTTCCTGAGCGATGCGGGCGGCTGGCAGCGCTGGCTGTTCACGGGTCTGGCGCTGGTGGTGAGCGCGGCGCTGGTGACGTGGATCGGGCGTCTGTCGCGCGTGCAGCTGCTTCTCGGGCTGGGTCTGGCGCTGGTGCTCGGCGGCGCCATTGGCAACGTGATCGATCGGTTCGTGCTCGGGCACGTGGTGGACTTTATTTCGGTTCACTATGCCGGGCATTATTTTCCGACTTTCAATATCGCCGACTCCGCGATCAGCATAGGCGCTGTCCTGCTGCTGGTCGACGGCTTTCGCGGCGGGGAGAACAGGCATGAGTGACAGCCAGGTAGCGGTGGGAGAGGGCACACGGGTGTTCCTCAATTTTGCCCTGACACTTGAGGACGGCGCCGAGATCGACTCCAATTTCGGCGGCGAACCGGTGGATTTCGCGATCGGTGACGGCAGTCTGCTGCCCGGGTTCGAGCGGTTGCTCATTGGCATGCAGCCCGGGGATCGACAGCTGTTCTCGGTTGCGCCCGAAGAGGCATTCGGGCAGCCGAATGACAACAACGTCCAGGTCATTCGGCGCGATCAGTTTGATCGGGACATGGCACTGGAGCCCGGGTTGATGTGTTCTTTCGCCGACGCTGCAGGCGGCGAGCTGCCGGGCCTCGTGGTGGCGGTGGATGACAGCGAGGTCACGGTGGACTTTAATCATCCGCTCGCCGGGCGTACCATCCTGTTCGATGTTCTGATACACCGGGTTGAACCGGCGGAGTTGCACTGATGGATGTACAGTTGGCCAATCCCCGCGGCTTCTGCGCAGGCGTGGACCGCGCTATCGATATCGTCAACCGCGCGCTGGAGATCTTCGGCAAGCCGATCTACGTGCGCCACGAGGTCGTCCACAACCGCTTTGTCGTCGACGACCTGCGCGCTCGCGGCGCCGTGTTCGTCGATGAACTCGACGAGGTGCCGGATGACTGTATCGTGATCTTCAGTGCCCACGGCGTCTCGCAGGCGGTGCGCATGGATGCGCGGGCGCGCGGGCTCAAGGTCTTTGACGCTACCTGCCCGCTGGTGACCAAAGTGCACATCGAGGTCGCCCGCTACAGCAGCGAAGGTCGTGAGTGTGTGCTGATCGGGCATGCGGGCCACCCCGAGGTCGAAGGCACTATGGGCCAGTATGATCGCAGTGCGGGCGGCGAAATGTACCTGGTGGAGGACGAGGAACAGGCGGCGACACTGACAGTGCGCGATCCTGCGCGGCTTGCCTATGTGACTCAGACAACGCTTTCCATGGACGATACGGCACGGGTGATCGACATATTGCGCGAGCGCTTCCCCGATATTACCGGCCCGCGCAAGAACGACATCTGCTACGCCACGCAGAATCGACAGGATGCCGTCAAACAGCTCGCAGCCCAGTGCGATCTCCTGCTCGTGGTCGGTTCGCCCACCAGCTCCAATTCCAACCGCCTGCGCGAACTCGGCGAGCGCATGGGCGCGACCGCTTATCTGCTGGACGGTGCTGACGACGTAGATCCGGCCTGGCTGCAGGGCAAGCAGCATGTCGGCGTAACGGCCGGCGCGTCAGCACCGGAGGTGCTGGTGCGCGACGTGATCGCGAGGCTGCGCGCCCTCGGTGCCGAGTCTGTCAGTGAACTCGATGGTCAACCTGAGGATGTCACGTTCTCCATGCCGCGCGAGCTGCGCCTGACCGAGGTCAGCTGACGCAGCGGGCGTTACTACCGCGTGAGTACCGCGTAGCCCACTAACCATCCGATCAGCGCTTTTTCATCCCCTGTGTCCGCCTTCGCGGTGCGGACGTGGACGCCGCCGGCTGTAGGCCACAAGCTCTCGCGCTCCAGATTCAAGGGCCTTTGCCGGGTGGTTATCGATGCCGTTGTCACGCGGGTTCTCCCTCATCGAGCTGCTGGTGGTGCTGGGCATGGTGGGCATTCTGCTTGCTGTGGCGCTGCCCGCCTACCAGTCCAGTGTTATAAAGAGCAGACGCAGCGATGCCATGGCCGCGCTGGTGGACGTGGCGAGCCGACAGGAGCGCTGGCGCTTCTCCCACAACCGCTACAGTAATGACCTGCGCGCCCTCGGCTATGCCGATGATCCGCTGATGACCGATGGCGGCCACTACAGGCTGAGCGTGGATGCCTGTCCTGACGCGACGCTCGCGACCTGTTTTCTGCTCACCGCCATACCGGTTCCCGGGTCTTCGCAGGCCGCTGACACGCGCTGTGCGTCGCTCACGCTGGATGCACGCGGCAGCCGTCAAGCGACCGGCAGTGATCCGGCGAGCTGCTGGTAGCGGCCCGTCGGCAGCCGCCTGGCGTCAGCGACCTTCCAGTTCACGCTACGGGTATTTCGGCAAAAACGCGCAATCGCTGGCGCTGAGCAACTGAGCTTCTAGGCTGTGACTGTCGCAGCCACGCCGGGAACACGGGTATGCACAGTCGCGGATTCACCCTGATCGAACTCCTGGTCGTGGGCACACTGCTGGCACTCAGCCTGACGATTGCGCTGCCCGGCCTGCAGGGATTTCTGCAGGCGACCCAGGCGCGGTCAGAGGCGGACCGGCTGTTGTCCAGCCTGCAGCTCGCCCGCTCCCAGGCGATTGCCAACAATCAGCGCGTGGGTGTGTGTCCGGTCGCGTCCGGGGCGGACCCTTTTGCCGCCTGCGGCAGCCGCTACGACCGCGGCTGGTTTGTCTATCTCGACGCCAATGGCGACGGCAGCTACGCAGCGGGTCTGGATACACCGCTGCGCCGCTTCGACGCCATGCCCAACGGCTTCGGGATATATAACCGCGCCGGCTCACGCCGTATCAGCGAGCGTCTATCATTCTGGCCGGACGGCAGCAGTCGCCGCAGCCTCACGCTGCAGGTGTGTCCGCCCGCAAAAGCCGGCGTGCAGCCCTGGTCGCTGGTGCTCAACCACGTTGGCCGGCCGCGCCTGGCGCGCGACTGGGGGAGCTGCCTGCTGTGAACTGCCTGCGGGGTTACAGCTTCATTGAACTGCTGTTGGCCGTGCTGATTTTCTCGCTCGGCGCCATGGCAATCGCGGCCATGCAATTGAATGCCGTGCAGGCAACCCGTTCAGCATCGGATGCCGGGGCGGCGCTGTTGCTGGCGGAAGACCTCCTGCAGCGCGTGCTGGCGACTCCCGGTGCTGCCGCGGTCTACGCGCAGGCCCTGCAGAGTGACGCGGCCGGTGACGGGGAGGACGCAACATGTGCGCCTGCCGAGACGTGTGCGGCGCTGGTTTCGGCGCGTGACGACATCGCCGCGTGGCAGCAACTCGTCGACCAGCGCCCGCTCGCCGCGACCCGGGCCTGCGTGGTGCGGGCACCCGGCGCGCTCCAGGTCAGCGTGAGCTGGATAGACCGCGGTGGACCCGGCGCGACGTTCGACGAGGCCTGTCGTGGGGATGGCGATGACGCCGAAACCGGGCGGCGCTCGGTGACGCTGAGTGCGCCCCTTGAGAGCCTGCCGTGAGGCGGGCGCGCGGGCTGACGCTGGTGGAGCTCCTGCTGTCCATTGCGCTGGCGTTGTTTCTCGTGGTGGCGATCCTGCAGGTCTATCGCATCGGTAAATCGGTGTTGCGCTGGCAGGTCGAGGTCGCGCGCATGGAGGAAAACGGTCGTCACGCCCTCGGTCTGCTGACACGGGAACTGGGTATGGCGGGCTTTTTCTGGCGTACGCCGCCGGCGCCTCTGCCGGCGCCGGTAGCGGATGCGCCCGCCTGTGGCGACGGCTGGGCGCTGGACCTGCAGAGTCCGCTC
>CAYFVJ010000041.1:1966-10914 GCA_964346555.1 uncultured Alteromonadaceae bacterium | reverse complement strand
CCTCCCCCCCACCCGGGGGGGGTCCCGCCAGCGGGGCCGGCTTTTTGGGGGCGTGTGCCTCGGGCCCCCCCGCCGCCGCGGGCGGGGAGACGGCCCGCCTGTGGCGACGGCTGGGCGCTGGACCTGCAGAGTCCGCTCGACCTGCTGAATGACTTCGGCGGTGGCGAAGCGCGCGTGGCGAGCGGTGCGCGGCTCGACTGCCTGCCCGAATCGCAGATGGTGACGGGCTCTGATGTCCTGGCCATCAAGCGCACTGCTGCGCTGCCGAGCCGCTCGGCGGCAGTCGAGCCGGCGCTGCGTGAACTCAAGAACTCACGCTGGTTCCTGTTGACGGATTCCGCCGCGCCGCCGCTCAGCGTGTTTTTAGATGCCGATGGCGAAACCACGGCGGCGGTGCCGACCGGCGCGACCTGGTGGCAGTTGCGCGCCAGCATTTTCTACCTGCGCAACTACTCACGGACACCCGGCGATGGTATACCGACCCTTTGCAATGAGCGCCTCGGCAGCGACATGCGCAGCGTCTGCCTTGTGGAAGGCGTAGAGCGCCTCGCCATCGCGTTCGGCATCGACACCGACAACGACGGGGTCGCGGACCTGTTCGAGACCGGGCCGACCGCCGCACAGCTCCTCTCCGCGGTGACCGCGCGCGTCAATGTCCTGATGCGCAGCCTGGGAGAGCTGCATCGACAACCAGCCGCGCAGACGCACCGGCTTGGCAGCGTGGTGCTGGAGCTGCCGCCGGACCGTTATCTGCGCCGGGTTTTTACGGCTACGGTGCCACTGCACAACATAATGGCCCAGGGCGGCACACATGCGCTGCGCTGAGCGGCGGTCGCATGCGGTCGGGCTGCGCTGCCAATCCGGCGCGGTGGTCCTGTTGGCCAGCGCGTTTGTCTTTCTGTTGTCTTACATTGCGCTGACGTCAGTCGATCTGGCAGCGGTGGAGGCGAAGCTTGCCGGCGCGCTGCGCCAGCAAATCACCTCGCGATCCCTCATGGCGGGCGTGGCGCGCGTTGCCGTTGCCCGGGAGAAGACGCGGCTGCAGGCGGCGCTTGAGCAGGGAGATGAGCCGGTGTGCGACGCCGCCGGATTCTGCGAGACAGAATCCCGGGCTATCGCGCTCAGTGACAGTGATGACTACAGCGTTAGCTATCGTACCCGGCGGGTCTGGCCCGGCTCTGCGCATGGCGATCGACGGCGCAATCAGACGCAAGTCTCCAGTCACATTGAGTATCGCCGCGCGCACTACGAGATTGATATCAGCGTGATTCGACAATCCGATAGCGTCGCACTAGCCCGAGCTGCGGTCGGCCTGCAGGTGTCTGCAGTGCGCGGGGAGGAGAAATAATGAGTGGCACACACAGTTGCCGGATCGCAGCAGTTCAGCGTGCCGTACAAGGCCACTGGCAAGGCGCGGCTCGCGGTCAATGGTCGCTGGTTGGCGCGCTGCCGTTTTTGCTGGTGGCCGTGCTGGCATCGGCGAGCGCTGTCGGCGGACCACAAGAGGCGAGCTGCGGCCCACTTGCCGCGGCCGATGAGCTTGAACGCTACACGCGAGACGATGTCCTCGCGGGGCGCCTCCCGGGAGATGCCCCGATTACGCGTGCGACGCTCGGCATCGGCGATAAGCGCATTGACATCGCCGTGGTGACCGACGCGGGCCGGGATCGGCTGGCGCCGGACTGGCCGCCGCTGCGGCGCCGGGCGCGCCTGATGCTGGTTGCCCTGGAGTCCGGCGCTCGGCTCTGGGAGCTTGTTGTGGCCGAAGAGGCGACAGCCAGCGCGACACACGCGGGTGACCCCCGCCTGTCCGCAGCGCTGGGTGCCGCCTCGGCGCTGATGGGAGCTGACGGAGTCCTGCGCCGGCTGTACGTCGGAGATGCCGCGGGCCGGGTCTGGCGCGTTGACTTGCCCGTCATCGATGAGGAGTCAGATGCAGTGACGGACTGGCAGCTGGACCTGCTCGCGGCACTCGCACCCGACACGGCCCCGACTTCCGTGGCGTTCAAGCTGCCGCCCGACCTGGTGCGCAGCGTCGACAGCGACGGTGTGCCTTTTGACGGCCTGGTTCTGGTGTCAGAGGGTGCGCCATCGGCGGCGTTACCCGCGCGCGGCAATGGAACGTTCTTTTTGCGCGATTATGCGGTCGCTCCCCGTCGGTCATCAGATGGCGCGTTGACCCCTATCACATGGTCGGATCTGACCACGGCAACGCCGGCGGCAGCAGGCTGGTTTGCGCCTTTTGTGAAACCGGACGAGGTGGCACAGCACAGGCCACTTGCCGACGGCGGCCGGGTGTTCCTGATTACCGCGGAAGCCACCGCCGACTGTGATGAGCCGCCGCTGGCGCGTACTTATATCTTTAACATCGCCGATGGGCGTCCGCTCGCTGATACCGTCCCGGGAAGCGTCGCAGGCGTGGGGCGACTGGGGGCGCCGCGCATCGATGATCACGCTATCGTTCTGCCGGGGCGCGGTATCGCGTTGCCCGCAGTGGAGGCCGAATCCCTGCAGTATCGCAAGCGATTTACTGCGGCAGGGGTCGGCACCGCTGTCAGCTACTGGCGTGATCTACTCCTGGATGCGGATTGAGCGCATGTTTGGTGGCTGTCACTCTGCCTGGTCGAGCCCGAGCTTCTTCAGACGGTAGCGCAGGCTGCGGAAGGAAATACCCAGTGCGGAAGCCGCTTCCGTGCGGTTCCACTGGTAGCGCTCCAGCGCTGTGCCCAGAATCTCCCGTTCGATGCTGTCCATGTAGCCGGGCAGGTCGCCGGCGACGGCGGCGAGGCGGTCGCGATCGTCCCGCCGGCGGTTCAGGCGCGTGCCCTCTTCTGAGCGCGGCGCGCTCTGGACCTGCAGGTCGTCAGCGCTCAGCTGGTTACCCTCTGCAAGGGCCACGGCCCTCTCGAGTATGTTTTCCAGTTCACGCACGTTGCCCGGGAAGTGGTAGCTCTGCAGTCTCGCGATCGCCGACGGTTCCAGGGTCGGGGTGTTGACGCCCATGTCGGCGGCGATGCGCTGTAGCAGGACCTCGGCCAGGCGCGGCAGGTCTTCCAGTCTCTCGCGCAGGCGGGGAACGCCCAGGTCGATGACGTTGATGCGGAAATACAGGTCTTCGCGGAAGCGTCCCGCTTCGACTTCGCCTGTCAGGTCCTTGTGAGTCGCGCTGAGCAGGCGTATGTCGGTGGGGACCTCGTCGCTGCTACCCACGGGCCGGACACTTTTTTCCTGTATCGCCCGCAGCAGTTTGACCTGCATGGACAGGGGAAGATCGGCGACTTCATCGAGAAACAGGGTGCCCCCGCTGGCAGCCTGAAAAAGCCCGGATTTGTCGCGGTTGGCGCCGGTAAAGCTGCCTTTGACGTGGCCGAACAGTTCACTCTCCATGAGCTCGCCGGGGATAGCGCCGCAGTTGACGGCGATAAAGGGGCCTGATCCCCGCGGGCCGCGACGATGGATCAGACGTGCCACGACCTCCTTGCCGGTGCCGGACTCCCCGTGAATATGTACCGGCGCCTGGCTGCGCGCCAGCTTGTCGATCTGCTGGCGCAGGCGCTGCATCTCCGGTGTGTCACCGATCAGGTCGCCTTCGCTGTTGCCGGCCGCGGACTCGCTGCCGACCTCCAGGGCAGAGAGGACTAGATTGCGCAGGCTGTCCAGCTCCACCGGCTTGCTGATGAAATCGAAGGCCCCGGCCTTGAGTGCGGAAATTGCAGTATCGACGCTGCCGTGGGCGGTGATCACTGCCACCGGCAGGCGTGGGTAGTGAGACTGGATATGCGAGACGAGGTCGATGCCGTTGCCGTCAGGCAGGCGCATATCGGTCAGGCACAGGTCGGGTACCGCATCGTCCAGCGCGGCCATGGCCTCCGCCAGCGTTGCCGCCGACAGAGTGCGCAGCCCCATGCGGCTCAGGGTGATCTCCAGGAGTTCGCGGATATCGGGCTCGTCATCGATGATCAGAACGGATTGGTCAGTCATGGCGCATCACTGTGGTGTTGCCCGCAGCGAGACGGTTATTCGAAAACAGCTCTCGCCTGACGCGGTCGGGTGATAGAAAAGGTCGGCGTGATTCAGCTCACACAATTCGCGGCACAGGTACAGCCCCATGCCACTGCCGCCCTTGCTGCGGCTGAAAAATGGTTCAAACAGACGCGGGACGTCTTCCGCAGAGACGCCCTCGCCATCGTCGATCACGTCGATGACGGCCTGGTCGCGGGCGTCGTCCGAGCGCAGCTCGACCCGGGCGCTGGCGTTACCGGTGTACTGCTCGCTGTGGCGCAGGGCATTGTCGAGCAGATTGGTCAAGATACGCTGCAGATGTTCGGGATCGAATTCAATCTGCAGCGGCTGCGCGGTTTCACAGCGCAGGGCTCCCCTGAGACTCCGGGTCGCCTGGTAGCGGTCGAGCTGCGTGTGCAGCCACTCGGGCATCTGCAGTAGGGCCGGCCGCGGAGGTTCACGGCGCGAGATCTGCAGTACACTTTCGACAATGTTGTTCACGCGCTGGCTGTTGGTGACGATGATATCGATCATCCGGCGGTCGGCGGCGTCTGTGTGCGGTGACTCGACCAGAAGCTGCGCCGCGTGGCTGATAGCGCCCAGCGGATTGCGTATTTCGTGCGCAATGCTGGCGGTGAGTCGACCCAGCGAGCCGAGCTTGAGCGACTGGGCATACTGGGCAACCGGTGTGTAGTCTTCGAGGAACACCAGCGTCTCCTCGCTGGTCTGGCCGCTATCCGTATCGAGCGCTCTGAAGCGCGGCACGACTTCGCGTCCATCCCGCTCGATCCGAAAAGGCACCCGGTTCTGCGCGCCACTGTCGCGAAATGTCAGCAGACGCTCGGACAGCGTAGTGCTGTACTCGGCCAGATGTCGACCCTGCTCGACGGAAGTAGGCCGTTCCGGCATCAGCAGGGTGGTTGCCGCCTGATTCATCACCCGGACCCGGTCGGCTGCGTCCACCAGCAGGATGCCTGTCTGCATGTTCTGCACAATCAGCTCGTTCAGACGCTGCAGGTTGTACAGGTCGGAGCTGCGCTCCTGCGCCAGGGCCTCGGCGCGGCCGAGACGTGAGGCGATTATCTGTACCAGGGTCGACACCACGAAAAGCAGCAAGCCCAGCAGACCTGCCGGCAGCAGGTCGTTGATGGTCTGCTCGTTGACCGAGATCAGGCGGACGGTATCCGCGAGTATGGCGATCACGCCGAGCGCCGCGACCAGGGTGGCCAGCGTACGATTGCTGATCAGTACGGCGCTGGAGGCCACGGTGATC
Source organism: uncultured Alteromonadaceae bacterium (assembly GCA_964346555.1). Lineage (GTDB taxonomy): Bacteria > Pseudomonadota > Gammaproteobacteria > Pseudomonadales > Halieaceae > Chromatocurvus. Next base: position 5,639 of record CAYFVJ010000041.1, on the reverse strand, counting down.
GCCAGCAGGAGCGGCAGGCCGCTGGGCATCCCGCCGCTGGCATCCGCGAGCAACATAATGCAGGTGATATCAATGCTGAACAGCAGGACCAGGTAAGTATTCGAGCGCTGCCAGTCCCGGTTCAGGGTAACCAGCAGCAGGATATTGCTGAACAGGAACAGGACAGTCGTCAGCAGGTACTGCAGCGGGTTGAGGCTGCCGACCAGCTCGCGCGCACTCGGAATGATCATCAGCAACAGGAAGATCGCCGAAAGCAACCACCGGTAACCGACATAGATACGATAGAGCACGCGGTTCTGGGGCGGCGTTCTCGGGCTTGGCCTGACAAGGATTGCCGGGGTGTTCACGTTGCTCAGCCTGCGGATGAATTGGCGGGCAAGTGTAGCAGCCGCATGGCGCGGGTGTTGTGTGCGGGCGGCGCGGATTCGGCCGTGACCGCCGCTATCCCATCACCTCTTCCTGGCCGCTCGGCGACTGACTCGGCCGGGCGCCGCGCTCAGTCGTCGCTGCGATTATCGAACTGTGGCGGTCGCGGCGGATCGAACAGACCGAATGACAGCCGGTTGATCAATGAGCGCTGCTCGCCTTCCAGTGTGTAGGCACTGAGCAGGTTATTGCCCTTGTCCAGTGCGGGGTGATCCGGGTAATTGTGCGCCAGCGTCGCCGATGCATCCTGCGCCAGTCCGTCTTTGCCTAAAAGAATATAAGCCTGTGCCATCACTGCCAGCGCGTCTGCGACCGCCGGCGTGCGCTGAAAATTCTCGACCACGTAGCGGCCTCGGTTGGCGGCGGCCAGGTAGGCGCCGCGACGAAAGTAATAGTTTGCGACGTTGATCTCGTGGCGGGCCAGCAGGTTGCGCAGATGCACCATTCGCGCCTTGGCGTCGGGCGCATAGGGACTGTCGGGGTAGCGCGATACCAGCTGCGAGAACTCGGCGAACGCCTCGCGGGCGTAACTGACGTCACGCCGGGTTTCGTCGAGGGGCAGGAAACGCGAAAGGATATCCTGGTTGGCGGACGTGGCGGCGAGACCTTTCATATAATACGCGTAATCGATATTCGGGTGCTGCGGGTGCAGGCGAATAAAGCGGTTCGCCGCCTCGATTGCCGCCGCGGTCTCGAAGGCGCCGTAGTGCGCGTAAATCAGCTCCAGCTGCGCCTGTTCGGCGTATTTCCCGAACGGGTAGCGCGACTCCAGGGCCTGCAGGCTGCGCACGGCAAGATCGTAGTTGCCGCTGTCGAGATAGCGCGTTGCCTGCCGGTATATTTGCGCCTCGCCGCTGTCTGCGGCGACGTCCGGCATGTCGTCGCTGCCGGCACAAGCAGCGAGGAGTGAAAACATGAGTGCGGCCAGGAGGAGGCGTGTTGCACCGCGGCGCGGCGTCGCTGGGCGGTCGAGTAATGTGCTCACAGGCTGCGTGGTACCATGGGTCAAACGAGGACGCATTTAATCACAGTCGGTGCCTGGCTTAAACCGCTGTATACCGCGGCGGACGGGCGTTTGGCAGGGGTCGATGGCTGAGAGACTAGAGATAACGGCAGTCGCCACAGAAGTGACAAGCGGCGAACGCCTCGACCAGCTGGCCGCGCGACTGTTTCCGGATTTTTCCCGTTCGCGTCTGCAGGCCTGGATTCGCGAGGGGGCTCTGACCGTCGACGGTGCCGCTCTGCGCCCGCGGGAGAAGGTCGCCGCCGGCGCTACGCTGCGGATATCGGTCGCACTCGATGACGCCGTCGGCTGGCAGGCGCAACCGATTGCGCTGGATGTGCTGTACGAGGACGACAGCATTCTGGTCCTTAACAAACCGGCTGGCCTGGTCGTGCACCCGGCGGCAGGGCATCGTGACGGTACACTGGTCAATGCGCTGATAAATCATCACGGGGCGATGAGCCAGCTGCCGCGCGGTGGCATTGTGCATCGGCTCGACAAGGACACCTCGGGGATCATGGTGGCGGCGAAGACCCTGCAGGCACACGCCCACCTGGTGGAGCAGCTGCAGGCGCGCAGCGTGGGGCGCGAATATGACGCGGTATGCGTTGGTGCCATGACAGGCGGTGCCAGCGTGGACGCAGCGCTGGGCCGTCACCCTCGCCAGCGCAAGAAAATGGCGGTTGTGTCGCAGGGCGGCAAGCGGGCCGTAACGCACTATCGGATTGCCCGGCGTTTCGCGCATCACACGCACGTGACCGTGCGCCTGGAAACCGGACGCACGCACCAGATACGGGTGCATCTGGCGCACCGGCATTATCCGCTGCTGGGGGATCCCGTATATGGGGGGCGACCGCGGATTCCAGCGGGTGCCTCGCAGCGGTTGGTTGCAGCGCTGAGATCGTTTCCCCGACAGGCGCTGCACGCCCGAGAACTGAAGCTGGTGCACCCACGCCACGGTGGCGAAATGGTGTTCGACTGTCCGTTACCTGACGACATGCGCGCGCTGCTCGCAGTGCTGGCGGCGGAAGATCCGGTGGCCGATCATGGCGATTGAGAGCCCGGACACCGGCTTCCCCGGCAATGTCACGGCCTTGACGACGAACCGCAATGGCGGCGTCAGCACCGGTATCTGGCGCACCTTCAACCTGGCCACGCATGTGGCCGATGATCCGGTGGCCGTGGCGGGGAATCGGTATATCCTGGAGGCGGCACTGCCGCCGACGGCAAAGATAACCTGGCTGCATCAGGTTCACGGCACGCGGGTGATTGATGCAGAAGAGGGCGCCGGCGCGCCCGCTGATGCCTCGGTGTGTCGCCGACCCGGCGTCGCCTGTGCCATCCTGGCGGCGGACTGCCTGCCGGTGCTCCTGTGCACCCGTGCCGGCGACGTGGTGGCTGCCGCGCATGCCGGGTGGCGCGGCCTGGCGGCGGGTGTGCTCGAGGCGACGGTGGCGGCGATGCGAACACCCCCTGGCGGACTCATGGCGTGGTTGGGACCCTGCATCGGCCCGTCGGCCTTTGAGGTAGGTCCGGAGGTGCGCGAAGCGTTCTGCACGCGCGCGCCGCGCCCGGCTGCCGCCGGCGTCGAGGCGTGTTTTCGGCCGGCGCCGCGCCGCGGGCGCTTCCTCGCCGACCTGCAGGGCCTGGCCAGACAGCGTCTTGCGGCACTAGGCCTTCGCTATATCGTCGCCGATGAACGCTGCACCGCTACGGCGCCGCAGCGCTTTTTTTCCTATCGTCGCGATGGCGACACCGGACGCATGGCGTCCTTGATTCTGATCAATCCCTGATTCGGATTGCCCCTGCCCCGCTTGAAACCGGGCGTTTCTGACCTAATATCATTGGTAGTTGACGATCCGGTTGAGCCGCTGCACTGAGCCGCGGCATCCGGACAGGAGATAGATTGATGAGAATGGATAAACTGACCAATCAGCTGCAGAACGCACTGGCCGACGCGCAGTCACTCGCGCTCGGCAAGGACCACAATTTTATCGAGCCCGTTCACCTGCTGTCGGCTTTGCTGACCCAGCAGGGCGGATCGGCACGGCCGCTGCTGCAAAAAGCCGGCGCCGATACCACGGCGCTGGCGACAGCTGTATCCGGCGCTATCTCGGCACTGCCGACGGTGTCGGGTACGGGTGGCGATGTTCACATTTCCAGCGAGCTCGGCCGCATTCTGAACCTGGGTGACAAGCTCGCACAGCAGACGGGCGACACCTACATTTCCAGTGAGCTGGTGCT
>CAYFVJ010000041.1:0-1866 GCA_964346555.1 uncultured Alteromonadaceae bacterium | reverse complement strand
CTCGCACAGCAGACGGGCGACACCTACATTTCCAGTGAGCTGGTGCTGCGTGCGATGCTCGAGAGCAGCGGTTCCGAGGTATCGAAATTGCTGAACCAGTGCGGCGTAACGCCCGATGGCCTGAAGCAGGCCATTGAATCAGTGCGCGGCGGTGAGTCCGTGGATAATCCCGAGGCGGAGGAGTCGCGTCAGGCGCTGGAGAAGTACACGATAGACCTGACTGAGCGTGCCCGGGACGGTAAGCTCGATCCGGTAATCGGACGCGACGACGAGATCCGCCGCACGGTACAGGTGCTGCAACGACGCACCAAGAACAATCCGGTGCTGATCGGTGAGCCGGGCGTAGGCAAGACTGCGATCATCGAAGGTCTGGCCCAGCGCGTGGTCAACGGTGAAGTGCCCGAGGGGCTGCGCGACAAGCGCATCCTGTCTCTCGATCTGGGTTCGCTGCTTGCCGGTGCCAAGTTCCGCGGCGACTTCGAGGAACGCCTGAAAGCGGTCCTCAATGAGTTGTCCAAGGAAGAAGGGCGCGTGATCCTGTTCATCGATGAACTGCATACGATGGTCGGTGCCGGCAAGGCGGAAGGGTCGATGGATGCCGGCAACATGCTGAAACCGGCGCTGGCGCGCGGTGAACTGCACTGCGTCGGCGCAACCACCCTGAATGAATACCGGCAGTACGTGGAGAAAGATGCTGCCTTAGAGCGCCGGTTCCAGAAGGTATTGGTCGACGAACCCAACGAGGAGGACACCATCGCCATACTGCGCGGCCTCAAGGAACGCTACGAAGTACACCACGGCGTCGATATTACCGATGGCGCGATTATCGCCGCTGCCAAGTTGTCGCAGCGGTATATCACGGACCGCCAGCTGCCGGACAAAGCCATAGACCTGGTGGACGAAGCCGCCAGCCGCATTCGCATGGAGATTGACTCCAAGCCCGAGGCCATGGACCGGCTGGAACGTCGACTGATTCAGCTCAAGATTGAGCGCGAGGCGGTGAAAAAGGATGAGGATGCAGGTGCAGTCAAACAGCTCGATTTGCTCAACGAGCAGATAGAAAAGGTCGAGCGGGAATATTCCGATCTCGAGGAGATCTGGAAATCCGAGAAGGCGTCTCTGCAGGGCGCGGCCCAGATCAAGAGCGAGATCGAACAGGCCAAGCTGGAGCTGGAAGCGGCAGGACGCAATGGCGACCTCACGCGGATGTCCGAGCTGCAGTACGGGCGTCTCCCTGAGCTGGAGAAACAGCTGGCGCAGGCGCAGGAAGCCGAGAACGTCGAACGCACCCTGCTGCGCAACAACGTGACGGATGAGGAGGTTGCGGAGGTTGTCTCGCGCTGGACCGGCATTCCCGTGGCCAAGATGCTTGAGGGCGATCGCGACAAATTGCTGCGAATGGAGGAATCACTGCACCGCCGGGTGGTGGGCCAGGACGAGGCCATTGCTGCTGTTGCCAACGCGGTGCGTCGCTCACGGGCCGGCCTGTCCGATCCGCATCGTCCCAATGGTTCCTTTCTGTTCCTCGGTCCGACTGGCGTCGGCAAGACAGAGCTGTGTAAGTCCCTCGCGGAGTTTCTGTTCGACAGTGAGCAGGCGATGGTGCGCATCGACATGTCGGAATTCATGGAAAAGCACTCGGTGGCACGCATGATCGGTGCGCCGCCCGGCTATGTCGGCTATGAGGAAGGCGGTTACCTTACCGAGGCGGTGCGCCGTCGCCCCTATTCCCTGCTGCTGCTGGATGAGGTCGAGAAAGCTCACCCGGATGTCTTCAATATCCTGTTGCAGGTTCTGGAAGACGGACGCCTGACTGATGGCCAGGGACGTACCGTGGACTTTCGCAATACAGTGATCGTCATGACG
>CAYFVJ010000040.1:0-18170 GCA_964346555.1 uncultured Alteromonadaceae bacterium | reverse complement strand
GCGGTGCTGGCGCTGTATGCAGTTTCACTCTGCATGATATATCCTTCAATCATGGCGTGAAGAGGTGACACGTCTGGATATGCGCCCGCTCACGGGCGCTTAGCGCACGGCAGTCAGCCCTGTCTGCCCCTCGAGGGGGACGAACAGGATTTTTGTCAGCACCGCAAGGAGGATCAGTGCATGGTTACGGCGAATGACAAGCAACAGGAAATGGACGCCAGTAAGGAAGCAGTCATGGCAGCCTACAACGACTTGATGGAGGCGCAAAGACACTTCCGGCAGGCTGCCGAGGCGGCGGGGATGGACCTGAGAAGCGACGCTATGGACCAGTATCGCAAGGGTAGGGACAAGGCCGACGCGCTCGGGCACGAAGTGGAGCGTTACGTGCACGACAGGCCCATGGCGACACTGGGAATGGCATTTGTCGTCGGTATGCTCTGTTCGCAGCTTCTGTCCCGCAAGTAGACGCGTGGCTGACGGCGCCGATCAGGCGGGCGACGACTCGGCGGGTCCCTCCCGTCCAGCGACTGACGAAGCCCCCGGCACCGAGGAACAGCTTCGGGCCTGGCTGGTACTGGGGCAGCAGGCCATTGCAACCGCGGAACAGCTGGGGAAGCTTGTCTCGTTGGAGCTCGGCCTGGCACTCGCCGATGGGCGGCGTCTGCTGGTAGTCCTGCTGGTGATGATCCCGGTGTTGCTTCTGGCATGGGTGGGGTTTTCCGCGCTTCTGGCGTGGCTTGTCTACCTTGCCAGTCAATCGGTGACCATCGGGATTGCGGGCTTTCTGCTGCTGCAGTTGATAACGCTGGCGCTTCTGCTGCGAGCGGCGCGAAGCTTCGCCGAAAGCCTGCGTTTGCCTGCCAGCCGGCGTCAGTGGCAGGCAATGATGAACAGGGAGCAACATTGAAACGCAGACAGCAGCTGCGCGAACTGGAGGCCGCCGAAGCGGAGTGCGCCGAGCGTCGCTTGGCGCTGCGTCAGTCTGCCGGCGCGCGCGTCGACGACCTGCGATACATCCATCCAGGCTGGCTTATAGCTATCGGTGTCGCCTCCGGCGCGATCGTCCACCAGTGCGCCGGCGCCATTACGCGCCAGGGCTTGGGCTCCTCTTTACTGGCGAGCGCCTTTCGTCTGGGCCGGTTTGTGTCCAGCGCTGTGGTGACCGGGATGGCCCGCCTGGACGTCTGATCATCGAGTCTTCCTCGTGGCCGCGTAGGCGAATGATCACATTTCGCTGGCTCTGTGAAGCGCGTTAGAATAAATGGACAGACCTACTCCGCGAGGCTCGCTGTGAAAGCATCTGATCTGTTTGTCCGCGCCCTGGAATCCGAGGGCGTTGAATATATCTTCGGCATTCCCGGGGAAGAAAATCTCGATCTCCTCGAATCCCTGCGCAATTCATCGATACAGCTTATCCTGACGCGCCATGAGCAGGCCGCAGGATTCATGGCGGCGACCTACGGCCGGCTCACCGGCAACGTCGGCGTCTGCCTCTCGACGCTGGGTCCCGGCGCGACCAACCTGGTCACGGCCGCTGCTTACGCGCAGCTCGGCGCCATGCCGATGCTGATGATTACCGGCCAGAAACCGATCAAGACGAGCAAGCAGGGGCGCTTCCAGGTTATCGACGCCGTGGACATGATGCAGCCGATCACCAAGCAGACGGTGCAGGTGGTCAGCAGCGACCGTATTCCATCCATTGTGCGTGAGGCATTTCGCCTGGCCCATGAAGAGCGGCCCGGCGCGGTACACATCGAGCTTCCCGAGGATATCGCCGCAGAGCAGACCGATGTGCCATTGATAACGGCCAGCGCGGTGCGACGACCGATCGCCGAATACAAGGCTATTGACGCCGCCGTCAGGATGATCGAACAGGCACAGTCGCCGGTGCTGTTGATCGGGGCCGGGGCCAATCGCAAGCTCACGGCGAAGATGCTGCGTGAATTTGTCGACAAGACAGACATCCCCTTCATCACCACACAGATGGGCAAGGGCGTACTGAACGAAAAGCATCACCGATTCATGGGCAACACGGCGTTGTCAGACGGTGATTTTGTGCACCGCGTTATCGGTGCCGCCGACCTTATCATCAATGTCGGTCACGACGTGGTAGAAAAGCCGCCTTTCTTCATGCGTGCAGGGGACAGGCGCAAAGTCATGCACATCAATTTTGAGACCGCGGCGGTCGACCCAGTCTATTTCCCTCAGCTCGAGGTCGTTGGCGACATAGCCAACAGTATCTGGCAGATAAAGGAAAAAATCGCGGTGCAGGATGGCTGGGTCTTCAATCTCTTCAGCCGAGCCCACGATGCCTACCTGGCACACCGCGCCGAGGCAGAGGCAGATATGCGCTTTCCGGTACTGCCCGAGCGACTGGTGAAAGCGATACGTGAGGTTCTGCCCCCGGAGGGTATCGTCACCCTCGACAACGGTGTCTACAAGATCTGGTTCGCGCGCAATTTCCCCGCGGCCTACCCAAATACTTTGTTGCTCGACAACGCGCTTGCCGCCATGGGTGCCGGACTGCCCTCAGCCATGGCGGCGAAGCTCGTGCACCCGGAAAAACCGGTGATCGCGGTGTTGGGTGATGGCGGCTTCATGATGAACAGCCAGGAGCTGGAGACCGCAGTGCGCTTCGGGCTGCATCTCGTCGTGGTGATCCTGCGCGATGACGGCTACGGCATGATCAAGTGGAAACAGGCCGACATGCAGTTTCCTAATTTCGGTCTGGACTACGGCAATCCGGATTTCGTGCAGTATGCCGCATCTTATGGTGCCCGCGGCTGGCGTCTCACTTCGATAGAGGAGCTCGAGCCTCTCCTGGCGCGCTGCCTGGACGAACCGGCAGTGCATGTCATTGACGTGCCCGTGGATTACTCACTGAATGACGAGACGCTGCATCGCACTATTCCCGCGTTGAGCGGGGCGCTGTAAAACCGAGCGCCCGGGCGAATTCCTGTCCTTTCAGCGATTACCGCCGCGTTGACTGCCGCTGCGACCGGCGCCTGAGCGCTGCCCACCGGTACCCCGGCGCGGCGCGCCGCCCGGTCGACCACCAGCGCCGGGTCGACCGCGACCTCCCTGCCTGCCTGACGCGCCGCGGCGGCTCCGGGCATTGTCCGGGCGTTGCGCAGCTGCCGTGTTGCGTGGCGATCGCGGGGGGCGCACACCGGCGGCAGGTAGCGCGTGTTCCGGCTCGTAGCCCTCGATCTCCTCGCGCGGCAACGCTTTGCGGATGAGCTTTTCAATGCCATAGAGGTATTCGGCTTCGTCTGCCGAGACCAGCGAGTAGGAGCGTCCCGTCGCACCGGCGCGGCCGGTACGTCCTATGCGGTGTACGTAATCCTCCGCTACGTTCGGCAGGTCGAAGTTGACCACCTGCGGCAGTTGGGCGATATCGAGGCCGCGGGCGGCGATGTCGGTCGCGATCAGTGCCTGGACCTTGCCGTTCTTGAAACCATCGAGCGCCTGGGTACGTGCGTTCTGGCTTTTATTGCCGTGAATCGCGAGGGCGCGAATGCCGTCTTCCTCCAGCTTTTTGGTCAGCTTGTTGGCGCCGTGCTTGGTACGCGTGAACACCAGTACCTGATACCAGTCACGACTGCGCACCAGGTGTGAAAGCAGATCCGGCTTGCGCTTCTTGTCTACCGGGTAAATCCACTGCTCGACGTTGTCGGCAGTCGCGTTGGCGGGGGCCACTTCCACCTGCCTCGGATTGTGGAGATAGCCCTCAGCAAGACGGCGTATCTCGCCGGAAAAGGTGGCTGAGAACATCAGCGTCTGGCGCTTTGCCGGCAGCAGGGCAACAATGCGGCGGATATCGTGGATGAAACCCATATCCAGCATGCGGTCGGCCTCGTCGAGCACCAGAATTTCCAGGCGGTCAAAGGCCACGGCGCCCTGTTGGTGGAGGTCGAGCAGGCGCCCCGGGGTTGCCACCAGAATATCGCTGCCGCGCTTGAGCTTTGCAATCTGCGGGTTAATCTTGACGCCGCCGAATACCACCGCGGCGCTGAGCTCGCTGCGCGCGCCGTAATCAAGTGCGCTCTGGTGTACCTGGGCTGCGAGCTCGCGGGTCGGTGTGAGCACCAGGGCACGCACCTGGCGGTCGCGTGTACGCTTTCCCCGGGCCAGTCGCTGCAGTATGGGAACCACGAACGCCGCTGTCTTGCCGGTGCCGGTCTGTGCAGCGGCCATGAGGTCGTCACCGGCAAGAACCAGGGGGATGGCTTTCGCCTGCACGGGTGATGGGCTTGAGTAGCCTTTCTCTGTAATCGCCTGCAACAGGGGTGCAGACAGACCAAGGTCTGTAAATTTCATCGTCAGGGTCCCTAACGTTGGGCGCTGACGAACAGGGAGACACTGTCAGCAAGTGTCAGGTCGCGCAGCATACGCGAACCCGGTACCTTTGCAAGTATCGGATTGTTGCCGCCGATAATAAAAAGTCAGAAAAAAGTGTGCGCGCAGTAAAATTCAGTGTTAATCTCCGAAACGTTTGATGGTTGCAAGCATTTTTATGGCTTTGGTCCGTGTTCGTTCTGCCTGCTCCGTTTACGCCTGTATCTGCTCAAAGGCACATTCAGCGCAATCGGTACAAAGGTTTGTCGTTTTTCGTACTGTTTGTTCATATTGCCCAGCATGACTTCAAGCAAGAACGCCCGCTTGTGGGCAACATTTGTAAATGAGTAGGAATAGAGAAAATGGCATCAGTTACCGGTACGGTCAAATGGTTCAACGAAGCGAAAGGTTTTGGCTTCATTGAGCAGGAATCAGGTCCAGACGTCTTTGCACACTTCAGCGCCATCAACGGATCAGGGTTCAAGACGCTGCTCGAGGGCCAGAAAGTGCAATTCAATGTCACCCAGGGGCAGAAAGGCCCACAGGCGTCTGACATCGACGTTATCGCCTGACTTAGCAACAGGCATTGAGATAGACCCCGGTTGATATCCGTCAGCCGGGGTTTTTTTGTGCCCGGGATCCGGCAGAGGCCGAATTCGCAACTTCCCTTCGGCGGCCCCGCAGACGCGATCCGGCGTCGGCAACCCGTCTTCGCAAGTGGTCGGGCAACACCAGCATTGCCGGCGTTGCCACCAGTGTAAGAATGGTCGCAAAGGACAGGCCGAAGACAATCGCCTGTGACAGCGGTCCCCAGAAGGTCGCCATCTGGCCGTTTGCCGTGATACTGCGGTTGATCAGGTCCACTGACAGGCCGAAAGCGAGTGGTAGCAGTCCGAATACCGTGGTGATGGTGGTCAGGAGAACAGGGCGCAGACGCTGGGATGCAGACAGTACGGCGACTTCCGCCGTGGTGAGATCTGGCTGTTCGCGGCGTACTGTATTAAAAGTGTCGATCAGCACGATATTGTTGTTGACGACAATCCCTGCCAGGGCGACGACGCCCACGCCTGAAAGTATGGCGCTGAAAGGTTTGTCGAGCAGCAGCAGACCGAGCAACACACCCGCCGTTGACATGCTCACTGCAAGGAGGATCAAAGCGCTCTGGTAGAAGCTATTGAACTGGGTCACCAGCAGGATGAACATCAGCAGGAGGGATAGAAGAAACGCCACCTGCACGAAGGCAAGCGAGTCGGACTGCTCTTCGTTGGCACCCCGGAAACGGACGTCGACGCGGCGGTCGAAGGTCTGCGTATCCAGCCAGGCGCCGATCTCCTGCACCATGCTGTCGGCAAGTACGCCATCCACGACACCGGCGCGAATACGCTCCACCGGCACGCCGTCGATTCGCTCAAGGGTATCGATTCCGGGAGATGGTTGCAGCGTGACAAAGTTTGACAGTGGCACGTTACCCATCGGGGTGCTGATGCGCAGATCGTCCATTGCGTTGATGCCGCGATCCTCCAGCGGGTAGCGTACCCTGATATCAACGGCATCATCCGCCGTCGCCGGCCTGTATTCGGCTACCTTGACGCCATTGGTGACGAGCTGCACCGCGATCCCGGCCGCGGAGACATCGGCACCGTAAATTGCAGCCTGTGCACGATCCACGTTCATCTGCCATTCTATGGAAGGCAGCGCCAGGGTATCGTCGATATCCACCAGCTCAGGTAACGACTGCATGTAGTCCTTGATGCGCGCGAGTGCGGGTTCCAGCAGTTCGCGATTGGATGAGCGCAGCTCTATCTGGATTGGCTTGCCCACGGGAGGGCCCTGTTCCTGGGCCATGACATCGACTTTGATGCCGACCAGGGGATCTGTGCGTCGACGGATCTCCCTGATGATAGCCTGACCCTTAGTGTCGCGTTCGCTCTCCGGGTAAAGCTGGATAAAAATGCTGCCAATGCGGTCGGCGGTGTTCAGCGCACCGCGATCCCTGTCATTACCGCCCGGCAGGATGGTGCGGGCATTCATCGCCTCGATACCGGGTATCTCCAGTATTTCCCGCTCTACCTCGTAGACGAGTTCGTTCACCTCATCCGCAGAGAAATTGCCACGGCCGCGCACCGAAACCTGGATGAACTGCGGGTCGGAGTCCGAGAAGAACACCATGCCCGGACTGAACTTGCCATAGGCAAAAAAGATACTCAGCAGGCCGGCGAGAATGATCAGCAGGGTCAGCCCCGGCCTGGCGCAGGCCCGGGTCAGCCAGCGCGCGTAGGCACCTGTTGCCGAGGCCAGCTTCTTCGGGTCGCCGCTCTCCAATTCCTGCATCGCCCGGGCCGCGGCCCTGGAATGCACGGTGGGTCGCCCGAACACGCTGCCGAGCACCGGACCGAACAGAAGCGCATAGAGCAGTGAGCCCGCAAGGACCGTGAACACGGTGATCGGCAGAAAGCTCATGAATTTGCCGGAAATACCCGGCCAGAAAATCAGCGGCAGAAATGCCGCCAGGGTTGTCGCGACGGATGCCGTGACCGGCCAGAACATGCGTCGCACCGATTCTGCGTAGGCGGCGCGATGGTCCATTCCCTCGCTCATCTTGCGGTCGGCATATTCCGTCACCACGATTGCGCCGTCGATGAGCATCCCCAGGCCGAGCAGCATACCGAACATGACCATGAAATTGAACGTGAAGCCGAGCAGATAGATGACGATGACCGAGAACAGCAGCGACACCGGGATGCCGAGGCCTACGATGACGCCGCTGCGAAACCCCATGGTGGCCACCACGAGTACCATGACAAGCGCGAGCGCCGTGAAAATATTGCCCTGAAGTTCGGTGACCTGTACGGCGGCGAATTCAGCCTGGTCCTGGGTGGTGAGTATTCTGATGCTGTCGGGTATCTGTGGCTGCAACTCCTCAAGCAGAGCGCGCAGTGCGTTGACCGTTTCGATGACGTTGCCATTGGCCCGAGCCTGCACGGCGATAGAGATCGCCTCCATGCCGTTGACCCGGGCATGGCTGTCGCGATCCTTGAAGGTCTTGCGGATGTCGGCAACTTCCTGCAGCGTCACCACGGTGTCACCGGCGCTGGCGATCGGCAGGCTCATGACGTCGTCGGGGCGCTCGACAACCGACGGCACCTTGACGGCAAAGCGTCCGCTGCCGGTATCGATGCTGCCAGCGGGAATCAGCCGGTTGTTGCGCTGCAGGGTGGTGATCAGGTCTTCGCTGGAGATCTGGTAGGTCTCCAGTGCCTCTGGATCGATGACGACCTCGAGCAGTTCCTCGCGATGGCCCTGCAGGTCAGCGCTGAGAACAGAAGGAATCGTCTCGATACTGTCGCGCAGCATGAGCGCTGTCTCGTAAACCAGCCGCTCGGGAACGCCGTCCCCGATCAGGCTGATCTGCAGTATGGGATATTCATCGATCTCGATCTCGCGAACCAGCGGCTCTTCTGCGGTCGCGGGAATCTCCGCTTTCGCGCGATCCACCGCCTCGCGCACATCCAGCAGCGCCTGGTCGAGTTCCTGTTCCGGGCTGAATTCGATGAACAGGGTGGCGTTGCCCTCGGAAGCCGTTGCGGTAATTTCCTCGATTCCCTCGACCTTGCGCAGCTCGGTTTCCATTGGTCGGATCAGCAGACGTTCGGCGTCCTCGGGCGAAATGCCTTCATGCAGGATACCGACGTAGAAAAACGGCACCTCAATGTGGGGCTCGTTGGCAATGGGCAGGACGGCACGGGCGATAAGCCCGCAGAGGATCACGACGCCCATCATCATGAGGGTACTGCGGGAGCGGTTGATGGCGACGTCTATGAAACTCATCAGGGCGACGTCCGTGCGCTAATTGCCTCGCCTTGAGCGACCGGCTCGACGCGCTGCCCCACCACCACTGATTCCTGGCCGACCGTAATCAGTCGTGTCCGCTGCGGCAAGCCCGTGATCCAGGCCCCGCCGGGCGTGTCTTCAAGAATGGTAATGTGGCGGAACTCGACGCGGTCGCGCGCGTCGAGAATACGTACGCCGACTCGGCCGGCATCATCCAGCGCGAACAGCGCCGGTGATACCCGGTGTGCCGGGACTTCTTCTCTTGCCACGTACAGTGTCGCCGTCATGCCGGAGCGCAGGCCGTAATCTTCATTGTCGACCGTTGCCTCCAGGCCGTAGGTGCGGGTCATGGCGTCGCTCTGGCGGCCGACAAAGGTGACGGTGCCGGCCACTTCGCGGCCATTGGCGATCTCTGCTCGTACCGTGTCGCCGACGTCGATAGTGCTGACATCACGCTCCGTGATTCGCGCCGTCAGCAGCATGGGATCCAGATCGAGTAATGTCACGCATTGTTCGCCGGGTGACAGGTAGTCGCCGCGGTTGGCGTGGATGTCCTCGATCAGGCCGGCAAAGGGAGCGCGGATACGCGTGCGCTCGAGATTCAGCCGCGCACGTTTCAGGGCCGCTGCCGCCGCTGCCCGTGACGCCTCTGCCTGCGCAATGGCCGTTTCGGATTGCAGCCCCTTCGCCTGCAGCCGCTGGCTGCCTTCGTACTCCAGGGTGGCGCGCCGCAATACCGCCTCGGCCTCGGCAACAGCCGCGCTGCGGTCGTCATCAGCCAGCTGGCACAGCAGGTCGTTCTCCTCTACGCGCTGGCCGCGCTCGACCGCGCGCTCGGTCACGACACCGGTAATTTCAGATTTCACGACGACGGTGCGCTTGTTTTCTGTGCGCCCGCGCAGAACGCTACTCTGGATACGTGGCTCCGCATCAATCTGGCGTACCCGCACGCGCGGCAGCTCGTTTTTTTCCCGCGGTTCGAAGGACCGCTCGGCGAGAACGGGGCGCGACCCGGGGTCGACTTTCTCCTCGCCGGTGAGCAGGCCGGAAAGCAGCCAGAGACCGATTGCTGCCGCGATGACAAGGGCAGTGATCAGATTCTTGCGCATAGAGGAAGGACCCGGGCGCTACACCCATCGTTACGTGTCGGCAGGCGAGTATAGCACTCGGTCAATCGATCTGGCCTTCATACTCTTCGTGAAATTGTTCCAGGTGGCGCTCCACCAGCGCGGTCTGGCGTCCGTAGCGTGCGACGTGGAAAACCGCATCTCCCTCATAGACCAGGGGCAGGTTGGTGCGGCCGATGACGACACCGTCATGCGTGGCCAGCATGGGCACTTCGCTGCTGCCAAGAGGGTCGGCAACCACGGCGACAGTCTCGCCCGCGACCACCTTGGCACCGAGCGGTACCCGCGTGCTGAGAATGCCGCTTACAGGCGCACGCAGCCAGCTCGACTGGTCGCTGACAATAGGCGCCGGGGCCGGCTTTCGCCGCGGACTGCGGCGCAGCAGGCCAACCTCGCGCAGAACATTGATAATGCCCGAAACGCCGGCACGTATATACATTTCATCGAAGCGCAGAGCCTCACCGGCTTCGTACAGAATCACCGGTATGCCGGCATCCCCCGCTGCCTCGCGCAGTGAGCCGTCACGTATCTTGGCGTCTATCGCCAGCGGCACACCGAATGCTTCGGTCATCGCCCGGGCAACGGGCATGTCCAGGTCGGCGCGTATCTGTGGGAAGTTGGCGCGGTGCCGGGCACCGGTATGCAGGTCGATGCCGTAGTTGCATTTGAGCACAATCTCGCGCAGGAAGGTGTTGGCGACCCGGGCCGCCAGCGAACCTGCCTCGGATCCGGGAAATGAGCGATTTAGGTCGCGCCCGTCCGGCAGATAGCGAGAGTGGTTCAGAAAGCCGTATATGTTGACGATGGGGATGGCCAGCAGGGCGCCGCGCAGATTTCTCAGCGAGCGGTGCTTGAGCAGCCGCCGTATGATCTCGACGCCGTTGATCTCGTCACCGTGCACTGCGGCGCAGACAAAAGCCACGGGCCCCGGTTGGCGCCCGTTCACGACCTGCACGCTGATCGAGAGATCGTCATGGGTGTATAGGGGGGCGACCGGGATATTTACGGTCTTCGTTTCGCCGGGGGCGATGTTCAGCCCGCCGATTTCCATGACATTTGATGCCCTCGCCATCCGCCTACCCCTGTGTGCGACGGCTGCCGGTGCGCGTCGGTCTGGCGTTCTCCTCAACATACTGAATGATACGACCGGCGATATTCTTGCCGCTCGCCTCCTCTATGCCGCGCAGACCCGGGGACGAGTTCACCTCCATGATCAGCGGGCCGCGGGCAGAGCGCAGTATATCCACACCGGCAACCGCGAGGCCCATTGTCTGTGCCGCCTTGATCGCGGTGCGACGCTCCTGCGGGCTCAGCTTGGTCGGCATCGCGCTGCCGCCGCGATGCAGGTTGGAACGGAACTCTCCATCGGCGGCGCTGCGCTGCATGGCGGCGACCACGCGACGGCCGATCACAAAAGCACGCACGTCCGAGCCGCCCGCCTCTTTGATGAATTCCTGCACCAGGAAGTCGGCGCCGAGCTCGATAAACGCGTCGATGACGGACTCCGCCGCCTTGTAGGTTTCCGCGAGAACCACGCCGCGTCCCTGGGTGCCTTCGAGCAACTTCAGCACCACGGGTGCGCCGCCAACCAGTTTGATCAGCTCGCGGCCGTTCTCAACGCTGTGGGCGAAGCCGGTGACCGGCATGCCGACGCCTTTGCGCGACATCAGCTGCAGCGCGCGCAACTTGTCCCGCGAGCGCCCCAGCGGAATGGATTCTGTCAGGCAGTACACACCCATCATTTCGAACTGGCGGATGACCGCTGTACCGTACTCGGTAATCGAGGCGCCGATACGGGGAATGATCGCGTCGAAGCCCTCAACGGCCTTGCCTTTGTGATAAATCGCCGGCTTTGCCGAGTTGATGTCCATGTAACACTTGAGTGTGTCCATGACTTCTACCTCATGCCCCCTGTCGCGACCGGCCTCGACCAGACGCTGTGTACTGTAGAGGCGTGAATTGCGCGACAGAATACCTATTTTCATCTTCATGAGCGGGCGGATGACCTGTTCAACGTTAGCTTGGTTGGTGAGTTTTTCCCAGCAGGTAGGAGCGTCCCGAGTCCACCAGGAAGTTCTGTCTAAGTGCCGTGCGACCGAGCAGACAACGGAATTGCATGGAGTCGCGGTCGGTCAGTGTCACCTCGGCCGTCAGGCGATGCGGGCCGATGCTGATTTCTGCTGCAATGACATAACGCATTTCCGAGTGGCCACCCGAATCGCGTACGCAGCGGCGATCCATGACCGGCGCTTCGCAGTCGACAACGGTAAGCTGGTCCCGCTGGTTCGGATGAATCGAAAACGCGACATACGGTATGCCGTCGCGCTCAAACGGGGCGACTCGGAAGGCATGCAGGGCGCTGGTGCGTGCACCGGTATCCACTTTTGCCTTGATTTTGTCGATTCCAAGCCCGGGAAAGGCGATCCACTCGCGCCAGCCGACGGTTAGCAGACCGGCATCTTTTTGTCTTCCCGCCTCTTCGTCAGTTGTCGCAGCGGGCATTGTTTACCCGTGCGCGATGCATATTCCGCGTGGCGGCGGACAGGTCGCTGACAGGTTTGCGATATCCAGCATTAGGCATAATCTTCTCCGTGGAGCCGGGTTTTCGGCCCGGCCGGGTGAGGGTTAGTCTGGTGCGCGCCTTCGCATAATGCAATGAGTTCAGGCGCTGCAGGGACATTCAATCGTGCGCCCAAAGCGTCCGGTCACGGGTCAGGATGTAGCCGCGCAAGTTCCGGCAAAGTTCGTGCATTCTGCAAATAAAGCTGGATTCGGACGGGTATGCTCGGTTGAGATCGACCCGTGTCCACTCCAGGTCAAGGATCTCGCTCATGCGACAGCCACTGGCTTGGCCTGCTGGCATGAGGCGATTGGGTGACAGCTGGCTCCGGCCCGACAAGCTGCACAGTCACGCGGCAAAGTCTATCCAACAGCCAGTGCTCGCAGCTCACCGTCTTCCTCGAGCTCGGGCCACGTTGACAATACCTGTCTCGCTACCGCTCGCGCGTCCGCATCATTGCTTTTTTTGGCGAATCGGCGCATCACTTTCAACGCTTCGTCACGACAGCTTGTGTGCAGCGTGTCGGTGACGTTCCGCCCCGATTTAGTAAACACTTCAGCAGACATGATTTCGCGATTGACGCCCCCAAGGCTGTGTTTGTAAGCCTCGTCGCCAATCGTAAAGTCGTAGCGTGTGAGCCCGTTGGCAATAGACCAGCGGATGCAATGTGCTTGCAGTACCAAGCCGACGGAAAGGTCTCGCACCGTATCGTCCCGCCCGGCAACGTGAAACAGTGCCTGACGGTTCACCCTGTCGATGTAGTTGGCCTGGGCGGCAATGGGTTTACCATCGCGCCAGAGAATGGCGAGGTAAACCATGCCGCTGGCAAGTCCCAGCATGATGGATTCCTTGAGCAACTCCACGAGGCGGGAGGCGTGTTTCTGGCCTTTTTGGGCTGCGTGCTTCAGAAACCACAGCTGTGCAAGGATGGTGACGTCCTCTGCATAAGTTTCAGGTCGCGACTTTCTGATCTTCAGGCTGGCGTCACTCTCAAACTGCCGTAAGAGGCGACGGAGCTTTTGCCGAGAGTTGGCGCTCAGGCTCGCCAGATAGTCCTGAAAAGTGTTCGGCAGATCAATGTAAGGGCAGACCAAATTGTTCGTTTGTCCTTCGTTAATGAAGTGCTCGTTGGCCCTGTGGTCGAATACGCCAGGATCGAAGGCGTCCGTAAACGCTTCCAGGCGCCTGGCCGGGCCACTAACGTAGTTAAGCATGACGCGGCCAACAGCCATTTCCGAGATTGTTTTGGCGAAGCCCTCGCAAACGGCGTCCTCAAACGCGGGCTCACACAGAATGCCCGTGTAGTCTGCATCGAATACGTGACCCAGCATATCCAACACATTGGTAAGGCAGCACTGCGTCTTGCTCCATTTGGTGGTCACGATGAGTGGCAGTACACCGACGCACCGGTTGTCGTCTGACCACGCCGTCAGAACGCGGAACTTGCCAGTGACCCGGATGGCGATGGGGTAGAGAAACTCGGAGGACAGATACAGATGCGCGTGGGGATCAGCCTTGTAGAGCTCATCCCAGTCCAGCTCGATTTCGAACAATCGTTCGACGGTTTCAACGGTTTCTATACGCATGATGGCCTGTTGCAAGTTCCGGACTTGGTGTGTGGCGGCGGGCTCTTCGATCGCAACGGCTGTAGCCTATCACTGCATGTCGCGGTTGAAGTAATCCGACCGGCAGGTCGCTAGCAGCAGCCTCGAGCGCTACGGATAGTAATTAATTACAAATGGTACCGGCAGTGGTTCTGGTTTAGAATGATACGTTGTATCATAGAGCGAAGGGTGTGCTGTAAGTACCCGCTTACCAAAAACACGTTTGAAGGAGTTACGATGGACGCATCACAGCTTTTGCCCCCAGCAGGCCTTTTTAAACTCACGCCTCTCAGCGTGTTGGTGCTCAGTGCCTCCATGGCCACCGCACAGACTGCGCAGGTCGACGCAGACGAAAAAATTGAAGAAATCATCGTGTTGTCATCATCCCTGCGTACGGGTACTGACGAAATCGTGCTGGGTACCACGGTGCTTGGCCGCGACGCGCTGCTCCGTGAAATGAATGGCACCATTGGCGAAACGTTGGCAAACCAGCCTGGCGTCAGTTCGACCTTTTTTGGCCCCGGCGCGTCGCGGCCAATCATTCGCGGTCTTGGCGGAGACCGCATCCGGATTCTCAGCAACGATATCTCCTCCTTTGATGTCTCTACTACTAGCAACGACCACCTCGTTGCTGTCGAGATGGCCAACGCCCAGCAGGTGGAAATCTTGCGCGGCGCCGCAACCCTGCGTTACGGCCAGAACGCCATCGGCGGCGTGGTAAACGTATTTGATGACCGCATTCCCCGTGAGCTGCCAGAAGATGGCTTTGATGCCGAGGTCACGGCGGGCCTGTCCTCTGTCGACGAGGGTTACACCGTGGGCGGTTTGACCAATATCCAGCTGGGTAATAACTTCGCGCTGCACCTCGACGGCAACGACCGCGACGCCGACGAGTACGAAATCGACGGTTTTGCCAGCGAGGAAGCGGAAGAGGAGGGTGAGCGCGGCAGCGTCGAAAACAGCCAGACAGAGGCGACGTCCGGAACGGTGGGTCTGTCGTGGATAGGGGAGAAAGGGTATGTCGGTTTCTCCGTGGCCAGGCAGGAAGGTGTCTATGGCGTGCCCGGCGGTAAAAAGAAGAAGAAGGAAGAGGATGAAGACGAAGATGAGGCCGAGCTGGATAGCATTCTCGACGAGGATGACGAAGACGAGGAAGAGGGCGGCATCAGCATCGATTTCGAGCAGGTTCGTTATGACCTGGATGCCGAGTACAGCTTTGACAGCGGCCTGGTGAGGCTTGCCAAATTCCGCTACGGCTACGCCGAGTATGAGCACACGGAGTTTGCCGGTGACGAGCCGGAAACAGAGTTCCGCGACGATGAGTGGGAGGTTCGCGCGGAGGCGTTTTTAAATGAGTTTGCCGTTGGCGACGGCATGGTCACGGGTTCCTTTGGTCTCACGGCAGGGGACCGCGAATTCGAGGTGGACGGCGACGAGGCCTTCGTGCCGCTCAATCTACAGTTCCGTTGGGGTGCGTTCGGAATGCTCCACTACCACCTGGGCGATTTCATTGGCGAGGCCAGCCTGCGCTTTGACAGTCAGGAAAATGAAACGAGTGATCTTAGCTTTGCAGGCGGCGACTTCGATGAAACGCAGGATACCTTTTCCGCCGCCCTGACCGGGATATATGAGCTATCGGATGGCACCAGCGTTGGTATCAATCTGGCGCGCTCGGAGCGGGCGCCGACCGCGGAGGAGCTGTTTTCGAATGGCCTTCACCCGGCAACCAATACGGTAGAAATCGGTAATGTGAGCCTCGAAACCGAAGTGGCGTATTCTGCAGAACTGTCATTCAAAAGAGCTATGGGCGCGTTCAGCTTTGGCGCCAATGTCTATTACGTTGACTACAGCGACTTCATTTTCCTGAGTCCGACCGGGGACTTCCTGGAAGAAGGCGATCCTTTCCCCGCCGAAGAGGGCATACCTGTGTTTGCCTACCAGCAAGCCGATGCAGAGCTCTATGGTTTCGAGGCGGAAGCGGACTATTTCGCGCTGGATTCTGAGAACTGGACGGTGTCTTTTGATGGCCAGGTCGACCTGGCTCGCGGGGAAACCACGGAGGACACTGCCTTCGGTGGCATTGACAATGTGCGGGACGAATTCACCCCGTTGGGCACGGGGGCGGCCACCGTGGCGTCGGGTGACCTGCCCTTCTTTCCGCCCATACGCTTATTGGGTGGGGTCAATGCCTTCTACAAGCCCCTGAGCGCCAGTGTGCGCCTGGAGCTGCAGTATGTAGACGACCAGGATCGCGTGGGTCAGGTGCCCGAGGGCAGTGAGGTCGATATCCCCGGTACGGTACCGACGGATAGCTACACTTTTGTAAACGCCTACTTTACGGTAGACCCAACGGACTACATCACACTGTCACTGCGTGTGCGCAATATGACAGACGAGTTTGCCCGGTCGGCCACCTCGTTCCTGTCCCAATCCGCCCCCCTGCCGGGCCGTAACATTATGTTTGGCGTCAACCTTCGGTACTGATCAAACCCACGGGGCCCAGGTCTACGGGTTTTAAGCCCACTCATCGAGTGGGCTTTTTTAGGTCAGGCACAAGAGACACAGACAGGGCGCGACGACATGCTGAAACTTACGAAGATTTTCCTGATTGCCGGAGTTTGCCTGTGGGGCGCGATCTCTGCGCTGGGCAATGTGCTTGGCTGGCAGGGCACTCTGGGCGCCGTGGGTGCCGCCACCAGCATGGCCGGTTTCGCGGAGAATGACTGGCGCGCGACATCAAGCAGCCTTGTCATCCTTGTCGGTGCCCTGTGTATCGTCGGCTTCAAGCTGGTCTCGGCGACGCTGTGCGGCCTGGGCGCCTATAACATGTGGGCTGAAAAAGGCGCCAGCCGTGAGCGTTTTGCGGCGGCCAAGCAGTTCGCCATAGCAGGCTGTGGCGTCGCCGTCCTCGGCCTGTTTTTCGGCTGGGTCGTGTTGGGCGAGCAGTGGTTCGAGATGTGGCGGTCGCCGGACCTGGCGTCGGCCGGTGAATCAGCCTTTCGCTACGGCGGCTTTATCGGCATTATCGGGATATTTGTCGCGATGCCAGAGGATTAAGTCCTGGTTGCGAGCCACCGTATCAGCAGGCTGACGACAATGGCCGCCACAAACACCGTGGACATCCCCAGACAGTAGGCGGGATGGTTGATCCCACTGGTGTGTGCTGTTCTGTCTGTCACCCTTTCGTTCTTCAATGCAGTTACAGAAAGGTATCGGCCCTGGCCTTGCCTGGGCTGCACGGGACGCAAGTTTATCCCGGACTTCCTCGGGGACGTTCCTGATAGTAGTTTAAATAAACATGACTGCAGTTTGCGTGCACTGGTACTTGTGTGCAAGATCGTGGTGCGCCAGGTCGTGGTGCGTCACTATCAGGTGCCTACAGGCAATCTCATTAGCGTAGAGTTAATACAGTGGAATACGGGCTGATACGGTATATTTTGAGGGCGGGCCGTATCGAGCCCATGCTGGCCGATTCCGTTGAGGTGCTGCGCGGTCCCGCAACACTACTGTACGGTGGCGGCGCTATCGGCAGCGTGATTAATACTCGTGACAATCGCATCCCGAGCCAGCGCATCGATGGTCTGCAGGGTGCCGTTGAATAACGCTACGACGCTCCGCTACAAGTGCATGACCTGCTGCCCGGGCTCATCGATGTGGCGCGGAGGTTTTTGACCCACACGGACAACGAGCATGTGGGACTCGAGGGGGCCGAGATCGGCACTCAGTTTTTCCGTGAAACCTACGAGGGACGCCTTGAACTGGTACGCGCTGGGATGCCGGCATCGACTACCGAGTGACATTCTCAAAGAGCACTGAAATGTTGGCCTTCCTCAAGCTCAAGAATATCGGCGATGAGGAAGTCCGCCTCAGCACCTCTTTCCTGCGCAACTTCGCGCCGCAGACCGGAGAGAGCATAGAGGCAGGTGTGCGTTTTATGTTCTAGGCTGGTTGTGCAGAGTGCACCGGGCGCCCGCGCCCGGCCCTAACCTCTCTCCCGAAGGTTGCACTGTTTTCACAGAGCGATCTATGCGCGAAAGCAGATTAGCGGCGGCAACTGCGGACACCCTCGGTAACTCGGCCGGGCAGTGGGCAAGATCTGCAAAAAAAGCTATGCTGTTGCTATGTGAAGCTATTAGTGCATTGGGGGTCAGCTATGTCACTTGCGAATTTCAGTCGTCTATCGAAGCTGTTTAAGGAACAGGAGGCCACGGCAGACGAGGGTGTTTTTCGAGAGTTGTTTGTCCTCGTTCTCTCACGGGCGACTGATGCGGACGCCTACACGCACCCGGCGGAAATCGCGAGTGTTCAGGCAGTCATCAAGGAACATCTCGGTGAAGACATTTCTACCAGTGATATCCGCACCGCGGCATTGTCGAAACTCTACGAGTCTGCGCCCCTGCACAAGTATCTGGCCGAAGTCGCGCCGAGGCTGAGCAGGCAGCAGCGCTGTTCCATCATCCGCGGGCTCGTGGAGGTGCTCAAGGCCGATGCAAGCGTGTCCAGCCGGGAAACCGAATTCTTCAACATGGTGGCGATGGCGCTCGGGCTGACGGCGGCAGACGCCGCGGGCCTGGTGGTTGAGTAGGTTCTGCCACCCCGGGAACCGGTCGGACTTAGGCTCATCTGCTGCGGCTGATGGGAATCGGTCCAGAATCCCGCTCGTTTTCGTTAAATAGCCACCACTATTAGCCTCAAACGATCGAAATTCTG
>CAYFVJ010000039.1:0-18656 GCA_964346555.1 uncultured Alteromonadaceae bacterium | reverse complement strand
TCGTGATCGGCCTCACCGTCGTCGCTGTCGGCACCAGCCTGCCCGAACTGGCGGCAACCCTGGCCAGCGCACTCAAGAAACATACCGACATCGCCATTGGCAACATCATCGGCTCCAACCTGTTCAACCTGCTGGCGGTCATGCCCGTTCCCGGGCTGCTCAATCCACTGGCCGTATCCGATGAGGTGATTTTCCGCGATTACCCGGTCATGTCCGGCGCCACGATTCTGCTGGCCATCGCGATATACAGCGGTTCGCGCCGGCGTGCGGCCGTAGACGGGCGCGCTTACGTAGGCCGCCTCGTCGGCGTACTGTTAACCGGCCTGTACGGCGTGTACTATTACTGGCTTTTTCAGACTGCCTAGTGTCATCCCCAATGTCGGAGTCGAACGCCTCCTTTACCGAATCCGCACGCCGCACCATCCGCATGGAGGTCGAGGCCGTCACGGCTCTGGAGCCACGTATCGGCGAGGCCTTCACACGCGCCTGTCAGATCTTCCTGGATACCCGCGGTCGGGTCATTGTTACCGGAATGGGGAAGTCGGGTCATGTGGCGACCAAGATTGCGGCGACCCTCGCCAGCACCGGCACACCCGCTTTTTTTGTCCATCCGGGTGAAGCCAGTCACGGCGACATGGGGATGATAACCGCACAGGATAGCGTACTCGCCCTCTCCAACAGCGGCGGCACCGCCGAGCTGGTCACCCTGGTTCCGGTACTCAAGCGTCTGGGTGTGCCGCTGGTCAGCATGACCGGCAATCCGCAGTCGACACTGGCTCGATCGGCAGACGCGCATATCGATTCCGGCGTCGCCATCGAGGCCTGCCCCCTCGACCTGGCCCCGACCTCGAGCACGACCACCGCGCTGGTGCTCGGCGACGCACTGGCGATTGCTCTCCTGGAGGCACGTGGCTTTACCGCCGAGGATTTTGCTTTCTCTCACCCCGGCGGGGCTCTGGGCCGGAAATTGCTGCTCAAGGTCGAGGACGTCATGCGCAGCGGCGGCGATGTGCCGCGGGTCGACGTCGACACGCCGCTGGCCAGCGCCCTCCTGGAAATCAGTAGCAAGGGACTGGGCATGACCACAGTTCTGGACGGCGAGGAGCTCGCCGGCGTGTTCACGGATGGCGACCTGCGCCGAGCGCTGGATGCGCGCATCGATATCAACGCCACGGCGATCGGCGGCATAATGACGCGGCATGCGCTCACAGTGGAAACCGGAACGCTGGCTGCCGAGGCCATGCGGATCATGGATGACAACCGGGTCAGCGCACTGGTCGTCCTCGACAACCAGCGACGGATTGCCGGGGTCGTTCACCTGCTGGGGTTGCTGCATGCCGGTATCGCCTGAGCGAGACAACGCCATCATCGATCCAGTCGTCGCCCGGCACCTGCGCCTGCTCGTGCTCGATGTGGACGGCGTGATGACCGACGGCCGTCTCCTCTACGGTAATAACGGCGAGGAACTGAAGAGCTTCAACATCCGCGACGGGCTGGGTATCAAGCTATTGCAGCGCGGCGGGATGAACGTGGCGATCATCACCGGACGGGCATCCGATATCGTCGCGCGGCGCGCGCGGGAGCTGGGCATCCAGCGCGTTGTACAGGGCCGCGAGGACAAGCGCCAGGCGCTGGAGGAACTCTGCGGTGAACTCGGTCTGACGCTCGACGCCAGCGCCTATATGGGCGACGATCTGCCCGATGTGGCGGCGATTGCCGCCGCCGGCTGCGGCCTGACGGTGGCCGACGCCTGCGCAGCCGCGTCCCGGGCAGCCGACTGGCAAAGCAGCCTGCGGGGGGGCGAAGGTGCCGTACGCGAGGCCTGCGAGGCGCTGCTGATCGCACGCGGAGACTGGTCGTCTATCGAAGCAGGCTACCTTTGAAGCTGTTCCCGCGCGGTGTTGCGGCGCTCGCCATGCTGCTGACCCTGCTGGCAGGTCTGGGTAGCGCACCGACCTTCTCCCTCGAGGGGGACCGCGATCAACCTATCGAGGTCGTTGCAGATCGCGCCCTGCGCGACGATGTCCGCGGTTATACGGTGTACACTGGCGATGTGCGCCTGACCCAGGGATCACTGCTTATCCGCGCCGACAAGATACGGATTTTCCACGCCACGCGCTCGGCGGATCGCGTCGTTGCCGAGGGTCAGCCGGCGCGCATGCAGCAACAGCAGAATCCCGGTGAGGCACCAATGCATGCCCGGGCGTTGCGCATTACCTATCTGGTCGAGGCCGAACGCATACAGCTGCGCGACCAGGCGCACGTAGAGCAGGACGGCACAGCGGTCAACGGCGACAGCATCGATTACCTGATTCCCGAGCAGATTGTTCGAGCTGACACCGCTGGCGACAGCGGCAATCGTGTGCAGGTGGTCATCCCTGCCGCGCGCATCGATAACGATAGTAGCGAAAGCGACAGTAGCGAAGGCAGCGAGGTGCCCGGTGGCAACCCTGAAAGCGAGTAAGCTCGCCAAGGCATTCCGCGGCCGCCCGGTGGTACGCGATGTTTCTCTGGCAGTCGAGAGCGCGCAGGTCGTCGGGCT
This sequence comes from uncultured Alteromonadaceae bacterium, assembly GCA_964346555.1. Classification (GTDB taxonomy): domain Bacteria; phylum Pseudomonadota; class Gammaproteobacteria; order Pseudomonadales; family Halieaceae; genus Chromatocurvus. The sequence goes on along the minus strand of CAYFVJ010000039.1, from coordinate 16,114 downwards.
CCTGGGACCGAACGGCGCCGGCAAGACCACCTGTTTTTATATGGTCGTCGGCATAATCCGCGCCGATTACGGGCGCATCACGATCGATGGTGAGGACATCATTCACCTACCCATGCACCAGCGTGCGCGCCGCGGTATCGGTTATCTGCCTCAGGAGGCATCGGTCTTTCGCCGGCTGAGCGTGCGCGACAACCTCATGGCAATCCTGGAGACCCGACGTGACCTCAATCGCAGCCAGCGGCAGCAACGCTGCGACGAGCTGCTGGCCGAATTTCACGTGTCCCATCTTCGCGACAGTCCGGGCCAGGCGTTATCAGGCGGTGAGCGGCGCCGGGTCGAGATTGCCCGCGCGCTGGCGACGGAGCCGGCATTCATTCTGCTCGACGAACCCTTCGCCGGTGTCGACCCGATTTCTGTGTCTGACATCAAGCAGATTATTCGACAGCTGCAGGCCCGCGGCATCGGGGTACTGATCACGGATCACAACGTGCGCGAAACGCTGGATATCTGCGAGGTGGCCTACATCGTGGGCGAGGGTGAGATCATTGCCTCCGGTTCGCCACAGGCGGTGCTTGACAATCCCCATGTACGCAACGTCTATCTTGGCGAAACGTTCCGCCTCTAAGCGCACCGGATCAACTGCTGGGACTGGTTTGCAATTTCCGCGCCAGAAGTTGCCAGCCCGGCATCGGCGAGGCTACACTCCGGGTAAGAAATCCATTTACGTTTCCGGATGCCAATGAAACAAACGTTGCAATTGAAGCTTGGCCAGCAGCTGACCATGACGCCGCAGCTGCAGCAGGCCATCAAGCTTTTGCAGCTGAGCACGCTGGACCTGCAGATGGAGATTCAGCAGGTGCTACAAAGCAATCCGATGCTCGAAGTAGACGAGGGCGAGGACGCGGCCGGCGAGGACGTGGCCGGCGAGGACGCGGCCGGGGATGGCGAGGACGCCGGGCGCGATAACCTCGAGCCTGTCGCTGCAGCCAGCGAAGGCCCGATGGAGAATCTCGAGCGCAGCGCCGGCGGCGACACGGACGGGGTGCAGGATTACGAGCCCAGCATGCCCGAGGACCTGCCCGTAGACACCCAGTGGGAAGACCTGGTGCCGTCGTCGGCTCCGCCGTCGAGCAGCGCCAATGAGGCCACCGAGTTCGACTACGACAGCCGCGACGGCAGCGTTCCGGATCTGCACGAACATCTGCTGTGGCAGCTTAACCTGACCCGGCTCTCGGACCTCGATCGCGCCATCGCGATGACAATTATCGACGCCACGGATGACAGCGGACGCCTCAACGCCAGTATCGAGGATATCCATTCGCTGTGCGCCGCTGAGTTTGATGGCGATATCGACCTCGATGAAGTGACCGCCGTGCTGCACGCGCTGCAGCAGTTCGAGCCCACGGGCGTGTTTGCCGCCGACCTCCAGGAATGCCTGCTGCTGCAGCTGCGACAGTTACCGGCGGATACGCCCCACCTCGAGCAGGCCCGTGTTCTGGTTACCCGCCATATTACCCAGCTCGGCAATGGCGACTATGCCCAGATCATGCGCCGCATGCGCCTCGACGAGAACGAACTGCGCAGCGTTCTCGCGCTCGTGCAGACACTCGACCCGTTTCCCGGCAAGCGCATCGGCGAAGATGACACCGAGTACGTGGTTCCCGATGTGTTCGTGCACAAACGCGATGGCCGCTGGGTCGTCGAACTGAATCCGGATATTGCGCCGCGCCTGCGCATCAACGACACCTACGCGGGAATGATACGGCGCGCCGACACCAGCGCCGACAACACCTACCTGCGGGACAATCTGCAGGAGGCGCGCTGGTTCCTCAAGAGCCTGCAAAGCCGCAACGAGACCCTGATGAAAGTCACCAGCGAAATCGTGGCACATCAGCGCAACTTCCTCGAGTACGGAGAGGAAGCCATGAAGCCGCTGGTGCTGCACGACATTGCCGACACTGTCGATATGCACGAATCGACCATTTCCCGGGTCACGACGCGCAAGTACATGCACACACCGCGCGGTATCTTCGAACTGAAATACTTTTTTTCCAGTCATGTCGCCACGGTGGAGGGCGGCGCCTGCTCGTCCACGGCGATACGCGCACTGCTGAAAAAGCTTGTTTCGGCCGAGAGCGCCCGCAAGCCGCTGAGCGACAGCCGCCTAGCCCAGCTGCTCGATGAGCAGGGCATCCGGGTGGCGCGGCGAACGATCGCCAAGTACCGGGACAGTCTGGGCATTCCACCGTCGAACGAGCGCAAGCGACTGATCTGAAGCACTACCCGCGGCGGCCGGCAGGGCCGCGAGGACAACAACAAGTACAGCTGTACTTAGGGAGCACGACATGCAACTCAATATCAGCGGCCACCACGTCGACCTAACCGAACCACTCAAACACTACGTTGAAAGCAAGCTGGAGAGACTGCAGCGTCACAATAGCCAGATCACGACCACGGAAGTCACGCTGGTGGTCGAGAAGATGGTGCAGAAAGCCGAAGCCACCATGCATGTAGCGGGTGCGGACCTGTTCGCGGCGGCCGAGTCAGAAGACATGTACGCGGCAATCGACGCCCTGGTCGACAAGCTCGACCGCCAGCTCATCAAGCATAAAGAAAAACAGCGGTCGCATTGATCGCGCCGCAAAAGTCTCAGGAAACCCTCGTCCAATGACTGATCTCACGCAGATATTGAGCCCATCACGCTGCCAAAGCCAGGTGCCGGGTCAGAGCAAGAAACGTATTTTCGAGGAAGTGGCGGATCTGCTGGTGACCGACCAGCCGGGGCTCAATGCCGACGATGTCGTCACGCGACTCCTCGCCAGGGAGAAACTGGGAAGCACAGGTCTCGGACGCGGAATCGCCATTCCCCACTGCCGGCTCGACGGCTGCCGGCAGCCTCTGGGGGTGCTGATGAGCCTGGCGACACCCACTGATTTTGATGCGCCAGACGACGAACCGGTCGACCTCCTGTGTGTGCTCGTGGTCCCCGAGGAGGCGAACCAGGAGCATCTGGAAATTCTCGCAGCGCTGGCGCGACTGTTCAGCCAGGACACACTGTGTAGCGCACTGCGGGCCTGCGATAACGGCGACGAGTTGTTCGAGGTTATCGTGGGCCGGGATAGCTGAAACGCGATGGAGCTGATCATCATCAGTGGCCGCTCCGGTTCGGGCAAGAGCACCGCGCTGCACCAGCTCGAGGACGAGGGCTATTATGCAATCGATAATCTGCCCGCCCCACTCCTGCCGGCGCTGGTGGCGGAAACGCCCACTCTGTCGCGTCGCGACAGCGCAGGTATTGCCGTATGCATCGATGCGCGCAACGAGGCGACCGAGCTGGGCAACCTGGAACAGATACTCGGCTCGCTGCCAGCCTCGGTATGCCTGCGAGTGCTGTACCTGGACGCCGATGAAAACACGCTGATCAAGCGCTTCAGCGAGACACGCCGGCGCCATCCGCTGTCCGGCGACAGCACGCCGCTGGCCGAAGCGATACGCCTGGAACAGCAGATTCTCGAACCGCTGGCGGCGAGCGCAACGCTCAGCCTGGATACCAGCCAGATGAGTATTCACGAACTGAGAGACGCCATTCGACAACGTCTCGTCGGAGCCACCGGAGAACTCTCAACGCTGATCCAGTCCTTTGGCTTCAAGCGCGGCGTGCCGGTAGATGCCGATCTCGTGTTCGATGTGCGCATGCTGCCCAATCCGCACTGGAGCAAGGAGCTGCGCCTGCTGACGGGGCGCGATCCCGCTGTGTGCGAGTTTCTGGAATCGCACGAAATCACGCACCAGCTGTTCGAGGACGTTAGCGGCTTTCTCGATCGCTGGCTGCCTCACTACGCGAACAGCAACCGCAGCTACATTACTATCGCCCTGGGCTGCACCGGCGGCCAGCACCGCTCGGTCTATATGGCCGAGCGACTGCATCGCCACTGTCAGTCCGCCCTCAGCCCCGTCCACCTTCGCCACCGCGAACTGCAGTAGCCACAACGCCGTGATACGCCGCGAGGTCCTTATCATCAACAAGCTGGGCCTCCACGCGCGGGCGGCGGCCAAGTTCGTCAGCTGCGCCGCGGCTTTCTCCAGCGAAGTGAGAGCGGGTCGCGACGGCACGCAGGTGGATGGCAAGAGCATCATGTCCGTCATGATGCTCGCCGCGGCGCAGGGCACGACCCTGCAGCTGGAGATCGACGGCGAAGACGAAGAGGATGCGCTCGAGGCACTGACAGCGCTCATAGCGAATCGCTTCGACGAGGCGGAATAGCGGGGGGCGGCACGCGACTTTCGGACCTGTCTGACGCGCACCGATACCGCGCGATCGCGTTTTGCGGCACACACACCGGTGACACAGATACCGGCGACAACGGCACCAAGTTGTTGTAGGTCGGTCTTTACCGGATAATTATCGGGTCCCTACACCACGGTGCCGTCAGCGCATGACCAGCAGCGAGATACAGCACAAGACAAAAGCCCAGGAGCAGCTGTCCGAAGCGCTGGTCCAGGGCTCGCTGGCGGATGTGCGGCGCATACTGCTGAAGATGGAGCCCGCTGACGTCGCGCACCTGCTGGCCTCATCGCCGCCGCGACACCGCCAGGTGCTGTGGCAGATGGTAGAGGGCGAACTCGAGGGAGAAGTCCTCAACGAGCTCAACCCTGAACTCCGGCTCGAGTTCCTCAGCGGTATGGAGCCGAACGATCTCGCCCAGCTTGCCGCCAGCCTCGACGATGACGATGTTGCGGATATCCTGCAACAGCTGCCGCACAGGGTGACATTCGCAGTCCTCGACGCCATGGACGAGCAGGACCGGTCGCGGCTGGAGCAGGTCATGTTCTACGCGGACGACACCGCGGGCGGCCTGATGAACACGGATACCATCACTGTCCGTGCTGACCTGACCCTGGATGTCGTCCTGCGCTACCTGCGTCGTCACGAGGAAATCCCCGAAATGACGGACAATCTCATCGTGGTCAGCCGCGATGATCGCTACGTGGGCTTGCTGCCGCTGCGCACCCTGCTGGTGTCCGATCCGTCGCACTCGGTGCGGGAGATGATGGAAACGCGGCAATCGCCGATCCCGGTCGATATGCCCGATGACGAGGTCGCGCGACAGTTCGAGCGCAACGACTGGGTCAGCGCGCCGGTCGTGGACACCAACGGTCGCCTGGTCGGGCGTATCACCATCGACGACGTGGTTGACGTCATCCGTGAGGACGCGGACCATTCACTGATGTCGATGGCGGGCATGAGCGAGGAAGAGGACACCTTCGCTCCGGCATTTAAAACCGCCCGGCGCCGAACAGTCTGGCTGGCTATCAATCTGGTCACCGCGTTTACCGCCGCCGCCGTGATTAATGCGTTCCAGGGCACGATTGAAAAAGTGGTCGCGCTCGCCGTGCTCATGCCCATCGTCGCCTCCATGGGCGGTATCGCCGGCACGCAGACGCTGACGGTTCTGGTACGCGCTATCGCCCTGGGACATATAAACCAGGAGAACCAGGTCTGGCTGGTGCGCCGGGAGGCTCTGGTCGGCCTGTTCAACGGCGCGCTGTGGGCCGCGGTCGTCGCCACGGCGGCATCACTGTTTTTCGGCGACTGGATGCTTGGAGCCGTGCTTGCCGCGGCGATGGTCATCAACCTGATCACTGCCGGTGTCTCCGGCGCGCTGCTGCCGCTGGCGCTGGAGCGGCTGCGCATCGATCCGGCGCTGGCCGGCGGCGTCATCCTGACCACGGTGACCGACGTTGTCGGTTTCTTAGCCTTCCTCGGACTCGCGGCAGCTGTCTATGGCTGATACCGACTAGCCGCGTCGTCCTCTTGCGCGGCATCCTGCGCCTCGCCGGTGGCATTCCCCACAGACCGCGGCGGTGCCTTGGCGGTGTTGTCGAATATGCGCTTGAGGCGAACACGTGGCGCATCTACTGCGCCAGACACGCTGTAGACACCGCTGGACATACGCTCGACCTGTTTCTCGAAGACCTTGCTGACCACGAATACGCCCGCAGCCACGGGCAGGCCCGCGGCCAGCGCAGCCACCCAGGGCAGATTGTTTGCCACCGGCAGGGTGACCACCAGTTGACCGTCGATCGCCGCGAGGTTCGTCGTTCCGCTGAACTGGAACGCGCTGGCAGATCCATCCAGTGTCAGTGAGGGAATACGCAGTTGACCGCGATTGAATACCATCTCGCTGCTCGCGCGCTGAAACGGGATACCCGATTCGAACATAGACGACAGGCTGAGCCCCTGCAGCAATTCAGCGAGATTGAGCAGAGTCACCACTTTCAGCGCGCCCGCCGCTCCAGAGCCCGGCGACCGTAGCAGCCGCCCGTCGCGGGCCTGAAGCTGCAGCGTACCCTGCAGCTCCTCAAAGTCGGGTACGGACGGCGGGCCGGGCCAGCGCAGGCTGCCAACCGCGGCGCCATCGCGGGATTCGAGAACCGGTGCATAGCCCAGATTGCGAAAAACGGCGGCGAGATCGTCAAAGGTGAGGTCGATATCCAGAGCGGTGGCAAAGTCGCCGTCGCCAGCGGCGGACCATCGCAGCTCGGTGCCGCCGTCGACAGCGATGTCGCTGCGCAGGCCAAGGATGTCGCCGTGTATATTCCGCGCGTACAAAGCTCTGCCGTCGCTCTCGAAGCGGAACGCGAGGTGACCACCGGCCACGCCATCCCGCCTCAGATCCAGGATCTGCACCTCGGTGGCAGGACTCTGCATGAGAAGGCGGTATATTCCCGCAGTGTAATCACGCGCGAGAGTCGTGTCCGTTTCACCAGAAAAGTCGTGGCCTGCCGAAAGCGCCGAACGCATGCCCGGCAGATCGAGCCAGTCGACCAGCACCGGCGGCGATACCGACGGCGAGTAGACGGCCTGCAGCCAGTCTGATTCGAGCGCCAGATTGCCACCGACCAGGTCCCCGGCTGCAATCTGCAGAGACGCCTTCAGGCTGTCGTCCAGTGACAGGTCCAGACCGGTTTCCTCTGCGCCGAGTCGCAGCGTCAGGGAAAAATCACGCTCCTCCTCATGTACCTTGCCCCAGGGCGCGGGCAGACTGACGGCCAGCCCCTGGAGTGCGCTGCGCAGCGACAGCGTAGGGCGGGCATTCCCGGTGAATTCCAGCTCACCGCTGACCCGGGTTTTGCCATCCAGAATAGTCGGAGCCCGGCCCAGCCAGTCAATCAGTGCGCCCGAGTCGACAGTGCCGTCGAGTGCGATCGAGTGATCCGCAGGCCGGTCGCCGTTCTCCGGGTAAAGCAGATGCACCGGCTCGCCCCACAATGTTCCGGCCATCTCACTGCCGGCAAATCCCCGCTCGCCGCGATAGACTACCCTGCCCTGCAGATCGCGCAGCGGTAAACGGCCGGGGCGAATATCCAGATCCACACCGGCAAAAGCCAGCTCGAGGTCGATATCGGCGACCGGGGCCGGGTCCGACACCGGCAGGCGCACATGCAGTCGGGAGTGCAGTGGACCACTGCCCCGCCAGCCATCCAGCACGCCCCCCGTCATACGGGAGAGCGGCGAATTGCGCAGAATGGCAAGACCGTCAGCGGCGTCCGCGGCGACTCGCGCGCTGACCGCCAGTTCCGTGTCCCCGTCCGCCGTGCGATCCATCTCGGCGGACAGAAACTCGAGCTCAGCCCCGCCTATCAACCCGCGCTCACCCCAGATGCTCACCTGTCGATCGTCGATCAGCACGGGGCCAGAAAACCCGGTCAGCGCAGGCCAGCGCTTGTCGAAGCGAATATCAACCCCCTGCAGGTCAAAGAATATCTGCACCGTCCTGTGCGCATAATTGCGGCGCCGCAGGCTGCCGCGCCAGATGAAACCGCCCTCCTCGATGCGCCCCTGGTCCAGGCTGTCCCGAAGCCAACGGGTGACACCGCGGGGAAGTGTGAAGGGCAGGTACTTGGCGCGGTATCGCGGCGCGCTGTCGCGCAAGCCGACGAGCAGGCTCATAGCCGGTCCCACCACATCCTCCTGCAGCGGCACATTCAGGCTGAACACCGCTCTCGCCGTGCCCTCGACGCCGGTAGCGGTCAACAGATCACTGTCCACAGTGACCGCGTCACCGTCCCAGGCGAGGTGCAGATCACCGTAGAGTTCCCGATAGCTCAGTGGTTCGCGGTAGACCGTCGGAAAATCAAGTGACAGCTCTGTCCCGTCCAGGCGCACACTGCCGCCACCCGGCGCCAGCTGCACCAGTGCGTCAAGGCCATCGATACCGGGAGCGCCACGCCAGGAGTCGACTGCCGCATCGTCGATGCGCGCGGTAAAGTGCCAGCGCTCTCCCGGTGCGCGCACGTCGTCAAGCGTCAACTCGGCCGCCGACAGGAAACCCCGTGGGCGCATCTCGCCCAGCGCCTCGGCCAACGCGGCGGGCGTGGCCGGTGCGGCCGCGATGAGTTGCTCTATGCCGTCGACGCGCATGCCCGCCACGCGCGCGGCAAGTGAATCGCCGAGCAGCTGAAAACGCGCGCGCGGCATATGCCAGCGTCGACCCGCATGCGCCACCGACAGATCGTTGGCCTGCAGACGCCAGCCGCCGGCAATTTCGGCCAGCGAGGCATTCATCGAGAGCATTTGCAGCGGCAGCTCCCAGCTCCCTGCGGATTCCGCGATCACCAGGTTTTCCCCGCGCGCGCGCAGGGCAATGTCGCTGCGACCGCCGGCGCGCGACAGCCACGCCTCGACAGACCCGCCGCCGCTGACCCTGAGTGGCAGGTTGTCCTCAGGGGTCCAGGCCAGAATGCGCTCGAGGTGATCACCCTCGAGATGCAGATAGACATCACCGCGCCAGCCCGACCCCGCCAGGGGGTCGCCGACACCGCGGGCGTGCAGTCGAATGCGGTTGCCGGGAATGGTCAGACGCGTCTCCAGCGTCCGCGCGCTGCCGCTGCGTCGCAGGTCCAGCTCTACCGCCGCATCACTCAGCACAGCGCCGGCGGCATCGCGCAGCGATACCTCGCTGCTGTCCAGCTGCAGCACGTCCACGCGCGCGAGAAAATCCTGCAGCCAGTCGCGCAGCAGACCGGCCCCCACGGCAAATCCCACCAGCCGCAGCCTGCCATCCGCGCCCCGCGCTATCTGCAGATCGAGGCCCTGCAGGTGCAGGTCGCTGATCTGTGGTGCCAGCGTCAGCAGCGACCGCAGGGGATTCAGGCGCAGGCTGCCATTGGACAGCTTGATAGGAGCCCGCTCCGGGGCATCGAAATGAATGTTCAGATCGCGCATCACGATCTGTGGACTGAAACCCTGCACGTTGCCTTCAAGACTCGCGGCCTGCAGGGTAAAGGGAAGCCGTGCATTCACCGCGGCGAGAAGATCATCCTGCCAGACAGCCACACTGCCCATCAGAACACGTGCCGTAATGAGGTAAGCTGCGAGCAAAAACAACGTCGCCAGCATGAGACGCCACAGAATGTCGGCGAGGCGATGAAAAACCGACGGGCGCTCGAGATGGCGGGCTTCCGCGGTCACCATGACAGGTAGCGCAGACTACTCATGGATCGCCGGCGGTCGGATCGAGCGCAGATCTCACCCCCGCCGCCCGCAACAGGACCAGTGTCTCACACAGGGGAAGTCCGACCACATTACTGTAGCTGCCGTCGATACGCGCCACTAAGGCGCCGCCCAGACCCTGAATCCCGTAGCCGCCGGCCTTGTCCCAGGGTTCCCCGCTAGCCAGATAACAATCGCACTCGACGTCAGTCAGTTCCCTGAAGGTGACGCGCGTCTCGACACACAGGGATTCCACACCGGTGTCGGCACGCAGCACCACCGCGGTATACACACTGTGGGTGCGGCCTGACAGGCATTGCAGCATACGCCGCGCCGCGCCGGCATCCGCCGGTTTGCCCAGAATGGCGTCATCGATAACCACTGCCGTATCCGCGCCGAGAACACAGCTTCCGGAAGGCGCCGTGATAGCGGCGACTTTGCCCCTGGCTATGCGCGCGACGTAGTGCCGCGGCGCCTCGCAGCGCTGCGGCGTCTCGTCGATGTCGGCGGGCAGAGCCCTGACCGCAACGCCGATCTGGGCGAGAAGCTCACGCCGCCGCGGACTGCGCGATGCCAGGATCAGGGAGGGAGGCTGTGCCGCCATCAGTTAACCTCGAAATGGCGCCGCGCCCGGCGCATTGTGACCAGCGCCAGCGGCCACAGCAGCGCACTGGTCAACGCGGGCAGCATGAACCCGAAAGAGCGTGCTCCGGCGCCCTCCACCGTCTGTATCCACTGACACACCAGCTGGTGCACGCCCGCCAGCACAAACACCGTGAGCGCCTGCTGGGCCATGCTGAAGACGCGCAGGCGTTGATAGAGAAGACGCGACAGAAGCACCACCAGTGCCAGTGCCAGCATATTCTGGCCGATCACCGCCCCCTCGAGTACATCCATACCGAGACCGGTCACCAACGCCGTTGTCACGCCGACTCGATGCGGCAGCGCTATAGCCCAGTAGATCAGCACCAGGACAAGCCACTCCGGGCGCAACCAGGCCGCGGCCCCGGCAAGCGGCAGCACGGCGAGAACGTAGGCCGCCAGGAAACTCAGGACGATAACCCAGTAGCCCTGCGCCTGCTGACCCATCATCAACTACCTGCCCCCTCCTCCAGTGCGTCCTCGCGCGCGAACACGAGCAGGGCATGCCGTGCTCGATCGAGCGCCGCCGCAGGCCGCGCCTCGATGCGCGCAAAAGACTGACCCGGATCCCGCTCGACACGGGTCACGTTGGCCACCGGATAGCCGATGGGGAAGCGCTGACCGAGGCCGGAAGTTACCAGCAGATCGCCCTCGACGATATCGGTGGTCGCGGCGACATGCTGGACTTCGAGCCTATCGAGGGATCCCGTTCCCTCCGCCACAGCGCGCACCCCGTTGCGATTGACCTGTACCGGCACCGAGTGGGTTGCATCGGTAACAAGCAGCACCCGCGCGGTGAATTCACTGACCTCGATCACCTGTCCCATCAGTCCATCGGCATCGATCAGCGGCTGACCGCTGTAGACAGCGTCGCTGCGGCCCTTGTCCAGCAGGAGCTGGTGACGCACAGGATCGGGCGCCACCCCGATAATCTCCGCCACGAGGACGTCGTCACGCAGCAGTGCCGTGGAATTCAGCAGCGATCTGAGACGCGCGTTATTCGCCTGTAGTGAGGCCATCTGCTGCAGACGTCCCTTGAGCACCAGATTCTCGCGCGCGAGGCGGTCGTTATCCTCCATGAGGGTGGCGCGGGAGCGCAGATGCCGATCCTGCCAGCGACCAATCGCAGCGGGTATACCGGCCACTGTATACACGGGAGTAAGCAGCGTATCGAGCATCGATCTGGCGGTTTCCAGTCGGTTGAAACGCAGATCCGCCACCAGCAGGCCGGTCACTACCAGGATGACAGCGGCAATCTTGAGGCCGAGATGTGACTCCTTGACAAATAGCGGCTTGATAGCTGACCCCGGCAACGGCCGGTCATCCGGCCATCTGTTACTCAGTCGATAACAAGTCTATCGTATGCCGATCCATGCGTTCCATAGCCAGGCCGCCGCCACGGGCGACACAGGTCAGGGGATCGTCCGCAACGACCACCGGCAGCCCGGTTTCCTCGGCGATCAGACGGTCGAGATCGCGCAGCAGAGCACCGCCGCCAGTGAGCACGATGCCACTTTCGGCGATATCCGCTGCCAGTTCGGGGGGCGCCTGCTCCAGCGCTGACTTGACAGACTGCACGATCGACACGAGAGGATCCTGCAACGCATCCAGAATCTCGTCACTGTTGAGTGTGAAACTGCGGGGTACGCCCTCGGCAAGGTTGCGACCGCGAACATCGATTTCCCGCACTTCGCTACCGGCGAAGGCGCTACCGACTTCCTCCTTGATACGCTCCGCCGTGGCATCGCCTATCAAAGTGCCGTAGCGGCGCCGCACATAGGCGACGATGGCTTCATCGAAGCGGTCGCCACCAAGGCGGATCGCGTCGCGGTAGACAACGCCGTTGAGGGAAATAATTGCAATCTCGGTGGTACCACCGCCGACGTCCACCACCATGCAGCCTGTGGCTTCATCGACATCCAGGCCCGCACCTATCGCCGCCGCCATAGGTTCCTCGATCAGCCGCACCTCGCGCGCACCCGCACTCAGGGCGGACTCCCGGATCGCTCGCCGCTCCACCTGGGTCGACATGCAGGGCACACAGATCAGCACGCGGGGGCTGGGCCGGATGTAGCGCGTCTCGTGCACCTTGGCGATGAAATGCTGGAGCATTTTTTCGGTAACCTGGAAATCGGCGATCACACCATCCTTGAGCGGCCGTATCGCGGTTATGTTGCCCGGGGTGCGACCGAGCATACGCTTGGCTTCCTTGCCGACGGCCTCGATCGTTTTCTGACCATTGTGAATACGGATGGCGACAACTGAAGGTTCGTCGAGGATGATGCCCTGTTCGCGCACGTAGATGAGGGTATTCGCCGTGCCAAGATCTATCGAAAGATCGTTGGAGAACATGCCCCGCAATTTCTTCAACATGGAAACGAGTTACCTTGTAGAGTCCGAGCCATGCCCCGCTGCCTCCGGATAGCATGCGAACGCATGACCGCCGTGCATCCCCGTGTGGTCTGGAGCACGCAAACAGCGTGTGAGAGTACCAACCGCGGGGATGTTGGGCAAGGCGAGAATATGCTAGCTTTACGCCTGAAGATGCAGCGCCCGGTCATCGCCCCTAGCAGAGTGGGCACGGCACAACCAATAGCGGAAAGCAGCCAGCATGAGTATCACCGAAGACGAACTCGCCCGTATTGCCGAGCTCGCGCGCCTGCACATCGATAGCGACGAACTCGCCGCGCTCGGTCGCCGCCTGGACGATATCCTGGGCATGGTGGCGACGCTGCAGGCCGCCGACACCGAGGGCGTGGCGCCACTCGCCAATCCCCTCGACGCCCACCAGCCCCTGCGCCCGGACGTGGTTACCGAGGACAACCGTCGGCAGGAGTTTCAGGCGCTGGCACCCGCCGTGGAAGACGGCCTGTACCTGGTCCCCCGAGTCATCGAATAAGCCCGGATAATCGCATGAACAATATGACCGTGGCGCAGTTGATGCTCGCTCTACGCCAGCGCGAGTTTTCCAGCGTCGAACTCACCCGCTGCTTTCTCCAGCGCATCGAGCAGACCGACGGCGCTCTGAACAGCTATATCAGTGTGGCGAGTGAAGCGGCCCTGAGCCGCGCTGCAGCGGCCGACGAGCTGCTGCGGCGCGATGATGCGCCCGCACTCGCCGGCATACCGATTGCGCACAAGGACATCTTCTGCACGCGGGGGCTGCGCACCAGCTGTGGCTCGCGCATGCTGGCTAATTTTGTCCCGCCCTACGATGCGACGGTGGTCGACAGGCTCGACCGGACAGGCAGCGTAACCCTGGGTAAAACCAACATGGACGAGTTCGCCATGGGCTCGTCTACGGAGAGCAGCTACTACGGGGCCTGTCGCAATCCCTCGGACACGACACGCGTGCCGGGTGGATCTTCCGGTGGCTCGGCCGCCGCGGTCGCCGGCGGGCTGGCGGCAGCGGCCACCGGCACTGATACCGGCGGCTCCATCCGGCAACCCGCGGCGCTTTGCGGTATTACCGGCATCAAGCCGACCTACGGCAGGGTCTCGCGACTCGGCATGATCGCTTTCGCGTCCAGCCTCGACCAGGGCGGGGCCATGGCGCGCACAGCGGAGGATTGCGCCATTCTCCTGTCTGCCATGGCCGGGCATGACCCGCGGGATTCCACCAGCGCAGACACGCCGGTACCGGATTACCGCGCGGCACTGTCAACGCCCCTGCGCGGTCTGCGCATCGGCCTGCCGCGCGAGTGGTTTGGCGAACAGCTGCAGCCGGTCGTGGCAGAGCGAGTGCAGGCGGCGCTCGCTGAGCTCGAGGCCCTGGGCGCAAGCCTGGTCGACCTTGAGCTGCCGCACAGCGAACTGTGCATTCCCGCCTACTACATCATCGCGCCGGCAGAGGCCTCCACCAATCTCGCGCGCTACGATGGCGTGCGCTATGGCCATCGCTGCGACAACCCGCGCGACCTTCACGATCTGTACACGCGCAGCCGCGAAGAGGGATTTGGCGCGGAGGTACAGCGTCGCATTCTGGTAGGCACCTATGCCCTGTCCTCGGGCTATTACGACGCCTTCTATAAAAAGGCGCAGCAAGCACGCCGCCTGATACGCCAGGATTTCCTCGATGCCTTCGACCGGGTGGACCTGATCGCCGGGCCGACAACACCCGGGACCGCGTTCCGACTGGGTGAAAAAACCGATGATCCGCTGGCCATGTATCTTGAAGATATCTATACACTCGGCGTCAATCTCGCCGGCCTGCCGGCGCTGAGCATGCCGGCCGGCCTGGTTGATCAGCTCCCGGTAGGCCTACAGCTGGTGGGGCCGCATTTCGGCGAATCGCGCCTGCTGGCAGCGGCGCACCAGCTGCAGCAGACAACAGACTGGCACCTGCAGCGTCCGCCCGCGGCCCCGGCGGCGGGAGACATGGCATGAACTGGGAAAGCGTGATCGGCCTCGAGGTGCACCTGCAGCTCGCCACGCAGTCAAAGATATTTTCCGGCAGCGCCACGCGCTTCGGCGCAGAACCGAACACCCAGGCCAGCGCGGTCGACCTCGCCATGCCCGGCATGCTGCCCGTACTGAATGAGCAGGCGGTGCGCTTTGCGGTCATGTTCGGCCTCGGCATTGACGCCGAGATCGGCCGCCGATCGGTGTTTGACCGCAAGAACTACTTCTACCCGGACCTGCCCAAGGGCTACCAGATCAGCCAGTTTGCGGAGCCTATAGTCGGTCGCGGCGAATTCGAAATACAGCTGGAGGACGGCAGCACCCGGCGCATCGGCATCACCCGCGCCCATCTCGAAGAGGACGCGGGAAAATCGCTGCACGAGGACTTCCACGGCTATACCGGTATCGACCTCAATCGCGCCGGTACACCGTTGCTGGAGATCGTCAGCGAGCCCGACCTGTACAGCGCCGCCGAGGCGGTCGCCTACCTCAAGGCACTGCACAGCCTGGTGCTTTACCTGGGCATCTCCGACGGCAATATGGCCGAGGGCTCCATGCGCTGCGATATCAACATCTCGCTGCGACCCGCGGGCAGTACGGAGCTTGGCACCCGCGCCGAGATCAAGAACGTCAACTCCTTTCGCTTCGTCGAAAAGGCTATACAGCACGAGATCCTGCGCCAGGCGGACATTCTGGAATCCGGCGGCCGCGTGATCCAGGAAACCCGGCTCTACGACGCCGAGCGCGACGAGACACGGCCCATGCGCAGCAAGGAAGTCGCCAACGACTACCGCTACTTCCCCGAGCCCGATCTGCTGCCGGTGGTGCTGGAAGAAAGCTGGATAGCGCAGCTGCGCCGGGAACTGCCGGAACTGCCGCCGGCGAAACGGGCGCGCTTCACGACGGCTTACGGGCTGAGCCGCTACGACGCCGGCGTCCTGGTTGACAGTCGCGACCTCGCCGACTACTTCGAAGCCGTTGCGCGCGACTGCGGCGACGCCAAGATCGCCGCCAACTGGGTGCAGGTCGAGCTCCTCGGGCAGCTCAACCGGGAGGGCCTCGGCATAGCCGACTCCCTGGTGACATCCGCACAGCTGGCGGCACTCATCCGCCGCATTCTCGATGGCACGATCTCGGGCAAGATCGCCAAGCAGGTATTCGAGGCCATGTGGCAGGGCGAGCACGACGGTGACGCCGACCGGATCATCGACAGTCGGGGCCTGCAGCAGCTCAGCGATAGCGGTGAACTGGAAGCGATGGTCGACGCGGTGATCGCCGCCAGCCCGGATCAGGTGGCCCAGTACCGCGCAGCCGATCCCGGTAAACGCAAAAAGCTGATTGGCTATTTCGTCGGCCAGGTCATGAAGGCCTCCCGCGGCCAGGCCAATCCGGGGATGGTCAATCAACTCCTCGCGGGCAGGCTCGAAGAAGACTAGGACATGCGCAAAGATAAAGAAAAGGTACTCGATGAGGTCTGGGACGATGCACGGGTGCGCAGCTTCCTCAACGTGCGTTCACATTCGGGCGACGCCGACGACTTCCACTGCCTGCAGCGCGCCTACCAGAGTATGCGCG
>CAYFVJ010000038.1:0-19087 GCA_964346555.1 uncultured Alteromonadaceae bacterium | reverse complement strand
TGTTATTGCGTGGTCGCACCGCTCTCCCGACCTGACCCGTTGGTCAGACAACATCCGGATTCTCGAGAGCCTGGGTGAGCAGGGTCTCGTTTCCTCGGCAGTCTGCGATGCGCTGACGCAAGCCTATATCGCCTTCCGCTCCGCGTCCCACCGGCTCGCGCTGCAGCAGGCCCCCGGCGTGGTGCCGGTGGCCGGTTACACGCAGCATATCGCTGTGGTCAGGTCGCAGTGGCAGGCGCTGTTTGGCGGCGTCGCTGCGCCGTCCTCTGAAGACAAAACCAGTTAGGAGAGCATGCATGGGTTTCGCTGACCGCGACGGAACAATATGGCTGGACGGGGAGATGGTCCCCTGGCGGGAGGCCAAGGTGCATGTGCTCACGCATACGCTGCACTACGGTCTCGGTGTATTCGAGGGCGTGCGCGCCTACGCCACACCGGATCGCGGCACCTGTATTTTCCGCCTTAACGAGCACACGGACCGCCTGTTCAACTCGGCGAAGATTCTCGGCATGCGCATGCCCTACGACAGGGATACCCTGCTCGAGGCCCAGCGTGCAGTGGTGCGCGAAAACGGCCTCGGCGAGGCCTACCTGCGGCCCATGTGCTTTTATGGATCCGAGGGCATGGGGCTGCGCGCGGAAAACCTCAAGACACACGTCATGGTTGCGGCCTGGGAGTGGCCCTCCTACATGGACCCGGAGGCACACGAGCGCGGTATCAAGGCACGCACATCCTCCTACACCCGGCACCACGTCAATATCACCATGTGCAAGGCCAAGGCCAACGGCAACTACATCAACTCGATGCTGGCTCTGCGCGAGGCTGTGGATTCCGGCGCCGAGGAGGCGCTGATGCTGGACAACGAGGGCTACGTGGCCGAGGGTAGCGGTGAGAACGTTTTCGTGGTCCGCAAAGGGCATATTTTCACGCCGGACCTTACCTCCTGTCTGGACGGTATCACCCGCAGCACGGTGTTCGCGCTTGCCGCCGAGCTCGGCTACACCGTCGAGGAACGCCGCATCACCCGCGACGAGCTGTATATCGCCGACGAGGCCTTCTTTACCGGCACCGCGGCCGAAGTGGTCCCCATTCGCGAACTGGATAGCCGCGTGATCGGCAGCGGTGGCCGCGGCCCGCTGACGGAAAAACTGCAGGCCATGTACTTCGACGCGGTGCGCGGCAACCGCAGCCAGAACAGCGAATGGCTGACCCCGGTTCAATGATCCAGGGCAGCCCGGTCGACGGCTCATCCGACAGCCTGCCGGCGCCCCCGGTCGAGAATAACCTCCAGGACGGCACTTTTTACCGCTGCTGGGCGCCGAGCGAGCCTCGCGCGGTGATCCTGCTGGCGCACGGGGCCGGCGAGCACGGCGGTCGCTACCGCGCGTTTGCCGAATTTTTCTGCGGGCGTGGCATCGCGGTGCTGGTGCCCGATCACCGGGGCCATGGTGAGTCACCGGGCAGGCGCGCGCATATCACGCGATTCAGCGATTATTTCGCGCCGCTGGATGTCCTGCGCGAGCTGATCCGGCGCGAGTATCCCGGGCTGCCGGTATTCCTGGCCGGGCACAGCATGGGCGGCCTGATCGCAGCGCGTTACCTGCAGTCTCGTCAGGACAGCTTTGCCGGCGCGGTTCTTTCGGCGCCGGCGCTGGAAGTGCCCGAGCCGCCGTCGCGGCCGGAGATTATCGTCAATAGGCTGATATCCCTGGTCTGGCCGACTCTCGGAGTCATGCAGCTGGATGCCGCCGGCGTCAGCCGCGACCCGCAGGTGGTTGCAGACTATCGCGCGGACCCACTGGTTCACGCCGGCAAATTCAGCGCACGTCTGGTCAGCGAACTGTTCAATGCCATGCAGGACGTGGCGCTGGGACGCAGCGGCATCCGCCTGCCGCTGTTGATCATGCACGGCGACGCCGATGTCATGACGGCGGTGGACGGATCGCGGCATTTTGCCGCGGCGGTCGGCAGCAGCGACGTGACCCTGAAGATCTACCCCGGCCTGTACCACGAGATATTCAACGAACCGGAGCGCGAGGCCGTACTCGACGATCTCTACGCCTGGCTGCAGGCACACGGCGCCGGCGGTTGACTGCATGCGTGCGCTCGTCACCGGCGGCGATGGTCAGCTCGGACGCGAACTCGCCCTCAACGTCCCCGAGGGGGTGCAGTGTACGGCACTCGACCGCCGTGGCCTGGATATCACGGATGCACAGTCGATCGCCGAGGTGCTGGCGCGGGTACAGCCGCAGGTGCTGATCAATGCGGCTGCCTATACCGCGGTGGATCGCGCCGAAAGTGAGCGCGATGCAGCCTTTGCCGTCAACGATACAGCGGTGGGACTGCTTGCCGAAGCCTGTGCACAGCGCGAAATACGCCTGCTACACGTCTCGACGGACTTTGTCTTCGACGGCACGTCGAGCACGCCGTACCACCCTGCAGCGGCCACCGCGCCCCTCGGCGTTTACGGCGCCAGTAAACTCGCCGGCGAGGCGAGCCTGCGCCGCCGGTTCCCAGGTGCCCTGATCATGCGTACCGGCTGGGTATACTCCCGCCACCGCGGCAATTTCGTGCTCACCATGCTGCGCCTGATGGCCGAGCGCAGCGAGCTGGCCGTGGTAGCGGACCAGGTGGGCACGCCGACCTGGGCCCGGGGTCTCGCCCTCGCCCTGTGGACCTGTGCCGGGCGCCCGGCAGTCGCGGCAACCTATCACTGGAGCGACGCCGGGGTTTGCAGCTGGTATGACTTTGCGGTGGCGATTGCCGAGGAGGCCCTCGCCATCGGCCTGCTGACCCGTATGCCGACAATCCTGCCAATTGCCAGCGCAGATTACCCCACGGCGGCGCGGCGCCCTGCCTACAGCGTGCTGGACAAACGCGATACCTGGCGCAAGCTGGAACTGGAGGGCGTACACTGGCGTCGGCAGCTGCGCAGGATGCTGCGGGATCTCAGGGACAGCGCGCGTGAGTAAGGTCGTGATGATTACCGGCGGCGCCGGGTTCATCGGCGCCAACTTTGCCCATTACTGGCGGTCGGTGCACCCGGATGACGTGCTTGTCGTCTACGACGCCCTGACTTACGCCGGCAACCGCGCGAGCCTGGCCTCACTCGAGGAGACAGCGAATGTCCATTTCCTGCAGGCGGACATCTGCGACCGCGCGCGCGTGGAAGACTGTCTGCGGACCCACGCGGTGGATACCATCGTGCACTTTGCCGCGGAGAGCCACGTCGATCGCTCGATCAGCGGGCCGGATGAGTTCATCCGCACGAACATTCTCGGCACCCACACCCTGCTCGAGGCGGCCAGAAGCGTCTGGCTTGCGGGCGATGGCGCGCCGCACCGCTTTCATCACGTATCCACCGATGAGGTGTACGGTTCGCTCGATCGCGATGAGCCGGCATTCCATGAGAACCGGCGCTATGCGCCTAATTCTCCCTACTCCGCGAGCAAGGCCGCTTCCGACCACCTGGTGCGCGCCAGTTACCACACGTATGGCCTGCAGGTGACGACCAGCAACTGCTCGAACAATTACGGGCCTTTCCACTTCCCCGAGAAGCTCATTCCGCTGTGCCTGACCAACATCCTGCGCGGGCGGGCGCTGCCGGTATACGGCGATGGCTCCAATATCCGCGACTGGCTGTATGTCGAGGACCATTGCCGCGGCATCGAGCAGGTACTGCAGCGCGGCCGCGCCGGCGAGGTCTACAACATTGGTGGCAACAACGAGTGGAGCAACCTGGATATCGTGCACCTGTTATGCGATGCACTCGATGCGCGGTTTGCAGCGAGCGCAGAACTCGCACGGCGCTTTCCCCATGCGCCGGCGGCGCGTGGCGAGAGCGCCCGCGACCTGGTGACTTTCGTTGCCGATCGCGCCGGTCATGACTGGCGCTACGCCATCGATGCAGGCAAGGCGGCCCGGGAGCTGGGCTACGCGCCGCTGGAGACCTTCGAGACCGGTATAGCGCGCACCATTGACTGGTATCTCGACAACCTGGACTGGTGGCGACCGCTATTGCCCGCCTGAGCGTCGCTGTTCTGTTTTGACGGTTTTGCGGCCGCCGCGAGCATGAGCTCGCCGCCGCGTGACACGCCCTGGGTCAGCCGAGCAGCGGCACCTCGGCAAGTGGCAGCCCGCTCCGGTCCTTATCCGAGAGCAGCGGGTTCCGGTCATTTGCCAGCGGCCATTCGATGGCGATATCGGGATCGTCCCAGGCCAGGGTAATCTCGCTTTGTGGGTGGTAGCGATCGGTGCATTTATACTGGAAATCGGCGCTGTCGGACATCACGTAAAAGCCGTGGGCGAATCCCGGCGGTATCCACAGCATGTGATGGTCGATATCGTCGAGCACGCTGGCGTACCAGTGTCCCAGCGTAGGCGAGTCCCGGCGCAGGTCGACCGCGACGTCGAACACGCGCCCCGCGGTCACGCGCACCAGCTTGCCCTGGGTGTGCTGCGTCTGGTAGTGGAGTCCGCGCAGGATGCCGCCGCGGGAGCGACTGTGGTTATCCTGCACGAAGGTGACGTCGAACCCGGCATCGCGAAACGTGGCGGCGTTCCAGCTTTCCAGGAAAAAACCGCGTGCATCGCCGAATACGCGCGGCTTGACCAGGTAGACACCGGGCAGGGTCGTCGCTTCAAAATTCATTCAGCATGACACCGTCGTCGCGCAGCAGGCCCTGCAGATACAGGCCGTAGCCACTTTTTTTCAGCGGTGCGGCGAGGGCCTCGAGGCGCGCCGCGTCGATGTAGCCCAGGCGAAAGGCGATCTCTTCCGGACAGGCAACTTTCAGTCCCTGGCGTTCCTCGACCACGCGGATAAAATTGGCGGCATCGAGGAGCGAGTTGTGCGTGCCGGTGTCCAGCCATGCCGTGCCGCGGCTCATGACTTCCACCCGCAGGTCGCCGCGCGACAGGTAGGCTTTGTTGACGTCGGTGATCTCCAGCTCGTCGCGCCCCGAGGGACGGATGCCGGCGGCTATGTCGAGCACGTCATTGTCGTAAAAATACAGGCCGGTCACGGCGTAGCTGGAGCGCGGCCGGGCGGGTTTTTCCTCGATGTCCATGGCGACGCCGTCGCGGTTGAATTCGACCACGCCGTAGCGCTCCGGATCCTGGACGTAGTAGGCAAAAACCGACGCGCCCTGCTCGCGCCCTGCCGCACGTTTCAGGCTATCGGTAAAGCCGCCACCGTAGAAGATGTTGTCACCCAGCACGAGCGCACAGGGTGCGTTGCCGATGAAGTCCGCGCCGAGAATGAACGCCTGGGCGAGTCCGTCGGGGCTCGGCTGCACCGCATACTGCAGGCACAGTCCCCACTGGCCGCCATCGCCGAGCAGTTCGGCGAACGCGCGCTGGTCTCTCGGGGTGGTGATGACCAGGATGTCACGTATGCCGGCGAGCATCAGGGTCGCCAGCGGGTAGTAGATCATGGGTTTATCATAGACTGGCATGAGCTGCTTGCTGACCGTACTGGTCAGCGGATGCAGCCGGGTGCCCGAACCGCCGGCCAGAATGATGCCCTTGTACGCTGTGCCCGTCGCCATGTTCCGCTCAATCCACCTTCTTTTGAAGGGGAGTATAGCGTTCCACCCACACCGCCGCGACGCCCGGTGCCGCGTTGTGCGTGAATTCCCTGCCTGCGCCAGCGCGCCTTGCAGGGAACGGCCTGCCTGGCGCTGAATGCGTCAATATCGCCTTCAGGGAATACTAGTGTCCTGACTCAGAAGTTCGTAATATTGGCGCCGCCCTGAGAATAACTCACTGGCGCAAAGCCTTCGGAGATCCGCTTATCACACAGATTGACCCCAGTCAGCATGCAGCGGTGACTGCAAGCGGCGTGTGCCCGGCTCTGCTGCGGCGCGAGACAGTGGCGATACCGACATCCGCGCCGTCCGCGCGCGGCAGAGACGCAGCCGTGGCGAACGCTGCGCTGTCCATTGCTCTGCTCGGCTATCGCTCGCAGCCTTTCGGTGGTGGTCAGGGTATCTATCTGAAGTATCTCAGCAAGGCACTGGTGGATGCCGGTCATCGGGTGGATGTGATTTCCGGGCCACCGTACCCGCACCTCGATCCGCGCGTCCGCCTTATCCGTCTGCCCAGTCTGGATCTGTTTGAAAACGGGCTCGGATCCCTGCGGCCCCGGCATCTGCTGTCATTCAGCGATATGGTGGAGTGGTTCAGCAAGCTCACGGGTGGCTTCGCCGAGCCCTACACCTTCGGCCGCCGCGCTCTCAGGTACTTGCGCCGACACGGTCGCGAATACGATCTGATCCACGATAACCAGAGTCTCAGTTATGCGATGCTCTCCCTGCAGTCCGCGGGCCTGCCGCTGGTGACGACGGTGCACCACCCGATTACCAACGACCTGCGTATCGCGCTGGAAGCTGCGAGTACGCCAATCGAGAGGCTGCTGGTGTACCGCTGGCACCGCTTTCTGAGCATGCAGGCGCGCGTGGCGCGTCGACTGCAACACGTGATTACCGTCTCCGAGCGCTCGCGGCGTGATATTGCCCGTGATTTCGCTCGCCCGCTGGCGCAGATCGACGTTGTCCCCAACGGTATCGATACGGCGGTGTTCCGCCCCCTGCCGGGCATTGCGCGCGAGCCTATGCGCCTGATGGCGACGGCTTCTGCGGATGCGCCGCTCAAGGGCTTGCGCTATCTACTGCTGGCGTTTGCCGAGCTGCGCAGGCAGCACACCGGCCTGGAGCTACTGGTGGTGGGCAGACCACGGCCGGGTGGCAAGACCGAGCGGCTCGTCGATCAGCTCGGGCTGCGCGAGGCCATCACGTTTGTCAGCCAGATCAGCACCGAAGAACTGGTCAGGCATTATGCGCGCGCCACGCTCGCCGTGGTGCCCTCGCTGTACGAGGGCTTCGGGCTGCCGGCGGGCGAGGCGATGGCCTGCGCAGTGCCCGTGGTCGCAACCGATGCCGGCGCCCTGCCCGAGATCGTCGGTGATGCCGGCGCGCTGGTGCCCCCGGGCGACGCCAGCGCGCTCGCGGCGGGGATTGACTCACTGCTGCGCGACCCACAGCGGCGCGCAGCGCTCGGTGACGCTGCGCGCAGGCGCATTGTCGAAACCTTCAGCTGGGATGTCTGTGCTCGGGACATGGTCAGCTACTACCGCCAGGTGCTGTCACGTGCAGACCGTTGATCGTCGCCACTTCCCTGTGTGCGACGGTCAGCGTGTGCTCGACCTCGGCTGCGGCGACGGTCGCCACGCCATTGCGCTGCACCGGCACGGGGCGGCGGATGTTCTCGGTATTGATCTGTCCCAGTCCGACCTGGTTTCGGCGCGTCAACGCCATGCCGAGTTCGAGTGCGACAGCGGCGGCGCGCTGTTTGCATTGACCAACGCCAGTGCGCTGGCACTGCCGCTGTCGGACGCGAGCCTGGACGCGGTGATCTGCAGCGAAGTACTCGAGCATATTGCCGACTACCAGCGTGTGCTGCATGAGATTCGCCGGGTGCTCAAGCCGGACGGACTGCTCTGCATCAGCGTGCCCCGCGCCTGGCCGGAGCGCATTTGCTGGTGGCTCTCCAGTGCCTACCACCAGGTGCCTGGCGGGCACCTGCGCATCTTCAGCCGGCGTCAGCTGCAGGCCGAGATCGCGGTACTGGGCTTTGCCTGTTACCGCCGTCACGGTGCGCACGCTCTGCACGCACCCTATTGGTGGCTGCAATGCCTGTTCTGGCGCAACCGCGAGCACAATGTCGCGGTGCGACTGTATCGTCGCTTCCTGGTCTGGGATATGTTCAGTAAACCCCGACTGACGCAGATTCTGGAGCGTCTGCTCAATCCCTGGATGGGCAAGAGCGTCGTCATGTATTTCCGCAAGGACGCCAGCGCGTGAGCGGTCTGTACCTGGGTCCCGGGCTGTTTCCCGGGAAGTTCATGCGGCCGACGGTGGAGTTTCTGCTGCAGAGCCAGCGTGGCAGTGGGGAAATTCCCTGGTTCGCGGACGGCCACACGGACCCCTGGGATCATGTCGAGGCGGCCATGGGCCTGTCAATCGGCGGTGAGCTGGCGGCAGCCGAGGCTGCCTATGCCTGGCTGCAGGCGCGGCAGCTCGATGACGGCAGTTGGTGGGCTGCCTACTGCGGCAATACCCCCGATAACCGGGAGCGGCGCGAGACCAACTTTGTCGCCTATGTTGCCACCGGCGTCTGGCATCACTACCTGGTCAGCGAGGATCTAGAGTTCCTGTCGCGCAGCTGGCCGATGGTGCTCGCGGCCACTGAGTTTGTGCTGGCGCAGCAGACGGATCACGGTGATATCAACTGGGCCGTGGATGCCGACGGCCGCGGCATGGAAGATGCTCTCGTAACCGGCTGCAGTTCGATATACAAGAGTCTCGAGTGTGCTATCAATATTGCCAGGGTTGTGCAAAGTCCTTGCCCGCACTGGGTTGTCGCCAGGCGTCGCCTGGGTAACGCGTTGCGCGAGCATCCGCAGCGCTTTGACCGCACCTGGGACTCCAAAGCGCGCTACGCCATGGACTGGTTCTATCCGGTAATGACCGGCGTGCTGCAGGGTAGCGCGGCAAGCGCGCGCCTCGCCGGACGGTGGGATGCATTTGTCGAAAGCGGGCTGGGCTGTCGCTGTGTCGTGGAGGAACCCTGGGTCACGGTGGCGGAATCCTGCGAGCTGGTCATGGCCTTGCTCGCCGCCGGTGATCGCGCGCGCGCCATGGCGCTGTACAGCTGGCTGCATGCCTGGCGCTGCAGTGATGGCGCCTATTGGACTGGCTATCAGTTTGCCGAGGACCTGCTCTGGCCGGAAGAAAAACCTACCTGGACCGCGGCCGCCATACTGCTGGCGGCAGACGCCCTGACCGGGCATACCGCCGCATCCGGCCTGTTTACCCGGGTCGATCTCACTGACGCCGCAGTACGCGCAGACTGTCAACCTCGTCGATCATCTCGAACAGTCCCGAGGCGAGCGCCAGCCGACAGATGGTGATAGGTGCCTGACCACCGGCCGCGGGGTCCGGGAACACATCGTGGATGGCCAACAGTCCACCCGGCAGGATATGTGTGGACCAGGCGCGGTAGTCGGCCAGTGCCGCCTCGAGGCTGTGTCCGCCATCGATGAAAACCAGTCCCAGGGCACCTGTGAAGCAGGCGGCGAAACGCGCTGACGGCGCCACCACGGGTATGACCTGCGCCTGCAGATGCGCGCGCTCCAGGTTGCGCCGAAATTCATAAAAGCTGTCGATCTCGCCGGAGCGCGGGTCGAGCAGTTCGCTGTCGTGGAACATCTCGCCGGGCTGGTGTTCCTCCGAGCCGCGATGGTGATCCACGGCGAAGACGTAAGCCCCGGCATCGCGGCAGGCGAGGGCAAGATAGATCGTCGAGCGGCCGCAGTAGCTGCCGACTTCCAGCAGTGGCCCGACGCGGCAGGCGTCCCTGCCGTGCCGGTAAAGCGCCTCGCCTTCTGCTGTAGACAGGAAGCCCTTGACGCTATCGATGTGCAGGGGCAATTCGGGCATGGTCATGGCGCGATCCGGAGGCGGGCGGCGGAGGTGTTCCTGCACCTGATCGGGCTCATTTTCCGGACGCGGTAGGTGCCGGCGGGTCCTCGAGGGCGCTGTCGAGCGCGTAGATGTCCTCGGGGCTCAGCAGCCCTGCCTGTTCTTTCAGGCGCAGCATGTTGAGCACGTAGTCGTAGCGGGAATTGGCATAGTCCCGCTGCGCCGCAAACAGTGTGTTCTGCGCGTTGAGAACGTCGACAATATTGCGTGTGCCAACTTCGTAACCCGCCTGGGTGGCATCCAGCGCGCTCTGCGAAGAGACGATGCTCTGGCGCCGCGCGGCCACCCGGGCCACGTCGCTGAGCACCGTCATGTGCAGCGAGCGCGCGTTGGTCACGGTATTGCGCGACAGGTTGATGCGCTCCTCGCGAGCGCTGATGAACTCCTGGGCGGCGCGGCGCCGCTCCGCGCTGACCCTGCCACCGGAGAACAGCGGGACTTCCAGCGTCAGGCCGAAAGTCGTGTTTTCTGTCTGGCTGTCCGGCGATGCGTCGAAAGGCGTGCTCGGTGTGCGCTCCAGAAGGCCCTCGGTCTCGAGATCAGAGTAGCTTGCCGTGCCGCGCAGGGTGGGTGCGTGCGCCATCCTGCTGGCTTTGGCACTCTGGCGCGCGGCCTCCTCGGCGTATCTGGCGGCCTTGAGGTTGAAGTTGTTGGCCAGCGCGAATTCGACCCAGGCGGAGCGATCAATCGGTTCAGGCTGCTTGATCGCGAAGTCCTCGTCGAGGATATCCAGATTGCTGTGCTGGCGCCCGGTCAGCACGGACAGGCGTTCGAGTGCAACGTTGACATTGTTCTCGTCGACAATGCGGTTGACCCGGGCGAGGTCGTAGGCGGCTTCGGCCTCGTGCACGTCGGTGATGGCAATCAGCCCGACGTCAAAGCGTTGCTGGGTCTGCTCCAGCTGGCGCTCGAAGGCGCGTTCCTGCGCGCGGGTTGCCTCGAGGTTGTCCTGGGTGCGCAGGACCTCGAGGTAGGCCTCGACCACGCGCAGAATCAGGTTCTGCTGGTTGGCGGCGAAAGTGGCCTCCGCCTGGCGCGTGATTTCCTTGCCGGACTGAAAAGTGAACCAGGCGGGCAGGTCAAAAATGGCCTGCTGCAGCGAGAATGTATAACCGTACTGCTCGGTCTCGAGCCGGGTGGACGTCGGCGTGACACCGATCTGTCCGGTGGCAGGATCGACAGAGAAATTCTCCTGGTCCGAAATGCGCTCGTTATCGGTGTAGTCGTAGCTACCGGTGACCTGCGGCAATAGCGCCGCGCGCGACGACTTTTCCGTCTCCAGCGTCGCGCGGTACTGGGCCTGCTCTGACTTCAACTGTGCGTCGTTCTCGAGCGCCAGTTCGTAGATGTCGCGGAGGGAGTCGGCGCGAGACGCCTGGCAGGAAAACGCCAGCGCCAGAAAAAATGAAATCGCCGTGCGCGTCTGCATCGGTGGTGTATCCTGTGCGTTCTGGAAAATCCCGAGTGCGGAGTGTAACAGGGCCCGCACACCCGCGCATGTGGCGGCGTTAACAAAACAATGCGCCTTGCTGGCACCGTTGGAGACAGGTGTTACACTTCGGGGCTTTGCGTACCCTGAATAATCTGGCGCCCGCTATAACGATGACACGACAGCGTTACACAGTTGACCTGACCGGATTGCACGCGGTCTGCGAGGCAAACTACGCCCGCATGATGCGTCTGTTTCCATCCTATGAGGTCAGGAACCGCACCGAATTCGCCCTCGCCGATGAGCGCGTGGCCATTGATGTCATCGAGCGCAGTCGCTACACGACAATATTCCGCATCTGCTCGCGGCCGCTCGCCCGCACCTGGCTGGCGCCGCTGCAGATGGAAGTGCGGGCCTACCACGACGCGGCCATGCTCGAGGTCGGATCGTTCCAGGCCAGTGGCGCCGTTCAGGCCCGCTATGCCTACCCGAATCCCGCCATGCACCAGCAGGATGAAAAAAGCCAGCAGAATCGTTTCCTTGCCGACTGGCTGGAGCACTGTCTCGCCAACGGTATGGCAAACTTTTCCACCAGCCCCCGCCGCACGCCACAGGTCTAGACAGTATGGCGATTGCACCCAGCGCCGGGGCAGCGCGGACGCAGGACCAGCAGATTGTGCGCCTGGTGCAGGTAACGGATACGCACCTGCAGGGCGAGGCCAATAGCAAGCTCCTGGGAATGGACACCGATCGCTCGCTGGAGGCGGTGCTCGACCTGGTGTTGAGCGAACAACCGGTCATCGATCTTGTCCTCGGCACTGGCGACCTGTCCAATCACGGTGAGCGCGGCGCCTATGAGCGCCTGCTGGACTATTTTGGCCGCCTGCAGGCCGACTATCGCTGGCTTCCGGGGAATCACGATGACCGTGATATGATGGTTTCTGTAGCGGGCGATTCGCGACTCCTCGGGGAAGTGCGCATCGGGAACTGGCAGGTCGTCCTGCTCGATTCACAGCTGGCCGGGCAGGTCGGGGGGCACCTCGGCGAGGAAGAGCTGGCGCGACTCGATCGCCTGCTCGCGGCAGGCGCGGAGGACGGCCTCTACAGCCTGGTCTGCCTGCATCACCAGCCAGTGCCGATCGGCTGCACCTGGCTGGATCAGCAGATGGTCGCCGATGCCACGGCTTTTTTCCGCATACTGGATACCTATGCTGGCGTGCGCGGGGTGTTGTGGGGGCATGTACACCAGCAGTACGAGCGCGAGCTTGGCGCGATGCGGCTCATGTGCACACCCTCCACCTGCGTCCAGTTCAGGCCCGGGCAGCGGAATTTTTCTCTGGACGACCGCGCACCCGGCTACCGCTGGCTGGAGCTGCACGCCGACGGCCGCCTGCTCAGTGGCGTTTCGCGTGTCCGCGATGTCACGCTCGAGGTCGACCTGGGTTCCAACGGCTATCTGTAACTTTCCACAACTGACCGGATTATGAGCGACTACACAGCGCAAGACATCGAAGTGCTGACCGGGCTGGATCCGGTGCGCAAGCGCCCGGGCATGTACACCGACACCAGCCGCCCCAACCACCTGGCGCAGGAAGTCATCGACAACAGCGTGGACGAGGCGCTGGCCGGCCATGCCAGTGAAGTCGATCTCGTTCTGCACGCCGACGGCGCGGTGACCGTGAGCGACAACGGTCGGGGCATGCCGGTGGACCTGCATGCCGGGGAGGGCCGGCCCGGCGTGGAGGTCATCCTGTCTACCCTGCACGCCGGCGGTAAGTTTTCCTCCAGGAGTTATGCCTTCAGTGGCGGTCTGCACGGGGTCGGCGTCTCCGTGGTCAACGCGCTGTCGCAGGCGCTGACGGTCACCGTGCGCCGCGATGGCAATGTGTATCGTATGCAGTTCGCCGGCGGTCACAAGACCAGCGACCTGACGGTTATCGATACCTGCGGCAGGCGCAATACCGGGACCAGCCTGCACTTCCTGCCCGATCCGCAGTATTTCGATTCGATCAATTTTTCCGTGCCGCGCCTGGAACACATTCTGCGCGCCAAGGCGGTACTCTGCCCCGGACTGCGCGTGCGGTTCAGTGACGAGAAAAAAGGCGACAAGAAAGAGTGGTATTACGAGGACGGCCTGACGGACTATCTCGCGGATGCCACCCGCGGCCTCGCCTGCGTGCCCGAGGCACCCTTTACCGGGTCTTCCAGCGGTGCGGACGCGGCGGTGGACTGGGCGCTGCAGTGGCTGCCGGAGGGCGGTGAACTGGTGACCGAGTCCTACGTCAACCTGATTCCCACGGCCCAGGGCGGAACCCACGTCAACGGCCTGCGCAGCGGCCTGCTGGAGGCCATGCGCGAGTTCTGTGAGCTGCGCAGCCTGTTGCCACGCGGGGTGAAGCTGACCCCGGAGGACATCTGGGAGCGCTGCAGCTACGTGCTGTCCTGCAAGCTGCGCGATCCGCAGTTCTCCGGACAGACCAAAGAGCGCCTCTCTTCCCGGGAGGCGGCGCCTTTCATCGCCGGCATCGCCAAGGATGCGTTCAGCCTGTGGTTGAACCAGCACACCGGTGACGCCGAGCGCCTCGCCGAACTGTGCATCAACACGGCGCAGCGGCGCCTGCGCTCGTCCAAAAAAGTCGCGCGCAAGAAGATCAGTGCCGGCCCCGCGCTCCCCGGCAAGCTGGCGGATTGCTCGGGCGAGGACCCGGCGCGCTCCGAACTGTTCCTGGTCGAGGGTGATTCCGCAGGCGGTTCGGCCAAGCAGGCACGGGATCGCGAGTTCCAGGCCATCCTGCCGCTGCGCGGCAAGATCCTGAACACCTGGGAGGTGGACTCCCAGGAGGTGCTCGCCTCGCAGGAAGTGCACAATATCTCGGTGGCCCTGGGTATCGATCCCGGCAGTGAAGACCTGGGTGGCCTGCGTTACGGCAAGGTATGCATACTGGCCGACGCCGACTCCGATGGGCTGCATATTGCAACACTGGTATGTGCGCTGTTCGTCCGGCACTATCCCCACCTGGTGAATGCGGGCCACGTGTTCGTGGCCATGCCGCCTCTCTACCGCATCGATGTCGGTAAAGAGGTCTTTTACGCTCTGGATGAGAGCGAGAAAGAGGGCGTCCTGGCGCGGATCGAGGCCGAAAAGAAGCGCGGCAAGGTCAATGTGCAGCGCTTCAAGGGTCTGGGCGAGATGAACCCCCTTCAGCTGCGTGAAACGACCATGGCGCCGGACACCCGGCGTCTGGTGCGTCTGGTGTTGGATGCCGACGACGGGACCAGTAAGATGCTGGATATGCTGCTGGCGAAGAAGCGTGCGGGCGACCGCAAGCAGTGGCTGGAATCCAAGGGCGATCTGGCAGAGGTTATGGCCTGAGGCCCGCGGCGAAGCCGGAATACAGCCAGGCATTTGAAAGCAGACACGCAGGAGATACAGAGCATGCACGCGACAGGAAATCGATGGCTGGCAGGCTGCCTCGCGGCGGCACTCGCCTGTTTTGCCAGCGCCGCCAGTGCGCAATGGGAACTCGACAGCGAGCGATCCCGGTTCACCTTTATTTCGGTCAAGAACGCCTCGATGGGTGAGTCCCACACCTTCACGTCACTGACCGGATCGGTCGGAGAGGACGGCAGTGCCAGCGTACAGATCGAGCTCGACAGCGTGGAAACCGCGATTCCCATCCGCAACGAACGCATGCGCGAGATGCTGTTCGAGACCGGGAGTTTCCCCGCTGCCACCATCCTGGGCAATGTCGAGCCTTCGATCATCAGGCAGGCCGATAGTGCCCCTACCCTGGCCACGGTACCGCTCACCGTGGAACTACACGGCAACAGCGCAACCTATGATGTCGCCATGCTGGTGACCCGTGCCGAAGACGGCAGTCTGCACGTGTCTACGCGCGAGCCGATCGTCGTGGACGCCGGCGATTTCGACCTCGGTGCAGGCGTCACGGCGCTCAAGGAAGTCGCCGGCCTCGCGTCCATCAGCACGTCGGTGCCCGTGTCGGCCTACCTGGTGTTCGACCCGGCCTGATCTTCGGCGCCGCTTCCACGCGTGACAGGACCGCAATGAAACTGGGCATATTGCGCACGGATACCGTGCATCCTGAATTTGCAGCCCGCTTCGGCGAATACCCGGACATGTTCATGCGGCTGCTCGAGGGGCTGGACCCGTCGCTCGAATTCTGCGTGTATCACGTCGAGCGGGAAGTGTATCCCGAGGCGATCGATGAGGTGGATGCCTACCTGATCACCGGCAGCAAGTTCAGCGTCTACGATGATGACCCGTGGATCCATCGCTTGACGGACTTTGTCCGGAAGCTTCACGCGCGACGCAAAAAGGTCATCGGCATCTGCTTCGGCCATCAGATGATCGCCCACGCCCTGGGCGGTGAAGCCCGCAAGTCGCCACGTGGCTGGGGGGTGGGACTGCACCGGCATCGATTCCACCGCCGCCCCGACTGGCTTGACGACGGTGCTCCCGAGTTCCGTATTCTCGTCAGCCACGAGGACCAGGTTACACGTGTGGCGCCCGGCATGGAGGTACTGGCAGGCAGTGGTTTCTGTGAGAATGCGGTCTGCCAGATAGGTGATCACATACTTACCTTCCAGGGCCACCCGGAATTCGACCCCGGGTATGCGCGCGAGATCATGCGGCACCGACGCGAGAAAATTGGTGAGGATACCTATCAGACGGGAATGGCATCTCTGTCCGAGGCGCCGGAATCGGAACGTATCGGCCGCTGGATACTGGCCTTTCTGCAGCGATAGGCTTCAGGTCGTCAGTTGGTGTATGCCTCGGCGCAGCAGGTAGCCGGGCCGTGCCGCGGCGGGCAGGCCGAGCTGCGCCAGGGCACCGAGATAGCGGCGCTGTCCGCGCAGGAAACCGGACAGGTGCAGTGGGCTGTCCTGCCGGGCCATCTGCAGTTGAAAAATCCCTTCCTTAGCCGCCGCCAGTCCGGGTCCGGCGAATACGCGCTCGCCCAGCTGTAAGTAGGTGTCGATATCGCCAAGGGCGATCAACTTCACTTCCGGCGGCGCCCGGAAGCGCGTCAGTGGGCGGTTTCGCAGCCAGCGCTGCGCGTTGTCGGCTGCGCAATCACCCATGGCGAGGGCGTGATAAGCCTGTTTTGCCAACGGGCGTGGCAGATCGGCTGCATCGCCGGCGACAAACACGTTGTCGGCTATGCGACTCTGCAGGCAGTCGTTCACCGGTGCCCAGGATCGCGCTCCGGCCGTCAGGCCCGACGCAGACAGCATGGGCGCAGGCGCGGCACCAGCTGTCCACAGCGTGAGATCACTGCGCAGCGCGGTGCCGTTCTTGAGCGTGACCCGTTTTTTTGTGACGCGTGAGACCGGTACGCCAAAATGGAAGTTGACGCGCAGGTCTGCACAATGTTCGCGGACAGCTGCGTCAATGCAGGGCGGTCCGCCGGGCAGCAGCTGCTCCGCAGCTTCCACTACGTGAATGCTGAGTGATTCGACCCGGCGATACCGGCGCAGGATTTCGCCCAGGCATTCCACCCCTTCAAAGCCGCCGCCGATGATGACCACGCTCGCGGGCGCATCACGCTGTACAAGTTCGGCCAGCCTGTCGCCGATATGCTGGCATTCGTCGACGCTTTTGAAGGGCAGCGTGTTGGCGCGCACCCCCGGTATACCGAAGTCGGTATTTACACCGCCGCAGGCGACGATACAGGCGTCGTAGCCGAGGCGCTCGCCGCTGTCGAGCTCCAGCTGGCCGATGCCAGCGTGTACCCGGCTCACCGCCTCTTGAAGCAGCCGGTGACCCGATCGCGCCGCGAGCAGTTGCCGGGATAGCTGAAGGTGCCCGGGTGCCTTGACGCCGGACACCAGTTCGTGGATGTTCGGCAGGAATTCGAACGCCGGCTTCGGGTCGAGCAGGGTAACCCGGTGCCGGGACGACAGGCGTCGGGCAGCGGCGATACCCGCGAAATTCGCGCCGATGATCGCGACGCGCGCGCCGGCGGCCATCGCTACCACGTACCGGTGTTCTGCATGCTCGCCCAGGGCTCCCGGGGCGCCAGGCTTTCACCGGCCTGCAGCAGTTCTATGGAAATGCCGTCAGGTGAGCGAATGAAGGCCATATGACCGTCCCGGGGCGGGCGATTGATGGTGACGCCCGCATCCATCAGCGACTGGCAAAGCGCGTAGATATCGTCGACCCGGTACGCAAGGTGACCGAAATTGCGCCCGCCGTCGTAGCTTTCAGGGTCCCAGTTCCAGGTAATTTCCAGCAGCGGGCTGCTCATTGAGCGTGCCCGCTCGACATCGTCCGGCGCGGCAAGATAAACCAGAGTAAAGCGACCTTTCTCGCTCTCGTACCGGTTGACCTCGACCAGGCCCAGCTTGTTGCAGTAGAAGTCGAGGCTTGCCTCCAGATCGCTGGCGCGGACCATGGTGTGCAGATAGTTCATGTGGTCTCCTTGTTCACTAGTGAGTTGCAACGGTAGGCGCACGCCGCAATGCGCGCAAGTCGCAGTGTCGGGCGCGACGCGTCCGTTGCGGCTCAGCCCGCGGCGCCCCACAGCAGCCGGTCGACGTAGCTGCGTACCGCCTCATGCCCCGACGTGCCTGCGGTGGTAAAGGCGAAAGCGGTCTGATACGCGTCGGCATCGCGCCGGCAGTGCAGCGCCCGGGCATACAGCTCACTCGATTCTTCAGTGGTGAGATCGGGGGTAAC
Organism: uncultured Alteromonadaceae bacterium; assembly: GCA_964346555.1. Taxonomy (GTDB): domain Bacteria; phylum Pseudomonadota; class Gammaproteobacteria; order Pseudomonadales; family Halieaceae; genus Chromatocurvus. The sequence goes on along the minus strand of CAYFVJ010000038.1, from coordinate 1,416 downwards.
CGTAAAGCTGATCTCACTGAGTGATGGCAGCTCCAGCGGTACGCGCGTGAGCATGCCGTCGTAGCCCAGGTTGACGATGTTGCCGCGATGCGGCTGGTCGATCACCTGCTTGTTGTGAACGCGGTAGAAACGCAGCGGCAGCTGCACTGCAACCCTGGGTGAGCTGCGCATTTCGACCCGCGGCACGATGGTCCTTTCCGGCGCCGTGACCGCGGTCATCTCGTACAGGTTTATCGGGCCGCGGCGTCCCTTGACGCGCAGCTGCCGGATGCTGCCGATCTCGATGTAGTCGCGCGCCGCGTTATAGCTGCTCTCGCTGAGCAGTATCTGTCCGCGCAGGCTGAAGGATTCCACCCGCGCGGTAAAGTTGACCTCGTCACCGATGGCCGTGTACTCACAGTGCTGCTGCGGCCCGAAGGTGCCCACCATCACCTCACCGGTATTGATACCGATCCCGGCGTGTATTTCCGGCAGTCCCCGGGTCAGGTTGCCGGCGTTCAGGTCGAGCATGGCCTGCTGCATGCGCGCGGCGCAGCCGAGTGCCCGCCGCAGGTGGTCCTCGCGGGCCTGCGGGGCGCCGAACAGCGCCATCACGCCATCGCCGAGGAACTTGTCGACGAAGCCGCCATGGGCGTGCACCAGCTCGGTCATGCGCTCGAAAAACGGCTTGAGTATGTCCAGCAGAACGCGCGGTTCGCAGGTATCCGCGAGGACCGAGAAACCGCGCAGATCGACGATGAGTACAGTGACAAGTCTCGATTCCGGCGCGGTCACCGGTGGCGACGCTTCAAGCATGTCGTAGGCGAGTTGCGTGAGCGTGGCGCGCTCCCGCTGTGTGCTGGACGCGCCGGTCCAACCGGCCATGCCCGCCATCAAAGCGTCTACGCGCGCGCCGAAATCACCGGTGTTCATTGTCGTCGTTAGCGCCCCCCGCGGGTGCCGGCGAATGCTGCCGTCTGAGTCGAATTGCATCGTAGCGGCACACCCCCTCCGGTACAATGTCCGGTTTGTATCGGAGTCATTCTTTCATGTGGTTCAAGAACCTTCGCGCCTACCGCCTCACCCAGCCATTCACGCTGACCGAGAATCAGCTCGATGAGCAGATGTCAGCGCAGCGTTTCGTGCCCTGTGCCCCGTCGCAGGCCGTATCTCTGGGCTGGACCGCAGCTCTGGGCAACGACGACGCGCCGCTCGTACACAGCGCCAATGGGCGCCTGTTGATACGGCTGCGCCGGGAAGAAAAACTGCTGCCTGCGACCGTGGTGCGCGAGCAGCTGGATGAGCGCATCGACGCCATCGAAACGGCCCAGTGCCGCAGGGTCTATCGCAAGGAGCGCCTGACGCTCAAGGACGAGGTGGTGCAGGATTGCCTGCCGCGGGCGTTCTCGCGCACCACCTACCTGCACGCCTATATCG
>CAYFVJ010000037.1:0-19225 GCA_964346555.1 uncultured Alteromonadaceae bacterium | reverse complement strand
AACCGCCGACCCTCTGCTTGTAAGGCAGATGCTCTCCCAGCTGAGCTAACCACCCCGGTCGAGAACGCGCATTATAGAGATAAACCCGGCACTGTCAAACGCCTGTTGCTGAAAATAGCCAGGCGGCACTGACGACGGACCAGAAGCAGGTAACAGTCGTCCACAAGGCCTGCAAAGCGCCGTGCAACCGCCTTATACTGCGCGCAGTGTAACGGGCAGGTTAAGCGCATCATGGATATCTACAAGGACTTTAACTTCGAAGCCGCCCATCGCTTACCCAACGTGCCGCCGGGCCACAAGTGTGCCAGGCTGCACGGACATTCATTTCAGGTCCGCATCACCGTCAGCGGTGATGCGCCCGAGCCTTCTGGCTGGGTCATGGATTTCGCCGATTTGAAGGCTGCATTCCGCCCGCTTCTCGAACGGCTGGATCATTATTACCTGAATGATATTCCAGGGCTCGAGAACCCCACTAGCGAAAACATCTGCCTGTGGATCTGGCAGCATCTCAAGCCCGATCTGCCGTTACTGACCTGCGTCGAGATTCGCGAAACCTGCACTTCCGGCTGCATTTACCGCGGCGACTGATACGCCGATGACCGACACGGTTAAACGGCAAGTGTTCCCTATTGCACGACGAGGTTACAGTTGGTAGCACTTGACAAATTGTTATGCACACTTGGCGTGCACGGATACCAAGCTTGGTGCTTAGACTCATCATCGCAACAAGAACCTAAGATAAACGACATAACTTATTGTTTTGAAACAATAATATTCAATTGGGCACTTTTTAACCAATTTGTAACAAGGCCCGTGGCGACAGGCCTCGCTGGTAAGCTGAACAAATTACCCACTGAGTTATCCACAAATTTTGTGGACGAGCAGCTACTTCGCCCATGAACCTTGAGCAGTGGCTGGCGCTGTGTCTGGTATGTCTCCTGGGGGCCGCATCACCGGGCCCCAGTCTCGCCGTTGTACTGCAGGCGACATTGGCGGGGTCGCGCAAAGCTGGGATGGCAACAGCGCTGGGGCACGCTTCCGGGGTCGCGCTGTATGCCTTACTCACGGCGGGCGGTCTCGGCGTGCTGATAACCCGCGCACCAGAGCTGTACACCGCGATCCGACTCACCGGCGCCATATACCTGTTATTTCTTGCCTACGGCGCCTGGGATAAAAGTCATGTAGACGCGAGCACGGCAACCTCGCAGCCAGGTGGCACAGGTTTCCTGCGCGGCGCCCTGGTGGCACTGCTCAACCCGAAGCTGGCCATTTTCATGCTGGCGCTTTTCAGCCAGTTCCTGGAACCTGACGCCGGATGGTTATATGCGGCAACCCTGATTGCCACCGTCGGCGGCATTGACGCCCTGTGGTACACCGCCATCGTGTTCACCACAAGCGTCCACTGGGTGCAGCGGGGCCTGGCACGTCGCGCCTTAGCGTTGAATCGCGGCTTCGCCCTGTTGCTCGCGGTCCTGGCTGCCTGGGTAATTGCCACCACGCTGATGCCATAGCGCCGGCGCCGCCACTCGTGTGAATCAGTGCAGCACGCGACCCGGCTCGGCGACGACCAGGGCCTGCAGCGATTTACCCAGCATGATGACCGCACCCTGCTCACGCGCCACGCCGTCATAGCTGTAGTCAAAGCGGTACTGCCGCCATACCCGCCATATACCGTTGCCGTCCCGGCTGAGCGATATACGCTGCAGGCTGACGCTGTCATCGAGCAGCTGAAAGTCACCGTCGCGCGCCGCGCGCTTGACCGCGGCAATGGCCAGCTCCCTTACCCGGGTAGCGCTGAACAGATAGAACGCGAATGCCCCAAAAATTCCCACGACTACCAGGTCGAGCAGTTCTATAATCATGCGCTGCCCACCTGTCTATCGAGGAACTGCCGGACGACTGAGTTGAATAGCGCCGGCTGCTCGGCGTGCAGCCAATGGCCGCAATCGGCCAGCGTCTCCACCGTTGCCTGCGGAAACGCGCTATGCAGCGCTGGCAAAACCGCATCGCGCACGTAGTCAGAGCGTGCACCGCGGATGAACAGTACCGGGTCGGTATAGGGCGTAGCGTAATCGGGCGCCTGCAGAAAAGCGGCGTAATTGCGCTGCAGACCCTCACGATTGAAACGCCAGCGATAAATTCCAGCATCGTCGCGCGCCAGGCTCATGAGCAGAAACTGTCTGACGCCCGGCTCATCGATAAATCCGGCCATCACACCGTCGGCGGCGGCTCGGCTCTCACACGCGGCATCACTGACCGCAGCCAATGCCGCAAAAATCCCATCGTGGGATCGCGGGTAACTCACCGGTGCAATATCGACAGCCACCAGCGACGCCGCCGCAGCGGGATGGTCCAGCGCAAACTGCATGGCGACCTTGCCGCCCAGAGAGTGGCCGACACAGTGTGCACCGACTATCGACTGCGACTGCAGCCAGGTTGCCAGGGCGTTTGCCATGGACCTGATATCCGAGTCACGGGTCCAGGCAGAACGTCCGTGATCCGGTAAATCCACCGAATGCACCGTGTAGGCGTCGCGCAGTGCCCGCGAGAGCGCGCGCAGATTGCTGCCCATGCCGAACAGTCCGTGCAACAGCACCACGTCCGGACCCTCGCCCTCGGAGACTACGTACAGTCCGCCGGTGTCTGTCTCTCTGTCTGCCACGCTCTCTCCTGTCACCGTGAGTGCTTTTTGATACCATCCCGCCTCACTCGCCACAAGGATTGTATCGCGCATGACCCGACCAACGCTTTCCCGTTTTTTGCCCGTGCCACTTGCGCTGCTGTTGCTCGCCGCTTGCGCCGGGGGACCGACGCACAACCCGACCGTATTCCCATTCGAGATCGAGCGCGAGGCGCTCGACGCAAAGCCGGTGAAAACCGTCGTTGTAACCCACGTCAATCTGGGTACACCGTCGCGCAACTACCTTGACGAAATTACACCCGTGATCGATGGCAGAGTTGCCTCCTATCTGGAGAACAACGGGTATGAGGTCATACCCCAGCGCATATTCCGACAACACTGGAATACGGCAGTACGCGCCTTCGGCGACCCGGTCGATCCCACCACCGGCCGGGTCGATATGAAGACCTTTGCCCGGATCATGCAGAGTGTACGGGATCGCATGCGCGAGGAAACCGATCTCGACGCCTTTGTATTTACCGACCTGATTGAAATGGAAACGCCGTTCAACGGCGGCATGAAGCACCTGGCACGCTGGGATGGCGTGACGCGCCGCCCTTCGCTGCAGGGCCCGGGTAGCGGCGTATCCGGCGACTTCGACTGGAACCGGCCGGCATCGGTGGTATCGCTGCAGGTCACTGTGTTCAACCTCGAACTCCAGCGCCTGTTCGCCAGCCGCGGCGGCATTGACGCCACAGACGCGATCGATACCCGTTCCTCCAGCGGTCGGTACGTCCGCCGGCGCAATATTCTGGAGAACGATCGCTTCGTCCAGGAAGGCATACAGCTGGCGTTTCATCCGCTGATCGAGATGGAGGACTGGCCGGGCAACCCCTGAGCGGCAACGCCCCGTGGCCTTGCAGCCGGCGCCTAATCGCTGTAGCGCGCGGGTCTTTTCTCGGCCTGCGCGGTAATGCCCTCTTCAAGATCCGCCGCGCTCAACATGCCGGCGTTCCAGGTAGCGATATAGTTCAAGCCGTCCGCTACGCTGTGGTCGCGGGTGTAAAGCATCACCTCCTTGGTTCCGCGGATGACCAGCGGTGACTTGGCCGCGATATTGCGCGCGACCGTGCGCACTTCACTGAGCATCGATTCACGGTGCTCGAACACGCGATTGACGAGGCCGACCTCGCGCGCCTCTTCCGCGTCCATGTTGCGACCTGTGTACGCGAGTTCCCTGGCGACTCCCTCGGGAATCATTTTCGGCAGGCGCTGCAGCGTGCCGACATCGGCCACCATGCCGATATCCACCTCGCGCACGGAAAAATAGGCATCTTCCGTGGCGTAGCGCATATCGCAGCAGCAGATGAGATCGATGCCACCGCCGATGCAGGTATTGTGAATCGCCGCGAGTACCGGCTTACGACAATTCTCAAGTGCCGTCAGGTTATCCTGCATCGCCAGTACGCTGCGGCGAAACTGCTCGGCCCGGCGCGCCGGATCATCGCTGCTGGACTGCAGCTCCCCGAACAGGGCGAGATCGATTCCGGCGCAGAAGTGCCGCCCATTACCGGTGAGGATAATGGCGCGCACCTCATCGACCTCGTCAAGCCACTCGAAACAGGTCTGCAGCTCGCGCCACAGCGCGCTGTTCATACTGTTGGCCTTGTCCGGACGATTCAGTGCCACCTCTGCGACATGCTCGTGGATGTTGACATCGAGAGTACTGAGTTCAGGTCGCATAACGTTCTCCTGCCCGCCTACCAAGGGGCGACAAAGTCTTCCGGACTCAGCGCAGGCAGTTTCTTCGCGCTGCCGTCACGCGTGCCGATGTACAGAAAACCGATGATTTCCTCGTTAGGTGCACCGCCGAGAGCGGCAATGACGCCGGGGTCATAGGCGGCGTTGCCGGTACGCCAGATGCCGGCGTACCCGAGAGCCTCCGCCGCCAGCAGGATCGACTGGGCGGCGCAGCCGGCGGATAGACGCTGCTCTCGGGCCGGAATTTTCGGATGCTCGGTAATAGCGGCGAAGACGACGACCACCAGCGGTGCGCGCAGTGGCGCTTTCAGCGCCTTGCTCCGGGCGGCCTCATCGGCGTTCGGGTCCAGTCGCAACAGACAGTCCGCAAGAACCTGCCCCAACTCGTCGCGCCGCTCGCCCTCGATCGTCAGAAAACGCCACGGCCGCAGCCAGGCGTGGTCCGGCGCCCGCAAGGCTGCACGAAACATCAGATCACGCTGCGCGGCATCCGGCGCCGGCGGGACCAGGCGGGGCGAGGAATTACGCTGCAATAAAAGATCAATGGGCTCGGGCATGTTCATCACGGGTTATGTATAAACCTGAATGATAGCAGCCCGATCACAGCCGCGCAGGCGGAACTCAGCCAGTGTCTTCCCGGTGCATGTCGGGAAATGGCGATGGCTGTCGCAGGTCGATCGCCGCGTCGTCGACCTCGAGGGTGTCTTCAGTATAGCTGACATCACCGTCACCCAGCACACCGTGGTCAAAGTGGTAGATGACCTCGCGCCGCTCCGCCAGCACGTCTTCATCGTAGGCATTCTGCGCCGTCAGCACCGTTTCATTGGCTGCCTGCCAGTGCCGCAGGCTCTTCTCGCCGTGGCGGGCGCGCAACATGCGCGCCGTCACCGCGGGGCTTAGCAGCGTGGCGCTGGCATTGTTACCACCGAAGCCCTTGGCATTGATCAGAGCCCAGGCCTGTTCTGCTGGGTCGATCTCTGCGTGCTGCAGGTGAAAGGCAAGGTTCTCCCGGGACACATCATCGGCCAGTTGCGCAGTGGTCGTGATGCCAGGGATCAGGCCGTGCGCCCAGGTGCCCAGGGTCATGGCGATCTGGTCACCCGCCGCGGCGCCCAGGGAGTGTCCCAGGTAACACTTGAGCGCCGCCACGGAGAGGCTCTCGAGTCCGAACGCGCCGGCACTGCGGCTGAGGATTTCCGATTCGGTAACGCGGTTCTGGGGAGTACCCGTACCGTGAGCCTGTACCAGCCCACCGCGGCGGAACGGTGTTTCGCCAACGATCGCCCGCGCTGCGCCCAGGGCCTTGGATACCGTGATGTAGTTACCCACACCCGGCCCGGAGATGGACTTCTTGTGTCCATCTGCATTCACGAACACATCCGCCACCGCCCCGTACAGCGTCGCCCCGAGCTGCACCGCCAGGGCATCGTCGAACAGGACGAGAACCTGCGCCGACTCCGCGACCGTGAAGCCGCAGTTGTCGCCGAACGGCCGGCAGGCCCGGCGGTGATCGGGCACTGCATCGTCGGCGAGACCATCGATAGCGCGCAGCCCCTTGTCCGCGGCGAGAGCTCCCATCGCCGCGTAGCCCTCCATGACCTCTGGTGTGACCGGGGCCTCAGAGCCACCGACAATGGCCACCCGCGCGCGGCCGCTGCGGATATCGTGCACGGCGTTGCGCAGGTTGTAGAGAAAAGAGGCACAGGCGCCCAGCGTGGCGCCGGTAGAACCCAGGGAGCCGAGCACATAGGCATTGATAAAATCCGCCGGCATTTCCGCCAGGCCCAGAGGACAGTACTTGGATGTCGCGCGCTGTCCATTGGCGCGGGACTTCAACATGCCCCCCGCGCCGGGATCATCCAGCTGGCCCATGGCGCTGCCCGCGTAAACGCTGACCGCATCGACGCTGACATGGCGCATCACCGCAGACCAGTCGATACCCAGCTGCCCGAGGGCATCGGAGGCAGCATAAATGGCCATCTGCAAGCCCCGCGGGTGATTGCGCGATGCGTACAAAGCGCCGGGGTCGAAGCCGCTGGGCAGCTGGCTGGCCACCTTGACATCGAAATCCCGGGTTGACGGCAACAGAATATCGGCAGGTCCGCGCGCCGTGACCGCGACCCGCTGGCTGTCGATGTCCAGCACGGACCATCCGTCGGGCAGGGGCTGCGGCAGGCTGCGCCGCGCCATCTGGAACGTAGTGGGCGTATCCTCACTGCCGATGGTCAGGCGCCGATTCCAGGACACGGCGTCGGGATTAAAATGCATCGGCTCAATGCGTCGGATCAGCGTACCCGCCAGCACCTCGTGATCAACGCCGGCAGCGTTGCCCTGCACCTGTCGCAACGCAGCCAGCATGCGCTCACGTGCGGGTGCGGCGATGCGCGACTCCACCAGCCGTGCGTAGGCGTGATGCCCCGACGCCCTACCGGCGCTATTGATACCACCAAACCCCACGATTACGGGTAACGCCTGTTGCGACACACTCTCCTCCGGATCAACACGACTGTGAGCTGCAGTGTACGGGGCATCAGCGGGCTTTATTATCTTTTTCTGGCCGCATTTATTACAATTCGGGAAATTATTCGCCCTGATCCGCCATGCGCACTGTCGCCGCCCTGCTCTACCCCGACGCCCTGGCCACCAGCATCACCCTGCCGATGGAAATACTGCACGCCGCCAGCCAGCTCGCCAGCGTGGCGCGGCGTGGTGCGCCGCAGGGCCGCTTCCGACTGGTGACAGCGAACACTGACGCGCAGATAGGCCTGGCGTCGGGACTGACTCTCGGCGCCGGCGGGCAGCTGCGGGATGCCGCCGATCTTGATCTGCTGATTCTGCCGGCAATCTGGCGCAGCCCCAATGCCACACTCAGGCTGTGCCGGCCCGTATTTCCCGAGCTGCGACGGCGTCTCGAGAACGGCACTCTGCTGTGCAGCGTCGGCACTGGCAGCTGTCTGCTGGCAGAGGCCGGACTGCTGAATGGTCGCTCTGCAACCACGCATTGGAACAACTTTGAGCATTTCGCCCGGCGCTACCCCGCTGTAGAACTCAAGCGGCGACACCTCATCACTCAGAGCGGCAACATCTACTGCGTCGGCAGTGTCAATTCCATCGCTGACCTGATGGTCCACATTGTCGAGCAGTGGTATGGCAAGCGCATCGCGCGCGCCGTGGAAAACCAGTTCTCGCCGGAGATCCGCAAGACCTTCCGGGCAGCTGCATTCCTCGAGAGCACGCATACCGCGCACCACGACGAAACCGTGCTGGAAACCCAGGCTCGCATGCAGGACCAATTGGCGAGCCCTCTGAGCCTGGCCCAGCTGGCGCAGGCCGCGGGACTCGGCGTGCGCTCCTTCACCCGTCGTTTCCGACGCGCCACGGGCATGTCGCCTTTACAGTACCTCTTGCAGTTGCGCATCAACGAGGCGAAATCCCTCCTGCTGCACAGCAATCTCGACATAAACGAGATCGCCTGGCGCTGTGGCTGGCAGTCAGCGAGCCTTTTCAGCCGGCAGTTCCGGCTGCGCGCCGGCATGTCCCCGCGCGACTACCGCGCCGCGGTGCGTGGCAAGCGCTTCGCCGCCGGTGGCGAGCAAATACGGCGGACAGCGCGGCCAGCTTGAGTCTCATCGGGGCCTATGGCTAAATGACGTCCCTTTCAGAAGGCACACGGAACGACCTCGCCATGAGCACTGAAACAGTTTTTATTCTCGACGGCGCACGTACACCGATGGGCGGCCTCATGGGCGAGCTCAGCAGCGTGCCGGCCCCGGATCTCGCGGCGACCTCCATTCGTGAGGCCTTGTCGCGCGCGCGCGTGACCGGCAGTGACATCGACGAGGTGTTCATGGGTTGTGTATTGCCGGCCGGATTGAAGCAGTGTCCCGCGCGACAGTCGGCGATCGGCGCGGGCATACCCAACGCCACGGGAGCGGTCACAGTCAACAAGGCCTGCGGCAGCGGGATGCAGGCATCAATTTTCGGCATCGACAGCATCCGGGCCGGCAGCAATCGCGCGGTCGTCGCCGGAGGCATGGAGAGCATGAGCCGGGCTCCACATCTCATGCCGGCGGCTCGCGCGGGCGTCCGCCTCGGCCCCGCAACGCTGGTCGATCACATGTTCGTGGACGGCCTGGAAGACGCCTACACGGGTCGCGCCATGGGCACTTTCGCCCAGGAGACGGCGGATGCCCGCGGCCTGAGCCGCGAGGCCATGGACGCTTTCGCGATAGAGTCACTGTCCCGCGCCAAACGCGCCATCGAGGACGGGTCACTCACCGCGGAGATTTCCCCGGTCACCATCGCCGACCGCAAGGGCGAAACGCTGGTCAGCGATGACGAACAGCCCCACAAGGCCGCGGTCGACAAGATTCCGCATCTGCGGCCCGTGTTCGACAGGGATGGCACGATCACCGCGGCAAACGCCAGTTCGATATCCGACGGCGCCAGTGCGCTGGTGCTCATGGCAGGCAGCGAACTGGAGCGTCGTGGACTGCACGCCCGTGCACAGGTCGTGGCGCACGCACGCCACAGCCAGGCACCGGCCGAATTCACTACCGCGCCGGTCGGCGCTATCCGCAAAGTGCTCGAGCGCACGGGCTGGCAGGCAGGGGATGTCGACCTGTTCGAGATCAATGAAGCGTTCGCCATGGTGACAATGATGGCGATGGAAGACCTGGGACTCGACCACCAACGGGTCAATATACATGGTGGCGCCTGCGCCCAGGGTCATCCGATCGGCTCCACCGGTTCGCGCATCATAGTCAGTCTTATGTATGCGCTGGAAAAAACCGGTGGCAGACGCGGCATCGCGGCACTCTGCATCGGTGGCGGCGAAGCCACTGCCGTCGCCATCGAACGCTGCTGACCACAGGCGTAGATCCCGCATGGCACTGAGCAGCATTCCCGAGATCATCGACGCCATTCGCGGCGGTCGCATGGTCATCCTCATGGACGATGAGGACCGGGAAAATGAAGGTGACCTGATTGTCGCCGCTGAAATGGTCACGCCGGAAATCATCAACTTCTTCGCGACAGAGGCCTGCGGACTGATCTGCATGCCGATTACCGAGGCGCGTGCAAGGCAGCTACAGTTGCCCTTGATGGTGCGCGACAACCGGTCGCAGCACGAGACCAATTTCACCGTGTCTATCGACGCTGCGGAGAGGCGCGGACCGGGTATCAGCGCAGTGCAACGAGCGCACACGGTACGTTCGGCAGTCGCGGGTGATGCCGGACCGCAGTCAATCCGACAGCCCGGGCACATCTTCCCGCTGGTGGCCAAGTCCGGCGGCGTGCTGCGCCGGGCCGGCCATACCGAGGCCGGCGTCGACCTGGCGCGCATGGCAGGCTTTGAACCTGCGGCGCTGATCGTGGAAATCATGAACGAGGACGGCAGCATGGCACGGCGGCCGGAACTCGAACAGTTCGCCGAGCGTCACTCCCTGGCCATGGGCACCATCGCTGATCTCATTCAGTACCGCTTCCTGCACGAGCACTCCGTGGAACTGCATGGCAGCAAACCGGTAGCCACCGAGTTTGGCGAATTCCAGCTGCATACTTTCACCGACCAGGTCGACAACACGCTGCACTTCGCTTTGAGCCTCGGCGAGCTGAGCGCGGGAGTGGATACGTTGGTGCGCGTCCAGACCGTCAACACACTGCGTGACGTGATTGGAACCCGCATTGACACTAGCCAGAACGGCTGGTCCTACCGGCGTGCCATGCTCGAAGTCGCGCGCGCCGGCAACGGGGTTGTCGTGCTGATCGGGCAGGAGCCGAGCCTGGAATCCCAGCTGGAGGAGATCGACGCCTTTCCGCAGCCTTTTTCCGTGGCTGGCGGCGCCGGCGGCGAGGGGCGACAGAACTACCGCGTTATCGGTACCGGTTCGCAGATACTCAAACGCCTGGGCGTAGGGCGCATGCGCCTGATGTCATCGCCGATCCATTTCAATGCGCTGTCGGGATTCAATCTGGAAATCACGGAGTTTGTCCAGCCCACCGAGTCGTGAGGAGTTTTCTCCCACTGCTTGTCCGCGAATGGCGCCTGCTGCTGTTCGGGTTTTTAATGGCCTTCGGTTCATCCTACGGCCAGACTTTCTTTATCGCACTGTTCAGCGCCGACATCCGCGACAGCCTTCAACTCAGCCACAGCGGTTTCGGCCTGCTGTATTCGGCGGCTACGCTTGCCAGCGCTGGCGTGCTGCTGTGGAGCGGCAGCCTGATAGACCGCTGGGATCTGCGCCGGGTCAGCTATGCGGTAGTCGCCGGCCTCGGCGCCGCCTGTGTGCTGGCTGGCCTGGCCAAAGGTCCGCTGATGCTGTTTCTCGGCCTGCTGCTGCTGCGCCACATGGGCCAGGCGCTGATGTCGATGACCGGGCTGACCAGTGTCGTCCGCTACATTCCGGAGGACCGCGGCAAGGCCAGCGCGATCGCGACCAGTGGCTTCGCCGTGGCCGAGGCACTGCTGCCCCTGATGGCCGTGGCACTGCTTGCCATCCTGGACTGGCGCCAGTCGTTTCTGGTGTGGGGCATCCTGTTGATGGCCAGCATGCCGCCGTTGATCTGGTGGTTACTTCGGGGACACGATCGCCGCCACGCTGACTATATCGACACGCTTCGCCACGACCGCCACCGGTCGCAACACGACGATGCAGCGCCACGCCGCCAATGGACCCGGCACGACATGCTGCGCGACCCCCTTCTCTACCTGTTCCTGCCGGCACTGCTGGCACAGCCTCTGCTCTTTACCGGCTTCATGTTCCACCAGGTACAGCTGGTGATCGAAAAAGGCTGGGAGCTTTCCTTCTGGGCGCAGCTTTACGTGCTCTACGCCATCACCAGTTCGTTGTGCAAGTTTGGCGCCGGTCTGCTCATTGACCGCGTTGGCGCACAGCCCATGCTGCCGTACATCATCTGGCCGTTAGGTGCCGGACTGTTGCTGCTCGGTATCGCCAGTGCGCAGTGGACGGCGGTCGCGTTTATGCTGCTCATCGGCATATCCACCGGGCTGTACACGACGACATCATCGCCATTTTTCGCCGAACGTTACGGCACTCTGCACCTCGGGGCGATCAAGTCCGTGACCACCGCCATCATGGTATGCGCCACCGCAGTCACGCCCGTCGCAATGGGCTGGGCGTTGGATGCAGGTGTGACGCTCGGCGAGATGGCGATTGGCGCAGCGCTCTACGTTGTACTGGCAAGTGCCGCCGCGGCTATCGGCTGTCATCGCGATATGCGACTGCGCGCTTGATGAAGTAACCCTCTGAGAGCGGTTTTGCTCGATGGAGTGTGATCATTGTCTGCTCGCATCGGAATTGTGCGCGACGCGGCGCTGCGCCAGCGCCTGCACGATTACAGAGATCTGCGCGAGTACGTCCTCGCCACGTCGCAAAATGCGCGGCGAGTAAGCCCGCGAAGCTCGCGCGCCCGGTCTATTCGGGCAGATCCAGAACCGCACCGCGGCTGGCACTGGCTGCATTGCGCGCGAATTTGCCCAGCACACCCCGCGTATAGCGCGGCGCTGGCACCTTCCAGGCAGCGCGGCGCGTCTCGATCTCTGCCTCGTCGACGTCGAGCTGCAGCAGCAGCTGGTGCGCATCGATGGTGATGCGATCACCCTCCTGCACCAGGCCAATCAGGCCACCCGCATAGGCCTCGGGGGCGACGTGGCCCACGACCATACCCCAGGTACCCCCGGAAAACCGCCCGTCCGTGATCAGACCCACCGACTCACCGAGCCCCTGCCCGACCAGTGCGCCGGTGGGGGCGAGCATTTCGGGCATGCCGGGGGCGCCTCGCGGGCCAAGGTAGCGCAGCACCATGACGTCCCCTGCTTTTATTTTTCCGGCGAGGATGGCATCCAGCGCCGAATGCTCGTCATCAAACACGCGCGCCGGGCCGCTCATCACCGGATTGGTCAGCCCGGTGATCTTGGCCACCGCGCCCTCCGCCGCCAGGTTGCCACGCAGGATCGCCAGGTGGCCCTCGCGGTACATGGGCTTGTCGAGCGGACGAATGACGTCCTGGCCTTGCGGACAGCCCGGCGGGACATCGGCGAGCAACTCGGCGACGGTCTTGCCGGTGACGGTCATGCAGTCGCCGTGCAGCAGCCCGGCATCGAGCAGTATTTTCATAACGCGCGGAATGCCGCCGACCCGGTGCAGGTCGATGGCGAGATAGCGCCCGCTGGGCTTGAGGTCACACAGCACAGGTACCTTGCGGCGGACGCGCTCGAAATCGTCGATGCTCCACTCGACCTCCGCGGCGTGTGCAATCGCGAGAAAATGCAACACTGCGTTGGTCGAGCCTCCAATCGCCATAATCACGGCCACCGCATTCTCGATAGATTCCCGCGTCACGATATCCCGCGGCTTCAAGTCCGCCTCCACGGCCTTCGCCAGAACCCGGGCGCTGTCACGGGCGCTTTCTATCTTTTCGCCCTCGACGTTGGCCATAGTGCTCGAGTACGGCAGGCTCAGACCCAGCGCCTCGAACGCGGAACTCATGGTGTTGGCCGTGTACATGCCACCGCAGGAGCCGTTGCCGGGGATCGCGTTGCGCTCGATCGCCAGCAAGTCCTCCTCGTCGATTCGACCTGCACTGTACTCACCGACCGCCTCGAACACACTGACAATGTTCAGGTCCTGATTTTTATAGTGCCCCGGCAGAATCGTGCCACCATAGACAAAGATCGACGGCACGTTCGCGCGCAGCATACCCATCATGGCGCCGGGCATATTTTTGTCGCAGCCGCCGAGTGTCAGTACGCCGTCCATCCATTGCCCACCAACGCAGGTCTCGATACAGTCGGCAATGACCTCCCGCGAGACCAGGCTGTACTTCATGCCCTCTGTCCCCATGGACATGCCGTCGCTGATGGTCGGTGTGCCGAACATCTGGGCATTGGCGCCGGCCTCGATCAGCGCCGTCGCTGCTGCATCCGCCAAGGGCTGCAGCCCCGCATTGCAGGGCGTGATCGTTGAGTGTCCGTTGGCAATACCGATCATCGGCTTGTTGAAATCGTCGGCCGTGTAGCCCATGCCGTAGTACATGGAGCGATTCGGCGCGCGCTGCACCCCCTGGGTGATGTTTCTTGACCTGCGATTGCTCGCCACGAAGACACTCCTGAACGTGTGAAAAGCCTGCATTCTAGGCCACTTGCAGCGGACGGCTCAAATACTTATCTTGCGTCATCGACTGCAGCGGCGCGCCGGGGATCCGGCAGGAGACACATGGCGAGAATCCTTATCACGGGTGCAACGGCCGGAATCGGCAAGTCCGCCGCTATCCTGCTCGCCAACAAGGGCCACACAGTGATCGCCGCGGGCCGCAGCCGCGACGCCCTTGCCGAGCTCGACAGGCAGTTCAGCAACATTCACCCCCTGGAGATGGACGTTACCGATGCCGACAGCGTCGATGCAGCGGTCAGCCGCGTCGGCGAACTGTTGAACGGCGCGGCGCCGGATGTGCTGGTAAACAATGCCGGTTTCGGCTGCGCGGGTCCCCTGGAACTGATCAGCGAACGCGACTTCGAGGCGCAGTACCAGACAAACGTCTTTGGCCTGGTGCGCGTGACCCGGGCATTCCTGCCCGCCATGCGCGAACGCGGCCGCGGCCGTATCATCAACGTGTCATCGGTAGCCGGCCACGTCAGCATGCCCTTTTTCGCCGCCTACGCCTCGACCAAACACGCCGTAGAGTCCATCAGTGATGCCCTGCGCATCGAGCTCACGCCCCACGGTGTGCAGGTCGTGCTGCTGGAGCCGGGCGCCGTGAAAACCGGTTTCGGCGAGCACGAGCGAGCGCAACTGCAGCAGTATGCCGAGGCCAGCGGCGCATACCGGGATCAGCTGGAGATTTTTATCCGCTTTCATCGCAGGCTGCACAGCGAGGGAGCGGACCCGGTTACCGTGGCGGGCGCTCTGGTAAAAGCCTGCGAGGCAGAGCGACCGCACCCGCGCTACGTCACGCCGCGCGGGCGCAACAATGTCTTTATCCTGCTCAAAAAGTGCCTGCCGACTTTCGCCTCGGACTGGATCGCCCGGCGGCTGACCGGGCTCTACCGGATCTGACCGCAGCGCGCTGCGGCCGTCCGTTTCAGTAAGCGCTTTCGGTCTTCGTCGGCAGCGCCTCGGCGATAGCATCCGGCACGAAGAAATCCCGGTACAGGCTGCCGCCGGTTTCTACCGCATACATGTCGAAATCCGTCACGCCTTCCTGGCGCAAAAGTAACTCGTCGATAAAGAAATTGCCGTTGCAGGCATCGGCGCGACGGTTGAGCACAACGTAAGCCGCATCGGCCATGATATCCACGGTGCGACTGCCGCGGGCCACCGCATCGCCACCCAGCACATTGCGGATCGCCGCGGTGTCGATCGCGGTCAGCGGCCACAGCGCGTTGACCCCGATGCTGTCCACGGCAAATTCCCGCGCCAGCCCAAGCGTGCACAGGCTCATGCCCATCTTGGCAATGGTGTAGGCGAGGTGCGGCGCGAACCACTTCGCATCCATGTCCAGCGGCGGGGCCAAGGTCAGGATGTGCGGATTCTCCGCCTGCTTCAAATAAGGAATGCACAACTTAGACACCAGAAACGTGCCCCGCGTATTGACGTCCTGCATGAGGTCGTAGCGTTTCATGTCGGTGTCCAGGGTTGACGTCGGACTCACGGCGCTGGCGTTGTTGATGCAGATATCGATACCCCCGAAAAGCTCGACCGTCTGATCCACCGCCGCCCGCACCTGCTCTTCCTGGCGAATATCACACAAAATGGGCAGTGCGTGACCGCCTGCTTTCTCTATCGCCTCGGCGGCAGTGTAGATTGTACCCGGGAGCTTCGGGTGTGGCTCCGCGGTTTTCGCGGCAATTGCCACTTTGGCGCCATCTGCCGCAGCCTTGAGGGCAATCGCCAAGCCTATACCGCGGCTGCCACCGGTGATGAAAAGTGTCTTGTTCTTCAAGCTCATGCCTGTACCTGCCGTTTCCAAAGCAATGATCGAAAGCTCCCTGGCCAGCTGTTCATGAGCTACCCGGCCCGAGGGAGACTGTGCACTGCGGACCAGCACCGCGCCTTCTTACATTGAGAAGCCCCGCGTCGCCTCGATCGCACAGAGCACATTAAAACACCCTGGACGCCCGGTTGCGACATCGAACAGGGCCACCGACGCCATCAGCGGCTTCCCGCAGACCCAGATGCGGACAGTGAACGTGCTCTGAAAACGGACAGTTCCCCTTCTACCAGGCAGTCCTGGCATTTGCAGTTGAAACGCATTCGTATATATGGCAGATTTTTATATGTTTTCTGAGTATTTCAAGGGGATGAATGAATTACTGTTTTGGAGAAAGCGAGAGTGGCTTGCTCGAGCGCGGCGATGAGCTGTCGGGCGAGCCAAAACGGCTTTTCGCGCCGCTGGACTATGATTTCTGATTCCACGACTTCTGACTGAGCGGGGTTCCTCATTGGCGATTCGGCGACGCATCTTCTTCGACCTTCACAGCTGGGCCGGGCTGAAACTGAGTCTGTTTATGTTTTTCATCGCGTTCACCGGCACACTGGCAGTGTTCGCTCACGACATCGACTGGCTGATCACGCCCGAGATGCGGGTGGAAATGGCGGATTCGCGGGTCGGTTTTGGCGACATGCTCGATGCCGCCCGAGCCCGCTACCCCGACTGGACGCCATTTTACCTGTATGAGCCGTTCGAGCCCTGGTTCGCTTCGGAGCTGATCGCCTTGACCCCGGATGAGGAACGCCGACGTATCTACATCGATCCCTACCGGGGAGAAGTCACCGGCGACGTCCAGTGGTTCAGCGCCCACCGCATCCTGCGCGAGACCCACCGCCATCTGATGTTGCCGGCGAAGATCGGTGTGCCCATCGTGTCACTGCTGGCCATCCCGCTGCTGATTTCGATCATTACCAGCTTCTGGATCTACAAGCGATGGTGGAAGGGGTTTTTCAAGAAGCCGCGTCCCGGCCGCAAGCGGCGCTTCTGGGGTGATCTGCATCGCCTGACCGGGGTCTGGTCGTTCGCCTTCCTGTTCATTATCGCGCTGACCAGCGCATGGTATCTGGTCGAGTCGCTCGGCGGCCGCGCGCCACCGGCTGCCGAACTACCGCGCGGCGACTCGGAGCAGCCGCCGGCGGCAGTCACCGGGGCGCAGCTCGACGCCATGATTGCAAAGGCGCAACAACAGTACCCCGAACTGGACATCGACAACATCCGGTTTCCGCTCAATCACGGCCAACCGGTCGTTCTGCACGGACAGACCGATGCGGTGCTGGTGCGACCCCGCGCCAATGGCATCGCCTTCGATACGGCGGACGGCGAAGAAGTCCACCGGCACTATGCCGGAGATCTCAACGTCCACCAGCGCATCAGTGAGGCTGCCGACCCGCTGCACTTCGGCACCTTTGGCGGACTGACTACGCGCATCCTGTGGTTCATCTTCGGCCTGGGCATGAGCGCGCTGAGCCTGACCGGTATTTATCTTTACGGGTTGCGCGTAGTCAACAACGACGCGCCGCAGCGAGCTGGCCGCATGGCACACAAGGCCCCGATAACGGCGTGAGCACTGGCAGCAGAGGTCCCTGGTGGCGGGCGTGGCACGGAATGGGACACTGGCGCTGGCTTTGCCTGGCGCTGATCGCGGTCTGGATCGCGACGTTTGTCGTACGCTATGGGCTCTGATGTCCTATAGTCTTGACTGCCTGGTCTGGGGTGGGACGCTGGTACGAGAGTCCGATTACGCTAGGAGCTCACCCCGAGTTCGGCTGCCAAGGATCTAGAGGACGGCTGCGGCTTCCGGAGCCCGGGTGAGAGATGCCCTACTATACTTTACTTACTGAGCGCAGAGCCTGCATTCACAGATTCAAGCGGACCTGCAGTGTTGCCGAACGCGGAACACCCGGAAAGTCCAGAAGAAAGAAGTTTGGTGCTGCCACATACTCCTCGTCCAGTAAATTATGTATGTTGAGCTGAAACTCTAGCCGGTCGAGACGGAAGAGGACGTTGCCGTCAAACTTGACATAGTCCTTGACCTTGCCGCCTGAAAAATTCTGCCGCTCCGCTACGTATTCGCCTCCCAGACCGAAGACCCAATCGCCGCCGGTGCGCCGGCGTAGCCAGGCACTGTCGGGTGCATAGCGCAGCCAGGCTCCGGCCTGGTGTTCAGGCTTGTTACGAAAGAGCTGGTCGAGTCCGGAGGGACCGGCTGCATCGCCGAGAGGATTCTGCTCTTCCTGCACGTCGTTATAGGCGTAATTTGCACTGATTGTCAGCATTGGAGAGATATCGCCCACGAGTTCCAACTCAATGCCCTCGCTGCGGACTTCTCCCGCCTGGAGGAGCGACCCGATCGGCGCGTTGGGGTCGGGGTTGCGCACGAGTATGTTCTGCTTGTCGATACGATACGCTGCAAGCGTTGTACGGAAGCGCTCGTCGAGCCAGTCGGCTTTAATGCCCACCTCAAACTGTTCACCCTCGGTGGGGTCGAAGGGCCCCCCAGGGCTGCCCTGATTGCCAGGACTGACGGGAGTGAACGCTTCGCTAAAGCTCGCATAGAGCGCCAGGGTGTCCGCCGGCGTGTAGACTACGCCCGAGCGCAGACTGAACTGATCACCGTCGGTTTCGGCGTCCGGCGCCGGCGAGGTTGCGTCGCGCCGGTTGCTGTCCTTGAAGTCATCCCAGCGACCGCCGACCATCAACGAAACGGGACCGAAGTCAAAATTGCCCTGCGCATAAATCCCGAGGCGGTCGAGTTCACCGCTGGAAAAACCGAATTCCTCGGGTGAAACAAGCGGATAGGTGCTCGGATCAGCCTGCCCGTAAACGGGCATCAGAATATCGATGGGTGGAACTCCCTGAGCACTGCGCACCCGCTGCTGCGACCGCCGGGTCTCCACAGAATAGTATTCCGCGCCGAGCAGCCAGGTTTGTTGCAGATCGCCGACCGCCGATTCGTAGTGCAGATTGGCCATTGCTCCCAGCTGTTCTTCTTCCCGCGTTTGATCGCGGAATTCGCGGCTGAGGGTGCGGCCGTCACCGCCGAGGAATCGCGCCTCGTGGTAGCGCTGACGCCCTTCATTGTCGATGTAGCGTGCTGACAGATCGGCTCGCAGCTTGTCGGTGAACGCGTGATCGAGCGTCGCCTGCAGGACCGTTGCTTCAAGCGTTTGTTCGTCGCCGGGCTCATTGGCGCTGAAGTCTGTATCTGCGCGGAATTCGCCCTCACGATCGACCGGGACACCGCGCAGCCGCCAGCCCGCCCAATCCTGTTCAATGTATTCCCCTTCCAGCGTGATACGGGTTTCGTTGCCTAGAAGAAACCGAACGCTGGGGCTCAACAGGACATCTTCTTTCGCCACATTGTTGCGAAAGCTGTCGCTGTCATTCCAATACGCACCAATTCGGTAGAGGACCTGGTCATTCCCCGGCAGCGGGCCCGTGCTTTCGGCACTCGCGCGGAGCGTGTCGAAACTGCCGACGGACGCGGTCAGCGTATGGGCGAGCTCTGTCTGAGGCTTCTTGGTAACGTAGTTGATCACGCCGCCGGGTTCTGCGCCGCCGTAGAGTACCGCCGACGGCCCCTTCAAAAACTCGATACGACCGACATTGAAAAGAAGCGGCTGGTTGAAAGACAGATAAGGATCGCCGACCAGACCGTTGTAGCGGAGTTCTTCCTGCCGGAATCCGCGGGAGATATTGCTCGAGTACGGATCGTTACTTACGCCCGCGACCTGGCCGTAAACATCGCTTATCTCGACCGCGCCCAAATCGTTCAGAAAGTCCCGGGACAGCACCTGCACAGACTGCGGCAACTTGAGTAAATCCATTCCCATT
>CAYFVJ010000036.1:3040-19808 GCA_964346555.1 uncultured Alteromonadaceae bacterium | reverse complement strand
ACTGAATCCTCGACCGCTTCCTCTACGGCGCCCTCGACACCCGCCTCGACGTCGGATTCCACGCTGTCGGCGACCTGCTCCTCCACCGCACTCTCTACGCTGCTCTCGACAGTATCATCCACGGCTTCCGCCACGCTGGCCTCGACGCTGTCCTCTACCGCGCTTTCGACGCCCTCCGCCACGCTGTCCTCGACAGCATCAGCAACCGTCTCCTCGACATCCGCCTCGACGTTGTCTTCGACACCTGCTTCCACACGATCCGCTACCTGTTCCTCGACATCCGCCTCGACGCTGTCTTCGACACCCGCTTCCACACGATCCGCTACCTGTTCCTCGACATCCGCCTCGACGCTGTCCTCGACATCCGCTTCCACACGCCCCGCTACCTGTTCCTCGACATCGGACTCCACCGAGTCTTCGACGCTATCGGTGACACGCTCCTCGACGTCGCCCTCGACCTGTGCCTCCACGTTGTCGGCGACAGTCTCCTCAACCGAACCCTCAACCTTCGAATCAATCGTCTGCTCGACGGTTTCCTCTATGTTCTGCTCTACTTCCTCCTGGATGTTCTGCTCGGTGATCTGCTCAACGTCCTGCTCGATGCTCTCTTCGATTGTCTCTTCAACCGGATCCGGGCCCAGGAAACCACCCACAGGCAGTTGCCCAAATGACGGCAGGGACAGGGTCGCGCACAGAATTGCGCCTACACCAAGCCGGGCTGCGGGGGATCGCTGCCCGGAAAACACGCCGTGGAGGAATGACTCGACTCTGGAAGGGACCGACATAGCACTCACCGTTGTCATCAGTTGGGCGACACCCTCTGTATGAAATCGCCGCCCTTGCTTATACTGACGCGCTTCCATCATTTTAATTCCCGCAGGGGAATAAACCCGTGCGGAGAACCGTCACCCGGATATAGAGGACTATATGCCGTCGCTCAATGCAAGGCAACGCAGTGATTTAATGGCAGAACTGGGCGGTTTGCGCCGGTTCTGTCTGTCACTGACCGGTGCCGCGGCAGATGCAGATGATCTGCTCCAGTCGACGGTGGAGCGCATGCTGGAAAAAGGCATGCCAGAGGATGCACACACGGCCAGGTGGGTATACCGGGTCTGCAAAAATATCTGGATCGACGAACTGCGATCGAGAGAAGTGCGGCAGCGACATGTACAGGCGGTACAGGCAGTTGATCACGTGGAACAGTCGCCTTCAGCAGAGAAACAGGCTGGCGGCGAACAGCACCTGAGAGCGGTGGATCGTGCACTGACGCGCCTGCCGCCGGATCAGCGTCTGGCATTGATGCTGGTTACTGTAGATGGAAAGAGCTATGCCGAGGCGGCAGAGATTCTGCAGGTCCCGGTCGGAACAATCATGAGCCGCATTGCGCGGGCGCGGAAGAATTTATTGGAGGACAGGGTACTCAACCAGAATTAACTGAACGGGCACCCGGGGCGGCACTATGGCGATCAGCGAATCGGATTTTGAACAATTATCACAGCTTCTCGATGGCGAACTGGACAAACCGGGACAGCAGCATCTGGAGCAGCGCCTGGCACTCGAGCCCGAACTTGCCAGCGCCTGGCGTCAGCTGCAGACGGTGCACGCAACGTTACGGCAAGCCTATGCTGGCAGTAACACGTCGACTGTACCATCCAGCGTACGCTGCATGCTGGATGGCGAGAAATCCGCTCGGGATAGCGCTGATAAGGTCGTGCCGCTGTTCAGCCCGCGCAGACTGTGGCCAGCTGCACTGGCTGCATCGCTGGTGCTCGCGGTATCGATCGCACTGTTACCCGGCAATGAAAGCCAGTCACAGGGGGGAGCCGGGCTGACGCTGGCCGCGGCCCTGGAGTCACTGCCCTCCGGGGACGCCTGGCATATGCTCGAAGACGGTCGCCGCATGCAGCCGGTGCTGACATTCCCCAGGAACGGTGAGGGCTGGTGTCGCGAATATCTATTGCGCGATGAGAACGGCACACGTACACAGCGCGGAGTCGCCTGCCGTTCTGCAGGCGACTGGCACACAGAGGTACTGGCGCAGGGAACGTTTCCGCAGAGCAGTCACGAATACCGACCCGCGGGGGCCGGCAGTCATGATGCTGTCGAACAATTCATCCGCAAAAATGCTGCCGACATCCCACTCGACGCCAGTCAGGAAGAGGTCATCATGCAAGGCCACTGGCGTTGACGGCCTGCCGGCGGCTTATTTCCACCGACACCGATGATTCACCGGGTCACGAAACCCGCCCCCGTGAAACCTTGCGCCGGGAGTGCTCCATCAGGGCCCAGAGAATATTGCTGGAACTCACCTGTCCTACCAGCCTGCCCTCCTGGATCACAGGCCGACGCCGCTGGTGTGTGCTCAACAAATCCTGCGCCACTTCAACAATGTTGTCCTCGGGGCCACAGCTGTTGATATCCGCTGTCATCGCTTCATGCACAAAGGCCAGTTCGGGATCACCGTCATTGTAAATCGCCGCCAGTACGCTCTGTATACAGTCAAGCTCAGAGAGCACACCCACGGGACGCCCCGAGTCGTCCACGACAGTCACGCCGGTCAGCCGATTCTCCACCAGCATTTCGATCGCTTGCACCAGGTTGGCATCCCGACGGATGGTCAATGGCTTCTTGCGCATGCAGTCGGCAATTCTCGTCGGTTGTGTCATGTGGAACGCTCTCCAGAAATGCAGGGTTTAGCACCAGACGGTACTCCGCCCGCGATGGAGAGTCCAGCGCGGTGAGGAGCAGCCAGGCATGCTATCCGACAGATCAGGCCGCCTGCAGCGTCTCGCTATCGGCGCGCTCGACGGCAATTGTCGGCGGCGCAAAGCGCTCGCCGTAGGCGGCGGCGAGCTCGCGGCAGCGGTTGACAAAACGCGTGTAGCCATAGGTTCTGACAAACTGCAGCAGGCCACCCGTCCAAGCCGGTGCGCCGATACCCATGATCGAGCCGACATTGCCATCCTCCTCCGAGCGCAGCACGCCGGACTCCAGACACTTCAAGGCCTCGATGACCTGACGGAACAGTAGACGATCCTTGATATCCGCCGCCGGCACACACACGTCCTCGCGGTAGTAGAGGTCGAGCAGTCCGGGCCAGATGTGCTTGCTGCCGTCCTCCGCATACTCGTAGAAGCCACCACCATGGTGGCGCCCGCCGCGTCCGTACTGCTCGACCAGTGTGTCGACCACGCCGCGGGCGATGCTGCCATCACCCCAGGCGTCCTCCACGCCCATCTCCCGCCAGGTTTCCTGCGCTTTGCGCGACAGCTCGAGGCTGACCTCGTCATAGACGGCAAGAGGCCCTACCGGCATACCAATGGCTTTGCCCAGGTTGTCGATATGCACCGGATGCAGTCCCTCGTGCAGCAGCCGCACCCCCTCGTCCAGGTAGGTACCGAAGGTGCGTGACGTAAAGAAGCCCAGGGAGTCATTGACGACGATCGGCGTCTTGCGGATCTGGCGCGCGTAATCAAATGCCCGCGCCAGTGCAGCGTCCGAGGTTTTTTCACCCACGATAAGTTCCACCAGCGGCATCTTGTCCACCGGGGAGAAGAAGTGAATCCCGATGAACTGCTCCGGACGGCTGCTGGATTCTGCCAGTCTGGTGATCGGCAATGTCGACGTATTCGAACCCCAGACACCGTCCGGCCTCAGGTATTGCTCGCAATCCCGGTTTATTTCATGCTTGAGTGCCAGATTCTCGAACACTGCCTCGACCATCAGGTCACAGCCCTGCAGATCAGCCGCACTGTCGGTCGGGTGTATGCGCGCCAATACCTCCTCGCGCTTTTCCGGCGTCATGCGACCCTTCTCGACACGCTTGTCGAGCAGACGCCGGCTGTAGTCCTTGCCTTTCTCCGCGGCTTCAAGCGAAACATCCTTCAGGACCACGTGAATGTCTGCCATGGCGGAGACGTAGGCAATGCCCTGGCCCATCATCCCCGCACCGAGGACACCGACTTTTTCCGTCGTGTGGGGGGCCACATCCGGCGGTCGGCTGGCACCGCCATTGACCTTGTTCATGGCGAAGAAGAACGTGCTGATCTGGTTCTTCGCCTCCGGGGTCGTGACAAGGAATGCCATGCCCCGCGATTCCACGCGCAGCGCCGTCTCGAGGTCGAGGCGAGTCGACTGCGCAGCCACGTCGAGAATTTTTTCCGGTGCCGGCAGCAGCCCTCGGGTTTTCTTGCGCAACATGGCCGTGGCCACCGGCAGCATCTGCGCGACCTTGGGTGAATTGGCGTCACCGCCCGGTATGCGGTAGCCCTTGTTGTCCCAGGGCTGTACCGCCGCCTCGGGATTGTCCCGGTTGGCTACAATCCAGTCGCGTGCCGCCGCGAGCAGATCCTCGCGCTCGCGCACCAGCGCATGAATCAGGCCGTCATCGAGCGCCGTGACCGGAGCGACACGCTTGCCTTCCAGCAAATAGGGCAGCGCTTTCTCCAGCCCCAGCAGCCGCGTCATGCGCACCACACCGCCACCGCCGGGCAACAGGCCCAGCGACACCTCGGGAAGGCCGAGCTCCACCGAGCGGTCATTCCAGGCGACCCGGTAATTGCAGGCGAGACAGATCTCGAAACCACCGCCCAGCGCCGCGCCGTTGATCGCCGCGGCAACGGGAACCGGGAGTTTCTCAAGCCGTCGCAGCTGGGCTTTCACCGTCTCCGCGCCCTGCATGAAATCCTCGAGGTCATCCGGCGTCACCGCCAGCAGTGCGTGCAGGTCGCCCCCGGCAAAAAAAACTTTCTTGGCGGACGCAAGAATCACGCCTGTAAGACCCTCTTCCTGCTCCAGCCGGTCCAGGGTTGCGCCCATAGCGTCGCGATATTCATCATTCATCGCGTTGACCGGGCCGCTCATGTCCATGGTCACCGTGACGATGCCGTCGGCGTCCTTCTCGTACTGAAATACACTCATTTATACGCGCTCGATGATGGTTGAAATGCCCATGCCGCCGCCGACACACAGCGACAGCATGGCCCGGCGCAGGCCGCGACGCTCGAGCTCGTCCAGCATGGTGCCGACCAGCATGGCCCCGGTGGCGCCCAGCGGATGGCCCATAGCGATAGCGCCGCCGTTGACGTTGGTCACGTCGTGGCTGACATCGAGGTCTTTCATGTAGCGCATGGCGACCGAGGCAAACGCCTCGTTGATTTCCCACAGGTCGATGTCTTCGCGATTGAGGCCGGCCTTGTCAAGGCATTTTTTCGCCGCCGGACCCGGCCCCGTGAGCATGATCACCGGGTCGGTCGCGAGCACCGCGGTGGCTACGATACGTCCGCGCGGTGTCAGCCCTAGATCGCTGCCGGCCTTTTCGCTGCCGATCAGCACGGCACTCGCGCCGTCGACGATACCGGAGGAGTTGCCGGGCGTGTGCACGTGCTCAATACGCTCCAGCGTCGTGTATTTACCGAGAATAACGTCGTCAAAGCCCATTTCCCCCATCATCGCAAAGGAGGGGTTGAGTTGACCCAGCGTCTCGACCGATGTGCCCGGCTTGATGAAGTCATCGCGATCGAGAATACTCAGCCCGTTCTCATCCAGCACTGGCACAACCGAGCGATCAAAATAGCCGCTGTCGCGCGCATGCGCCGCGCGCCGCTGCGACTCGGTTGCGTAGGCGTCTACATCCGCGCGCGAATAGCCCTCCAGCGTCGCGATCGTGTCTGCGCCAATGCCCTGCGGCACAAAACCGGTCTTGGCGGCAAACGCCGGGTCGCCGCTCATGGCACCACCGTTGGAACCCATCGGCACACGGGACATGCTCTCGACACCGCCGGCGACTACCAGGTCCTCCCAGCCAGAGGCTATCTTCTGCGCCGCGATATTCACGGCCTCGAGACCCGAGGCACAAAAGCGGTCGAGCTGCACGCCGGCGATCGACTCATCCCAGTCGGCGTTCATGACGATCATTTTGGCGACGTCGCTGCCCTGCTCACCGATCGGCGTCACGCAACCCATGACTACGTCGTCGACGTAGGACGTATCCAGGTCGTGGCGCGACTGCAGAGCGCGCAACAGGTTGGCCCCCAGATCGATGGGCTTGACCTCGTTGAGGCTACCGCCGGACTTTCCTTTGCTGCGCGGCGTGCGGACGGCATCGTATATATAGGCGTGTTGGCTCATGGCAGTTGCTTCCCGCATTACACTGATGTACTCGAGTCTGCCAATGCGCTGCGAGGCAGGCAATGACGCTGGAAACTAAAAAAATTGACCGGAGGTTACAGCGCTGGGAAGCCACACGGATTAACGCCTCGCACCGCTTGCCCGGTGAACTGGTTCTTGCTTAACTGCCGGGGTCAACGCATCGCGACAGGCCCGGGCAACACTTCTGCAACGGAGACATAATATGCAAAACGTTCA
The DNA here is from genome assembly GCA_964346555.1 of uncultured Alteromonadaceae bacterium. Taxonomy (GTDB): domain Bacteria; phylum Pseudomonadota; class Gammaproteobacteria; order Pseudomonadales; family Halieaceae; genus Chromatocurvus. Next base: position 13,442 of record CAYFVJ010000036.1, on the reverse strand, counting down.
TAGCCGCATGCGCGCGCTCGGCAGGCTGCTGCTGGCGGCCACCCTTGTGCTGGTCGGCTGTGCAGACAAGGGCAGCGACGAGTCGGGCACCGCCGCCGGTGACGACAGGGCCCGGGTCGCACTGATCATGAAGTCCCTGGCGAACGAATTTTTTATCAGCATGGCCGACGGCGCCCGCGCGCACCAGGCCGACCACGCCAACCGCTACAGCCTGGTGGTCAATGGCATCAAGAACGAAAGCGACCTGGCACAGCAGGTAGCGTTGATGGAGCAGATGATGGCCACTGACGTGGATGTCATCGTTATCGCGCCGGCAGACTCCAGGGCATTGCTGCCAGTGGCGCGGCGAGCGGTTCAGCAGGGTATCGTGGTAGTCAACATCGACAACCAGTTCGACCGCCAGCTGCTCGACGGGATGGATATCGCCATCCCGTTTGTCGGCCCCGACAACCGCGACGGTGCGCGTCGGGTCGGCGAGCGGCTGGCGGCCGAACTCGAGCCAGGTGACGAGGTGGCGATCATCGGCGGCATTCCCGGAGCTTTCAATGCCAGGGAGCGGGAAGCCGGCTTCGCGGATGCCATGCAGGCCGCGGACATCGACATCGTCGCCAGGCAGGCCGCGGACTGGGAGCAGTCGAAGGCGGCGAATATCGCATCGGCGCTACTGCGCGAGCACCCGCAGCTGGACGCCCTGCTCTGCGCCAATGACAGCATGGCCTTGGGCGCCGTCGCCGCGGTGCGGCAGGCCGGTCGCGAAGCCGGTGTGCACATCGTCGGCTTCGACAACATCGCGGCAGCCAACAAACTGGTGCAACGGGGTGACATGGTGGCGACTGCCGATCAGCACGCGGACAAGCTGGCGGTTTACGGTATCGAATATGCGCTGGAAATCCTCGAGACGGGCGAGATGCCCGGGGATCGCACGACGCCGGTGGATGTCATCAGCGGCGAGCGCTGAGCGTCCGTGTCCGACCGCGAACCGACAGCCGCCGCGCACCACACTGAAAACCGGAGTCTGCTCAGTACCCGGGCACTGTCGAAATCCTTCGCGGTCCCGGTCCTCAAGTCGATCGACTTCAGCCTGCACGAGGGTGAAGTCCACGCCCTCATGGGCAGCAACGGCGCCGGCAAGAGCACGCTGTGCAATATCGTCGCCGGGGTTCTGCCCGCCTCCGGCGGCGAGATGCATTTGCGGGGTGCGCGCTTCCGTCCCGCCGGCATCCGCGATGCCGAGGCTCACGGCATCCGCATGGTCATGCAGGAACTGAACCTGTTTCCCACCCTCAGCGTCGCGGAAAACCTCGCGTTCGGAGACTTCCGCGGGCGCGCCGGGATCATCCGCCAGCGGCCACTGCGCGAACGCGCCCTGGCGGCCCTGGCAACGGTGGGCCTGGAAGATCTCGATCCGGACATGCCGGTGGCGCGCCTCGGCGTCGGCCAGCAGCAGTTGATCGAAATTGGCCGTGTCATCAGTCGACCCCTGTCGCTGCTGATTCTGGATGAACCGACCGCGGCCCTGACAGACCCGCAGATAGAACGCCTGTTTGACAGCCTGAGACAGCTGCAATCCCGCGGTGTGGGCATCATTTACATATCCCATCGCATGGACGAGATCCGGCACATCGCCGATCGCGTCTCGGTGCTGCGCGACGGTCACCTGGTGGCAACAGAGCGCGCTGATGCCCTGGACAGCGATCAGATCGTCGCCCTGATGGCGGGCGAAAAGGTCGTCGACGGCCTGACCACGACCCAGCGCCATGCGCCTGGCGCACACATCGGCACGCCACTCCTGACCGTGGAGAAGCTGTCGCGCCACGGCGCGTTCCGGGATATCGGTTTTCGTGTGCACGCCGGCGAGGTGCTGGGTATCGGGGGGCTGATCGGGTCGGGCCGCAGCGAGCTGCTGCGCGCTATCTTCGGCGCAGATCGCGCCGACGCGGGCGGCCTGCGCCTGGCCGCCGATAATTTTCACAGGCTGCAGCGCATGGGCTCACCGCATGAAGCTGTCAGCGCCGGCATCGGCCTGGTGGTTGAGGACCGCAAATCCCAGGGTCTGCTCCTTACCGCCGGCATTGCGCGCAACCTGAGCCTGGCACGACTGCCTGAGCTGCACGACTCACTGGGGTTGATGGACGATGCCCGTGAAGCGCAGATGGCCTCCACCCTGTGTCGCAGCCTGGATATCGACCACCAGTCACTGGCGCAGCCGGTCGCCGAGCTCAGCGGCGGCAATCAGCAGAAGGTACTCATCGGTCGCTGGCTGCTGAAACGCCAGCCAGTACTGCTCTTCGACGAGCCCGGCCGCGGCGTGGACGCCCGGGCCAAGGCGCGCATTCATCTGTTGATTCGGGAACTGGCCGCTGCCGGCAAGGCCGTGGTGGTGGTAAGCAGCGAAACGGAGGAGCTGAAAGGCCTGTCCGACCGGATGCTTGTGCTGTCAAACGGTCGCCTGTCAGCGGAGTTCACAGCCGACAGCTTCAATGAAACCGCATTCCTTGCCGCCTGTTTCCGTTTTTACAGCAGCGGTGCGCAGCCCCGCAACAACGAGGAACTCCTGTCATGTTGATACGTTCACTGCGCGGATTGCGGCTGCCGTGGAATTCCCTGGGTCTGGTGGCCGTTCTGTGCGCACTCGTACTGCTGTTCAGCCTGATGAGTGATCACTTCTTCGGCGGCGGCACGTTCCGCAGCCTGGCCAACCAGATACCTACGCTGACGGTAATTGCTGTCGGCATGACTTACGTATTGCTGATCGCGGGAATTGACCTGTCGGTGGGCTCGGTGATGGCGCTGGCCGGCGCGGTTACCGGCGTGCTCATGGTCGACCTGCAATGGCCACTCCTCGCGGCGGTGACAGCGGCATTGGCTGCCGGGCTGGCCTGCGGCACAGTCAACGGTTTTATCAGCGCGCGCTGGGCCATTCCCTCGTTTGTGGTCACGCTGGGCATGCTGGAAATCGCCCGTGGCGGCGCCTATCTCACCACCGGCTCCCAGACTCGCTATCTGGGGGATGCGGTGGGATTGATTGGCGACCCCCTGTTCGGTCTCGGCATCTCCGCCGCCCTGCTATTGGCCCTGGCGGTGGTGGCCATCGGCCAGTTTGTCCTGTCGAGAACCGTGTTCGGGCGCTACATGGTAGCTATCGGCACCAATGAAGAAGCCGTGCGTCTGTCTGGCATCAATCCGCTGCCATGGAAAATCGCGGTGTTCGCCCTGGCGGGCCTGCTCGCCGGTCTCGGCGGGATATTTCAGCTCGGCTACCTGCAAAGCGCGGACCCGAATGCCGGCATCGGGCTGGAGCTGTCGGCAATCGCCGCCGTGGTCATCGGCGGTACCAGTCTCTCCGGCGGGCGCGGATCCGTCGTCAACAGTTTCCTCGGCGTGCTGATTATCGCGGTGATGGAGACCGGCCTGGCCCAGCTCGGCGTGTCGGAGCCCGGTAAACGCATAATCACCGGCACGGTGATTATCCTGGCCGTGCTGTTCGACCAGTTCCGGGAGCCGCTGCGGCTGCGTCTTGCCCGCTGGCGGCCTGCCACCGGCGCGTCTCAGGATGCTGCGTAGCGCTCCAGCCTGTTGAGCATATCGGTGCGCCGATCGGCATCCAGGAAGCTGGCACCGAAGCCGTTGCGTGCCAGAGCCAGGGCCTGATCGCGGTGCATACCGAGGTCCGTCTCCAGGGCGCTGTAATTCTCGGTCAGGTAGCCGCCGAAATACGCCGGATCATCTGAATTGACTGTCACGCAGATACCCTGCTCGAGCAGCTCAAGTAGCGGATGCTGCGACAACGAGTCCACCACGCGCAGGCGCACGTTCGATAGGGGGCAGACGGTCAGGGGCACCTGCTCGCGCCGCAGCCGCTCCAGCAGCTGGGGGTCTTCCACCGCGCGTACGCCATGATCGATGCGCTCCACGCCCAGCATGTCGAGGGCATCGCGAATAAACGCCGGCGGCCCCTCTTCTCCCGCGTGTGCCGTCGCGCGCAACCCCAGTTCGCCGGCGGCTCGGTAGAGGCGGCGAAAGCCGGCCGGGGGATGATCGCGCTCGGCGCTGGCGAGGCCGATCGCCACGAAATGCTCGCGCCAGGGCGCTGCACGGTGCAGCAGGTCCAGCGCACTGTCCTCGCTGAGGTGGCGCAAAAAACTCAGGATCAACAGCACGGACTGCCCCCAGGTCCGCCACGCCTCGTCGATGGCAGCAGCGAAGCCGCTCATCACGGCGTCCAGCGACACGCCGTGCGGGAAATAGGTCTGGGGCTCCACCATGATTTCCGCGTGCAGTATATTCTCCTGCCGGCACACCAGCAGGTAGTCCATCATCAGGTGGTAGAAATCCTCCTCGGTGCGCAATACGGAGGCCCCGAGGTAATACAGATCGAGGAAGCTCTGCAGATCGGTAAATTCACAGGCACGCTCCACATCCGCAACGCTCCCGTAGGGTACGGCGACGGCATTCTTTTCTGCCAGGGACAGCAAGCGGGCAGGCTGCAGGCTCCCGTCGATGTGCAGATGCAGTTCACACTTGGGCATGCCCGCGAGCCAGTCATGTCCGCTGGCATCCTCGCGGGGATGAGGTTCACGAGTCATCTTTCGCCTCCTCGTCCGTCTCTGTCATGCTTGCAATAAAGTGCTCAAACGCCGCGTCGGCATCCGTCTGCTGGCATACCAGCGTGGTCGCCGGCGCCTCCGGCACAGGGCGCAGGACCCCGGCCGTTTCCGCCTCGAGGTGTCGACGTGGTTCTCCCCGCCAGTTTTCCCTGGGCATGCTCATATCAGAGGTCGCCATCCACGGACGATCGGTGTAGCGAAAATCGACGCCCAGCGCGAGGCGCTCACCGCGGCAGTAGCGATCGCGATCGACAATTGCCAGCGCCGCGAGTACATCCCAGAAATAGTATTCGCCAGAGTCGATAAACCAGTCATTGGCATCCAGCACCGCGCTCCAGAAGTCTGCCGCCGGGTTGTCGGACCGCTGCTTGAACTCCTCCGCAAAGGCCGGCGTCACCTGCACGTGATTGGTCACATCGAGGCCCACCAGTTCGACCGGCAATTCTGCTTCCAGCACGCGGCGGGCGGCTACCGGGTCTACGTACAGGTTCCATTCGGCGCGGGTATTCGGGTTGTTGTCAGTAAATCCGGGAACAATAATATTGCCGCGCGCATCGAGTGTCCCACCCATGATGACCAGTCGGGACACCCGCTTGCGATCCTCGGGGTACCTGTCGAGCCACTGGGCGATGTTGGTCAGGGGACCGGTAGCGAGCAAGACGACGGGCTGCTCGCTCTCCTCGATAGCCGCGTGAATGAGGTCCACGGCATGGCCGTCGTACGGCCGACGTTCACTCGGCGCCACAGGTACACCTGACAGCCGGTCCATATCCTCCTGCCAGGCCGTGGGGAAAACAAAGTAACCGTCCAGCGGCCAGGGATCACCGCAGGCGACCGGAACCGCGTTGCCCGGGCGGGCCAGGTCGGCCAGCGCAAGCGCGTTCTTCTCGCCCGGCTCACAGTGGGACTCGCCGCTGCCGGCTATGCTTATGGCCCGCAGATCAATGCCCGGCTCGCGCAGCAGAAACAGCAGGGCGGCCCAGTCGTCGATAGCCATGTCGGTATCGAAGATGACAGGAATCGTGGACCCGGCTGCGTCAGACGTTGATACCGGTGTCACTCGCTGCGCCGCATCGGCAGTCGCTGCCTCAGCCTCAGCCTCAGCCTCAACCTCATCGCTCTGCGCTGGCGTTGGCGATGGCGCCGAGGTTGACGTTGGCGTTGGAGTTGGCGGCGTATGCGCATACTCCTCCCAGCCATCTACCAGTGCCGTGATGGCCGCGCTGCCCACTCGGTAGGCGGCCTCGAGTGCCGGCAGCCCGTTGTCCGGATAGTCCGCCGTGGTACTCCAGGCCGGCATCCTGCCGGGGGGTGGCTGGGTAAAGTTGCTTACCGTGCGCAGCACCATGACGCGGCTCGCGTCCACTCGCGCCGTGCGATCCAGCCGGTTCAGGGCGGTCAGCGTGCCGCTGTCCTCCATATTGGACGTGACAAAGTTGGCGTCCTCACCGGCGTAGACCTGCAGCCAGTCGTTGGCCCAGGCATTCAGCTTGCCGCCGTGCCAGTAGGTGCTGGCGGACAGTGTGTCGCCGCGAGTGACAAAGGGAGCACGCATGGCCTGCGGGTAGCCCGTATATTGTTGGCGAAACGCCTGAATCCCGGACATGTCCGGGATCTCGACGCCGCGGGTTGTCTCGAACGCCCAGGCTGCCAACTGTGAATCCAGGGCAAAATGAATCGTGTCGAGGGTCCAGCCATCGGATACATCCTGTGGCCCCTGGGCGGGCTCCTTGGCACCCAGGGGGATGAAACCGTAGGGCCAGTGATCGGGTATCTCGCGCGCATCGATTTCATACACCAGGTCACCATCCACAACATGGTTCGCCCAGACCGCGGAACCGAGCGACACGTCCTGGGGGTCGCCGCCGGCGATACCCGCCACCAGCCAGTAAGCGCGTGACAGATCGAAGCGGGGGTCGAGTCCAAGTGCCATGATCGATGCCGTGGCGTTCGGTATCCCACCGCCGACGCAGATCAACAACACACCGTCCGCGGTAAGGTACAGGGGAAATTCGCCCAGGGGGAATGGATATTCCTGCACCACATCACTGCGCTCCACCCACAGTTGCAGCTCGCCCGGCTCATCCCCGCGCGGCTCGCCGTTCTCGAACATGGTGACCACCACCGCCTTGATCGGTAATGGCGCCGCTGCCTGCAGGGAAACCGGCAGCAGCATGACAATTGCGAGAGTGACAGCGGCAGCTACGACAGGAACTCGCGCAACATCGAACCGGCTTGTGCATACTGCTTGCATGAATTGATCTCCTGTATCAGGTGTCGACAAGAACCTGCCACAGCATGCGCAGGCCCACAATGGTGAGGAACACAGCAAAAACCCTTTTCAACATCTCGCCGCTGAGGCGTGCCCCGAGCCGGACACCCCAGGGCGCCATGAGGTAGGTCAACGGCGCGACGGCGGCAAAACCCGGCAGGTTGACCAGCCCCACGGTACCGGGGGGCGCGTCCCCCGGCGTAGTCGCGGTCAGCAAAAGAATCAGCGCACCCGGCAGGGCGATAACCAGGCCGAACAGTGCGGAGGTTCCCACCGCTCGATGCGCCGGAACATTGCAGGCGGTGAGTGCCGTCACGCTCAGCGTACCACCGCCGATCCCCATCATCACCGACAGCGCACCGATAATCGCCGCGACGGCACCCTGTACCGGCAGGGCGGGCAGATCATCGCGCAGCGGCGGTGCGTTGGGCCGCAGCAGCGTATTGGCCGCGATCAGCAGGACCACAACCCCGAATACAGCCGTCAGTGCCAGGCCATTCACGCGGCTGACCACCTGGCTGCCAACAAGAACGCCGCCCAGCATGAACCCCAAACAGCGCCGGAACAGTTCCAGGTCGACATGACCGCGACGGTGGTGCGCACGGGCGGAAGCGACGCTGGTCGGTACGATGACCATCAGCGAGGTGCTGGTGGCAACCACCATCGCCGTCGCCGGCGTGATACCCAGGCCCTGGAAAATCAAAAACAGGACGGGAACGATCACGATCCCGCCACCGACACCGAGCAGACCCGCGAGCAGGCCCGCCAGAACACCCGCCGCCGCCAGGGCCGCCAGCACCGGCAGCCACTGTACCAGCCAGTCCATTAGAGCATTGCCTGCGTGGAAGTCTCAGGTGGCCTCTATTGTGCGGCGAGGTCGCCCGGGCCGGGTGTGCGCTGGCGGTAGACGTCCCAGTTATCCAGCAATGTGTCTATGACGCGGGAGCCGACCCGATAGGCGGATTCCAGCGACGCATCCAGACCGGCGTAACCCTCGTTTTCCGCCAGCAGGTTCTCCGCGGCGCTGACTCCGGGCGGGGGTACGGTGTAGTTGCTCGCCGTGCGCAGGACCATGACGCGATCGCGATCGGCACGACCGGCATTGTCGAGATAGGTGATGGCCTGCAGCGTACCGGTGTCCTCCATGGCCGAAGATACAAACTCACCCTCGCCATCGGTCCAGTAATCCACCCACTCGTTGGCCCACTCGTTGAGGATTTCGCCATGCCAGAACGTCAGTGCCGCGAGGTGGTCCCCCTTGAGCACGAAGGGCGGCTTCTGCGCGTTCGGATGTTCCGTGTACAGGTTGCGGGTCGGTACCAGTGCCTCGTCATCCGGCAGTTGCATATCCTGAGTCAGCTGAAACGCCCACTCGGTGAGATCCGGATTGAGTCGAAACATCTCGCCGGTCGGTTCCGGACGCTCAGGATCAAACGGACCGTCGGTATAGCGCGCAAAATAGCCGTATTCCCAGTCTTCGGGGATTTCCCGGGCATCGATCTCATGGGAGAGATCGCCATCCACCAGGTACTCTGCCCAGGCAGCTGAACCGATCGACGCATCCTCGGGGTCAAATCCCGCTATGCCGGCGACCAGCCAGTAGGCCTCGCTGACATCAAAGCGCGGATCCATACCCAGCATCATCACCGACGCCGCCGATTTTGCAGTTCCGATGCCGGTCACCATGACCAGCAGCCCGCTCTCCGGGTCGTGGTGCAGGCTATGGTGCCCCCCGAACTCGTACACCTCAGTGAGATCGCGGCGCTCGTTCCAGAGCTGGAATTCACCGGCCTGGTCGCCACTGTCCTCACCTATCTCGAACATCGTTACCACCACCGCCCTGATTTGCGCCGGCTCGGGGCCCGGCTTCGACGCAGGCTCCGGTGTTTGCGTTCCAGTGGTATCGCCGCAGCCTGTCAGGGCGAGGAGCAGCGCTATGAACGGGAGCGTCGCAATTCTGAGCGCTATCATGGCAGATCCTTTTGGATTTCAGCGGTAGGCTGGATCTCACAGAGGCCGTAGAGTCGGCAGGTAAAACCGTGACTACGGGCGTCGTCGGCAAGTGCCGAGGACGGCTGACGCTGCAGCCGGCGCTCGAAGTCACCCAGGCGTATCGCGAAATCCCCTAACAACTGCGCCTTTACCGCATCCTCGGCAAACGAATATTGCAGGGAATTCCGGCTGAGGCTCACCAATTCCGGCCACGACAGGTTGTATTCACGCACGGCCACAAAGAATTCGTCTGTCAGGTTGGAATCCCACATGCCGCGATCATCCGTGGACAGCGCCACCGGGATGCCCGTACGCAGGTACTCCGGGAACGGGTGCTCACTGTAGTCGGACACATACTCGAGCAGCAGATTGGATATCAGGTTGATCTCGACCAGGTAGGGGCCGTGGCGCATCAGACGCATCGTGTCTGCATCGGTGATCAGGTTGATACCGTGGCCGATGCGGTCGGCGCCGAGCAGCAGCGTATCGCGCACGTGATAGTTGGGCTCATCGACTTCCCCGGCGTGAATTGACAGATGCACGCCATGGTACTCCTGGCGCAGTTCCCGCAGCACGGGCAGAAAACGCAAGGGGTAGCCTTTGTCGTTATCTTCGCGTCCCACGAAATTGACACCGACCCAGAGGTCACGGTTGTCCGCGACAAACGCATACAACGTGCGCAACACATCTTCTGCGTTGGGTGCAAAGCGCAGAACAGTGGCCTGAAAACGCACCGTGACACCGGTGGCGACCGCATCGGGTTCCTGCAGGCGCTGCCGGTAGATATCCGCGACTTCATCGGGTGTATACATGCTGCCATCGGCACGCCGGAAACCCAGCACGCCGATCATGGACTCGAGATAGCTCAGCCCCTCCCGCGCGAACGCCTGCATGTTGAGCACCAGCGCGTCAGCCGCATAAAACGGATTCGCGTAAAGATCGCCCATGCGCTGCCAGTGGGTCTGGAAGAACTCGTCGCGGCCTTCGTGCGACTTGTCCAGCACCATGCTGTTGAGCCATGCCCGCTTTTCGTCTTCGTCCAGCTCCGCCAGTGGCTTGAATTCCGATTGCTCACACGCGTCAAGCTTGTCGTAGCGGCTTTTCTGCAGCGTCAGGAACATCAGCAGATAGGGCTCCCTGCCGAAGGCGTCGCCACCGTAAGGACGACAGTTGTTGATGCGCACGCGCGTATAGAACGTATAGCCATGGCGCGCCTGATCGAGTGCAAGCTGGTACATCCAGTCGTCGAGGACCGATCCCGACAGGTGGTTGTGAAGATCCCCGCCCTTGGGCATGGCATACAGGAAGCGGTACAGCTCTTCATCGGTCGCTTCGCGTTTGAACTGTTCAAACCACGCCGCGACATCCAGTTGCGGTGCAGGTACCGTGGCGACGGCAGAAGGCCCGGGAAACAAGGTAGCAACCAATATGAGCAGTGCGAAAAACAGCTCGCGCTTTGCACCCATGCGTTTCGGGCGCGGCAGTGAATCCTTCAAGATATTATCCCCTCAAGTATGATCGATTGTCGGCG
>CAYFVJ010000036.1:0-2940 GCA_964346555.1 uncultured Alteromonadaceae bacterium | reverse complement strand
CGCGGCAGTGAATCCTTCAAGATATTATCCCCTCAAGTATGATCGATTGTCGGCGGTGCAAGAATGCTGCCAAGTGCCTAGATCACGTTACACCTAATAGTATGCCACACGCTTGTCCCGTGGTCAGTTCCGGAATGCGGAGTCAGGTCCGAAATGCAGGCCTGAACGGGAGAACCTACAGTGGTATGGTATCTTCTGTTGTGTTGACGTCCCATTCCACATTCCTGGAGGTTGAAGCAACGGCCATGATTGATTCGAACGACTATCCTCGCGACATGGTCGGCTACGGCCAGCACCCGCCCGCAATACACTGGCCCGGCGACGCCCGCATAGCCGTGCAATTCGTCATCAACTACGAGGAGGGCGGCGAAAACTGCGTATTGCACGGCGACGCAGCATCGGAAACTTTTCTGTCGGAGATCATAAACGCCCCGCCCTACCCCGACCGGCACATGAGCATGGAGTCGATTTATGAGTACGGGAGCCGCGCCGGCTTCTGGCGCCTGCATCGGCTTTTCTCCGGGCGAGACCTCCCGGTAACCGTATTCGGCGTCACCGCGGCGCTGGCGCACAACCCCGAAGCCGTCGACGCCATGCGCGCCGCCGGCTGGGAAATAGCCTGTCACGGTCTACGCTGGATCAGCTATCAGGAGGTACCCGAGGCCCTGGAGCGGGCCCACATGCAGGAGGCGATTGCCCGACACAAGGACATCACCGGTACCGCGCCCCTCGGGTGGTACACCGGGCGCGACAGCCCCAACACCCGACGTCTTCTGCGTGAAACGGGCGGCTTCCTCTACGATTCTGACTCCTACGCGGATGATCTACCCTATTGGCTCACCGACGGCAGCACGCCGCACCTGGTCATTCCCTACAGCCTGGACTGCAACGACATGCGCTTCGCCACGCCACAGGGCTTCAACTGCGGCGATGATTTCTATCACTATCTGCGCGATACCTTCGACGTGCTGTACGCCGAGGGCGCGACTGTTCCCAAACTCATGAATATCGGGCTGCACTGCCGGCTTGCCGGTCGGCCGGGGCGATTTCTCGCGCTGCAGCGCTTCGTTGACTATATCGCCGGTCATGACAGGGTGTGGATATGCCGCCGCAGCGATATTGCCCGTCACTGGCACGCGCATTTTCCTGCACAATCCTCGCAAAACAGGAGCTGACAGATGTTTCATCTCACGGGACAAGGGGCCGCCGCTGGCCTGCTGAGCGCCGCTATGGCCGGCACGGTCGCGCTGGCACCGGCCGCGCTGCAGGGGGCCGAGAATCCGGCTGCATCACCCACCGCTGGCGAGGTGGTAGAGCAACTGGGGCTGGAACAACACGTTGAAGGTGGGTTTTTCCGGCGCACCTACGCCGCGGATGAACAACCGTCGATCACCACCGCGCACGGTGACCGCTACCTGATGACCTCGATTTTCTACATGCTGACCAGCAAGTCCCCGGTCGGCCATTTTCACCGCAATCGCTCGGACATTGTGCACTATTTTCATCTCGGTGATCCGGTGACGTATTACCTGCTGCATCGGGATGGCTCTCTGCAGACGGTTGTAATGGGCAACGATGTACTGGCGGGGCAGAAACTCCAGCTGACGGTGCCCGGCGGGGTCTGGAAAGCGTCGCGACTGGCATCCGGCAACCACGGCTACGGATTGATCAGCGAAGCCGTGGCCCCCGGCTTTGACTATGCCGATATGAGCCTGGCAGAGCGCGGCCAGCTGCAGGCGAGATTTCCCACCCACCGGGAATTGATCAGTGAACTGACTCGCGACGATCCAACAGACGATACGCCCGACAGCCGTTAACTTCTGGCCTGCAGATTCACGGTAGCAGTGCACACATGCCCCTTAATAGGGCGGCCAATGGCTTCTGCCCTGTTGAGCAAGCATGCCGACGACACGCACATGCCGTTGAAAAGAAACAAATTTCCAGGTTGAATACGACGTTGGCAGAAATTGGCACTGAAAGTGCAAGCGGTCTGCTTAGGCGTCTGCGCTGTCAGGCAGGATGGCGTCGCGACGCCAACGATTGCGGTCCTCTAGCCCTCTACGGAGGGCCTTTTTTTGCCTGCGAAATGCATTGACTATTGAACGGTCAATCAACCTACCCTGTCGCGTCGAGCGCCAATGGCGCACGACCACCCCATCTGATTATTTCGATGAGCCTTCGTCTAGAGTTCTTCCTCGGCAAATTGCCTGACGCGTTCAGTCAGGCTTCGCCAGGCTTCGTCATGTGCAGCGTGGTCGACTTTTGTGGCGATGGCATCGCGCGCCACGACCTCGCCATTGACGATAGTCAGTGCGACATCGCCCGGATAGGCCTGAAAGACAATGGCTGCATATGGATCGTAAAGCGGCGTCATGTTGGGGCGGCTCGTGTCGATAACGACAAGGTCGGCGAGCTTGCCGGGTTCAATCGACCCCAGCCGATCTTCCATGTCGAGCGCGCGTGCACCGCCGACGGTTACCATACGAACCAGCTCGAAAGGGGTGAAACGTGTAGTATCGTAGCCCTTAATTCGGGCGACAATGGCCGCCTGCCTCAGCGGGCCGAGCATGTCTATCTGGTTGCTGCTCATCGGCCCGTCTGTACCCAGACCGATGGGGAGACCAAGCTGGTACATTTCCCATGCCGGCGCGAGCCCTGACATGCCCTTGGTGTTTGAAATCGGATTGTGCCCAATCCCGACATCGTACCGCTGCATAAGCGCCATGTCGGTATCGTCCACATGGATCACATGCGCCGCGACCAGACGGTCGACGAGAATTCCGGCACGCTCCAGGTACTCAATGACGGATAGATCAGCCGGCACGCCTTCAAATGCGGCCATGGTTTTGGCCTTCTCGTCCCGCGTCTCGGCGACGTGCATGAGAATTGGTACATCGTGACGATCGGCGAGTTCGCGTGAAGCGCGCAGGAGTTCCGGAG
>CAYFVJ010000035.1:0-19816 GCA_964346555.1 uncultured Alteromonadaceae bacterium | reverse complement strand
TGATTTCCACACCCGCCCACGTGCAGGACTTCCCGGCGCGCTACTCGCCGCAGATGGGCTTCGAGGGCGCCAACGTTATTTTCGACACCTGGGTGCATCCACTGATGATGGGTCTGGAAGAGCATCTGCTGGCAATGTTCCGCGAGGACTTCGAGTTCAACGACAACGCGACGCCGTCCCACCTTACCAGTGTCGAGGGCACCAATCATCGACCGGACAGCGACGCCAAAGATGGCGCCTTTCTCTGGGACTCCGATGCAGAGAGAGAACTGAAAAAAATACCTTTCTTCGTGCGCGGAAAAGCGAAGCGCAACACTGAGCAATACGCCACCGAGTGTGGCGTTTCAAGCATTAACGTGGAGACTCTGTATGAAGCCAAAGCTCACTTCAGTCGCTGAGACGCCGCCTCTGCGTCTTGTTCTGGTCACGCTGGACAACCATGTCACCAGCAGCATTCAACGCGCGGCCGTCGGCCTGAGCGAAGAGCTCCCGGGCGTGACCGTTAACGTTCACGCCGCAGCCGCCTGGGCCGCAGAGCCGGAAACCCTGGAGCGCTGCCGCCGCGATATCGCCGAGGGCGACATCATCGTCGTGACCATGATGTTTCTCGAGGAACACATAAACGCCGTGCTGCCGGCACTCACCGAGCGCCAGAAAGACTGCGATGCGATGATCTGCTGCATGTCGTCGGCCGAGGTAATGAAGCTCACGCGCATGGGCAAGTTCACGATGGAAGGCGAGGCCAAAGGCCCGGTTGCCTTGCTCAAGCGCCTGCGCGGCAAAACCGGCAAGGCCAAGTCCAGCGCCGGTGCGCAACAGCTGACCGTACTGCGCCAGTTGCCGAAGATTCTGCGTTTTATTCCCGGTACCGCACAGGATGTGCGCGCCTACTTCCTGACACTGCAGTACTGGCTCGCCGGCTCCGACTTGAATATGCAGCGCATGATGAAATTCCTGATCGATCGCTATGCCGCCGGTGACCGCAGCGCGCTGCAGGGCAGCCTGCAGACTGATGCGCCGATTGAATACCCGGATGTCGGCCTGTACGACCCCGGCATGAAGAAAGTCATCAGCGAGAAGCTGTCTGATCTTCCGCGCCCGAAGGGCGAGACACGCGGCACGGTGGGCCTGCTGATCATGCGCTCCTACGCGCTGGCGGGGAATACCCAGCACTACGATGCGATGATTGCCGGGCTGCGCAGCCGCAACCTCGACGTGATTACCGCATTTGCAAGCGGCTTGGATGCGCGCCCCGCGGTTGAGAAATACTTCTTTGCCGACGGCGAACCGGTTATTGACGCCGTAGTTTCGCTGACGGGATTTTCGCTGGTCGGTGGCCCCGCCTACAATGACTCACGTGCCGCCGAAGACATGCTGGCGAAGCTGGATGTCCCCTATATCGCGGCCCATGCGCTGGAATTTCAAAGCCTGGAGCAATGGGAAAAATCCGAACATGGACTGATGCCGATTGAGACCACCATGATGGTGGCGATACCGGAACTTGACGGCGCGACCGGCCCATCGGTGTTTGGCGGTCGGTCCGACAAAGCCGAAGAGCACAACCGTTACGATATGCGCGCACACCCCGAGCGTATCGCCACGCTGGTCAATCGCGTGGACAAGCTGATCACGCTGCGCAAGACGGAGCGCGCGGAGCGCAGAGTCGCCCTGGTGATATTCAACTTCCCGCCGCACGCCGGCAACACGGGCACCGCCGCCAACCTGTCAGTTTTCCAGTCGCTGTTCAATACCATGCAGGCCATGCAGGCCCAGGGCTACAGCATTGACCTGCCCGCCGACGTCGATGCGCTGCGCAGCGCCGTTCTCGAGGGCAATGCGCAGCAGTACGGCGCTATGACCAATATCCAGGCCACGGTGAGCGCCGATGACCACGTTGCCCGCGAGCCATTCCTGGAGGAGATCGAATCCCAGTGGGGCCCCGCCCCGGGCAAAGAACTGACAGACGGCCGCTCCATATTTATCATGGGCGCGCAGTTCGGCAATGTGATGGTGGGCGTACAGCCTGGCTTCGGCTACGAGGGCGACCCCATGCGCCTGCTGTTCGAACGCGGTTTTGCACCGACCCACGCATTCTCGGCTTTCTATCGCTATCTGCGTGAGGACTTCGGGGCCAACTCCGTACTGCATTTCGGCACTCACGGCGCACTTGAATTCATGCCCGGTAAACAGGCAGGCATGACTGGCGCATGCTGGCCCGACCGGCTGATCGCTGATCTGCCCAACTATTATCTTTATGCATCCAATAATCCGTCAGAGGGACTGATCGCCAAGCGCCGTTCCGCCGCCACCCTTATCAGCTACATGACGCCGCCGATCACGCAATCCGACCTCTACCAGGGTATGCTCGAGGTCAAGGCGTCGATCGACCGCTGGCGCAGCCAGCAGGACCGCGGCAGCGTCGCCCGCAATGATCTCGCCTCACTCATCCAGCTGCAGGCCAGTGAGTGGGACCTGTGCCCGGCGGAGCCGGTCTGGAATGAAGACAGTGGCGACGAGATCGAAGCACTGCGCCGCGAGCTGCTCGAAATTGAGGAGACCCTGATCCCGCACGGCCTGCACGTGGTCGGCAAGCTGGCGGACCGCATTGAAAAGCTCGATCTTATAAAGTCGATTGCTCACGCCAGTTACGATCTGACCCTCAGCGACGTAACCTGCGAGGGTTTCGTCGACGGCGTAGAGCCGGAAAAACTGATGGCAGGGATTCACGCCGGCGAGCGCACGGACGAAGAGCTGCTCTGCCTGTGCCAGGAGCTCAGCCATACCGCGACCCTGCTCGACAATGATGGAGAACTCGATGCCATCCTGCACGCGCTGGACGGTGGCTTCATACGGCCAGCGCCCGGCGGTGATCTGCTGCGAACGCCGGATGTCCTGCCAACCGGCCGCAATGTCCACGGTTTCGACCCCTTCCGCCTGCCGAGTCAGTTCGCCATGCGCGATGCCCGACGGCAGACCGAGAGCCTGCTCGAGCGCCACACTGCGGAGGGAGAGGGCCTGCCGGAGTCCATCGCGCTGGTGCTCTGGGGCTCGGACAACCTGAAAAACGAAGGCGGTCCGATCGGCCAGGCGCTTGCGCTGTTCGGCGCGGAGCCGCGTGTGGATGGCTACGGGCGCATCTCCGGCGCCGACCTCATCCCGCTGGAGACGCTCGGCAGGCCGCGCATCGACGTGATCATCACGCTGTCCGGCATATTCCGGGACCTGCTGCCACTGCAAACTCGTATGCTGGCAGAAGCCGCCTACCTGGCCGCCTCCGCGGATGAACCCGAGGAAATGAACTTTGTGCGCAAGCACGCACTGGCGCAGCAGGCGGAGCACGGCGTCGACCTGGAAACCGCCGCTCTGCGCGTATTCAGCAACGCCGAGGGTGCCTACGGCTCCAACGTCAACCTGCTGATCGACAACAGCCGCTGGGATGATGAGGGCGAACTCGCCGATACCTACACCCAGCGCAAATGCTACGCCTACAGCCGCAGCGGCCAGGCGGCGCCACAGCCCGAGCTGCTGCAGAATATGCTGTCTACCGTGCAACTCGCCTACCAGAATCTCGATTCCGTGGAAGTCGGTATCACCACGGTGGATCATTATTTTGACACTCTCGGCGGCATCAGCCGCGCGGTGAAGCGCTCACGTGGTGAGGACGTACCGGTCTATATCTCGGACCAGACCACGAGCAATGGCAAGGTTCGTACCTTGTCCGAGCAGGTCGCCCTGGAGACGCGTACACGGGTTCTGAATCCCAAGTGGTACGAGAGCGTGCTTGAACACGGTTTCGAGGGAGTGCGGCAGATCGAATCCCATGTCACCAACACCATGGGCTGGTCGGCGACGACAGGCCAGGTAGCGCCCTGGGTTTACCAGAAGCTATCGGAAACATTCATTCTCGATGAGACAATGCGCAAGCGGCTGGCGGAGCTCAATCCGGCCGCCTCTGTGAAGGTCGCCAACCGGCTTCTCGAGGCGCACGATCGTCAATTCTGGAACCCCGACGAGGCCACTCTGAATGCTCTGCGCGCAGCGGGCGAGGATCTTGAGGACTGGCTGGAAGGCGTAACTGAAGAGGTAGCAGCATGAGCTTAAATAATAGTATTCCCGTGCAGACAATCGATCCGACACCGACGGCTCCGCCCGATGGTGAAGGCAGCCTGCAGGTCCACCTGGATCCCGAGATCGATGTAGGCAAGGCCAGAGTATTCGCCTTATATGGCAAGGGAGGCATCGGCAAGTCGACAACGTCATCCAATCTGTCGGTCGCGTTCTCCAAACTCGGCAAGCGTGTGATTCAGATCGGCTGCGATCCCAAACACGATTCGACCTTTACACTGACCAAATGCCTGAAGCCCACGGTGATCGATGCCCTGGAGGCCGTCGACTTCCACTCCGAGGAACTGTGCATCGAGGATTTCGTCTTTGAAGGCTACAACGGTGTCATGTGCGTCGAGGCGGGGGGACCGCCGGCGGGAACGGGCTGCGGCGGCTACGTAGTCGGGCAGACGGTCAAACTGCTGAAACAGCACCACTTGCTGGAGGATACTGATATAGTAATATTCGACGTTCTCGGTGACGTCGTCTGCGGCGGCTTTGCCTCACCGCTGCAGCACGCCGAGCGCGCCCTGGTCGTCACGGCGAACGATTTTGACTCTATTTTTGCCATGAACCGCATTGCCACCGCGATCGAGTCCAAAGCCAAGAACTACGGCGTACGCTTCGGCGGTGTCATCGCCAATCGCAGCGCCAAGACCGATGAAATCGACCGCTTTAATGCCGAAGTCGGATTCAACCGCATCGCGCATTTCCCGGATCTCGACATCATCCGGCGCAGTCGCCTGAAAAAATCCACGCTGTTCGAGATGGAGGAAGGTGAAGGGCTCGAAGCCGTGCAGGAGGAGTATCTCGGTCTGGCACGCAGCCTGCTGAACGGCGACGAGCCCGGCCCGGTTACACCGATGAAAGACCGCGACCTGTTTGATTTTCTGGGGTTTGACTGATGAACGCTGATACCTACGAAACCCGTCGCTCGGAAATCGAGACATACTTCGATCGTACGGCGGCTGACGCCTGGTCGCGGCTGACTTCCGATGCCCCGGTCAGCCGCATACGCCAGACGGTACGCGCGGGTCGAGACGAGATGCGCAATACGCTGCTCAGCTGGCTCCCCGAGGACCTGCGCGGACAACGGCTGCTCGATGCAGGCTGCGGTACCGGAGCGCTATCCGTCGAAGCGGCCAGGCGCGGCGCCCACGTCGTTGCTATCGACCTGTCGCCAACGCTGATCGAGCTGGCGCGCGAACGCGTGCCCGCGGAAATCGGTGCGGGCAGCATCGATTTCCGGGTCGGCGACATGTCTGAAGTAGCGGGCGACGACTTCGATCACGCCGTCGCCATGGATTCGGTCATTCACTACAACGCCCACGATGCGGTGGACGTCCTCGGCCGGCTCGCTGCAAAGGTGTCTACCAGCATCCTGTTCACGTTTGCGCCGCGTACGCCGCTACTGTCGGTCCTGCACGCGGTCGGATCCCTGTTCCCCCGCGGTGACCGCGCCCCGTCCATCGAGCCGATCGGAGAGGCAAAGCTTTTCCGGCAGCTGGACGCGGCAGAATCACTGCAACTCTGGCAGCGTGGACGCAGTCACTGCGTCAAGAGCGGTTTCTACACGTCGCAGGCGTGTGAACTGCGGCGTTCCCGCTGAAGTAAACGGTATGAAGCGTTCAGTAGCGTTCACACAGCAGTTTCTGAGCCGGCTGAGTAGCCGGTGGCTGCCGTTTGCAGATGCCGTAACGGAAGAACTGCCTCTGGGGCGCTTGCTGCGCCTGTCGCTGTTTCAGATTTCCGTGGGTATGGCCTTCGTGCTGCTCAACGGCACACTGAATCGCGTGCTGGTGCTCGAATTGGGGCAGGCAGCCTGGCTGGTATCACTCATGGTGTCTCTGCCACTGCTGTTCGCGCCACTGCGCGCGCTGATCGGCTTTCGCAGCGATCACCACAAATCGGCCCTGGGCTGGCGACGCGTGCCCTATATCTGGCTCGGCACCCTGGCACAGTTCGGCGGCCTCGCCATCATGCCCTTCGCCTTGCTGGTGCTGGCCGAGCCCTTCAATGGGCCGACCCTCGTCGGTCCAGCAGCGGCCGCACTGGCTTTCCTTCTGGTCGGCGCCGGCATGCACACTACGCAGACCGCGGGCCTGGCCCTGGCGACTGACCTGGGCACCGAAAAAACCCGCCCGCGGGTTGTCGCTATGATGTACGTGATGCTCCTGGTGGGCATGATCGGCAGCTCATTCCTGTTTTCACTGCTGCTGGCCAACTTCAGCCAGCTACGCTTGATTCAGGTCATCCAGGGCGCCGCCGCTCTCACCGCATTGTTCAATATCATTGCCCTGTGGAAGCAGGAGCCGCGTATTCCCGGTCGTAACCGCGGCGTACAGCGACCGCCATTTTCCGAGGCGTGGGCAGAATTCCGCCAGCAGGGTCGCACCGTACGCCTATTGATCGCCGTCGGCCTCGGTAGTGCCGGCTTCAGCATGCAGGACATCCTGCTCGAGCCCTACGGGGGCGAGGTGCTCGGGCTTTCCGTCAGTGCCACGACCGTGCTGACGGCAATTTTTTCTCTCGGCATGCTCACCGCCTTTATCATGGCCTCGCGCCAGTTGACCCGGGGCGCCGATCCGGTGCGCTTGGCAGCCTATGGCGCTGTGGCAGGTATTTTCGCGTTTTCTGCGGTTATTTTGTCCGCACCGCTGGACTCCGCCAACCTGTTTCGCAGCGGCACCTTCGCCATCGGCTTTGGCAGTGGCATGTTCGCCGTCGGCACGCTGACCGCGGCCATGAACCTCGGCGAACAGGGTGGTGCCGGTATGGCCCTCGGCGCCTGGGGGGCGGTGCAGGCCACCGCCACCGGTCTGGCCATTGCGGCGGGCGGCGCCTTGCGCGACGTGGTCACATACATGGCAGACGCGGGTTCGCTCGGCGTCGCGCTGAGCGGCCCGGCGGCCGGCTATGGCGCAGTCTATCATTTAGAAATCGCGGTGCTGTTCGCCGCGCTGATCACCATCGGCCCGCTCGTGCGCGGGCCCGGCGAGCTGGCCTTACGGCAGCCGGCATTTTATCTAGCGGAGTTTCCCGACTGACAAGAGTCCAACTGGAGGTCTCGATATGACAGGTGCAATCACCGACTACATAGACGTAGCCCAACTGACGCTTTATGCGTTCTGGCTGTTTTTCCTGCTTCTGGTGCTGTACCTGCATCGGGAGGGTAAACGCGAGGGCTATCCACTGATAACCGACAACAAACGCAATGTGCGCGTCGTGGGCTTTCCGGATCTGCCGGACAACAAAGAGTACCTGATGCCCCACGATCAAGACTCTGTGATGGCGCCGCGGCAGGATCCGCCGGAATACGAGGTTGCGGCAACGCCACTTGACGGCAACTTCGGCGCGGCGCTGCATCCTACAGGAGATCCTATGCGAGATGGCGTGGGTCCGGGAGCCTGGGCGATACGCCCGCAGGTTCCGGATATGACGATCGACGGCAGGCCCAAGGTCGTCCCCATGCGCGTCGCCACGGATTTCGCGGTCAACGAAAATGATCCGGACCCCCGCGGCAAAGCGGTCTATGGCCTGGACGGTGAAAAGGCCGGTGAAGTAGTGGATCTCTGGGTGGATCGCGCCGAACCCCAGGTGCGCTACCTCGAAGTTGCCTGCAGTGAACTCAGCTCCGGCGACGCTGATGGCACATCCGGGTCGGCCTCTCGCCGGGTATTGCTGCCGATTACGCTGGCGCGAGTCAGCGGCAAGGACGGCACGGTACGCGTGCGATCCATCAAGGCAGAACACTTCGTCAACGTGCCTACACTGGCGAGCTCTGACCAGATCACGCTGCAGGAAGAGGATCAGGTCTGCGCCTACTACGGTGGCGGCACCCTTTACGCAACAGCTGAACGCACGGAGCCCCTGATATGAGCGAGTATGAAATCGAACCGGTGAAGGGCCTGCCGGAGGAATTGCCGGCGGATGAACACATGACCTGGCAGGGTGCACCCGAGTGGCGGAGCATGGCCCGCCGCACGTTCCGGGTACAGCAGTTCGGCATCTATTTCGCGGCCCTTATCGGTATCCACCAGGTCTTTCACTACGGCAGCGGTGGCGATATAGCCGGCGGCGTGGCCAGCCTGGTCTGGCAGGGTGCGCTGGCCCTTTTCACCCTGGGCATTCTCGGCGGACTCGCCTGGCTGTATGCGCGCAGTACGGTGTATACCATGACCAACAAGCGTATTGTGTTGCGCTTCGGCGTTGCCCTCCCCATGATGATCAACCTGCCTTTTGATCGGCTGCACGCTGCTGATCTGCGCGCTTTCAGCGACGGCAGCGGGGATATTGCGCTACGCCTTGACGATGGCGAGCGCATCTCATACTGGGCATTGTGGCCCCACGCACGTCCCTGGAGCTTCTCTCCGGTCGTGCCGATGCTGCGCAACGTGCCCGATGCCACCGGGGTTGCCACGGCGTTGGCTGAGGAAGTCGCCGCGCGGCGCGCCGATGTTCAGACCAACACTGCCGTCGCGCCGACGGCAACACCGTCGCGGGAGACGGAATCCCGGCCTCCGGAACAGGCGGGAGCTCTGGCTTGATGAACCCCATGCACTGGTCGCCGTCACGCTGGCTGGCTACACTGGTCGGCGCCGCTGTCATCATGACAGTGGCAACGGTGGCCGCTCTGCGCCTGTCCGGGTTTACACCGGACACGAGCATCGACAGCCCGCTGGTCGATGAGGTTTTCCTGCGATTTGTCGACGTCGAAGCGGGAGAGGTGCATGTCTACGAGCATACCAGTGACAGCCGTATCGCTACGCTCGAGCCCGCCAAGGACAGCTTCATCCGCGGCGTCATGCGCGGCATGGCACGCGAACGACGAAGTCGCGACATCGGCATGCGGCCTCCGTTTCGTCTCGCTTTATTTGGCGATGGCAGCATGATCGTAGAAGACCCGTCTGTCGACATGCATGTGAATCTGGTCGCTTTTGGCCCGACCAACATCGGGTCTTTCCATACCCTGATGACCCAGGCTCTCGCGGCGAAGCGGTAGCACCGAGACGATGTCCAGTCTTCTCGCTGCTGTCTGTATCGCCCTGTTGGGCTGGTGGCTGAGTACGGGTGTCATTCTATACCTGAATCTGCTGCCGCGCCGCAGCCACGTATGGAGTGTCTCTACGTTCGCACTGCTGGCTGTCGGCGGTCTCGCGCTGCTGCCTGTAATCGCCGATACGCAGACACTGGCGGCAACCGTAGCCGGATTTGCCGTGGCACTCACGGTTTGGGGGGCGCTGGAAATCAGCTACCTTATGGGCTTTCTGACCGGCAACAACACACAGCCCTGTCCCATCGACGCCGGCGGCTGGCACCGGTTCCGTCTGGCCCTGGGAACCAGCATCCATCACGAGATAGCGGTTATCGCCTGCGGCCTCGCCATTATCGCGCTTTGCTGGGGTGCGCCGAATCAGGTAGCCACCGGCACCTACCTGACGCTCTGGCTGATGCGCTGGAGCGCCAAGCTGAATCTCTACCTCGGCGTTTCCAATTTCAACGAAAACTGGCTGCCCGAACGCAACCGCTACCTGGTGAGCTACATGCGAACGCGTGCCATGAACTGGCTTTTCCCGTTTTCGGTCGGCATCGCAACGGCTGTGGCTACCGTCCTGGGCTTCGCTGCCGTGGGTTCAGACAGCGCGGTTGAACGCCTTGGGATCTGGCTGGTCTGCACTCTACTCGTGCTAGCCGTAGTCGAGCACTGGTTCCTGGTACTGCCCGTGCGCGACAGTGCCCTCTGGCAGTGGGCAATCAATGCCGCCGACCGGGTTCGTGCGCGCAGCAATCGACAGCAATCGGCACTCCAACAGCCACCCACAGCGGCTGTTGAAGAACTGACACGGTAGCAGTCAGCCGCGAACGTACCCCGGATACGGCCACGGCTGATATCCGGGCGGCGCTCCTTTCAAGTAGTCGGCGCCTGATGTCAAATTCATTTGACAGATACCCCACCTCGTTCTAATCTCACGTTTAGAAAAACAGCGAGTCGAATGTCACGTACTAACTGTGTAAAAACTGTTATCAGACGTCTAGCTGACGCATCACCGGCAGAGGCCGCACTGCCGGAACAGTTGTACCGCAGCGTACACCAGGAGGTGTTCAATGGGCGCACTGGCCCCGAGTGAAGATTTTCTTGCAAGTTCAAACGGCGATGACGATCAATTACCCCGCCTTTTCGGCTCTGTACACGAGCCAGGGCTCACTGCCGGCGAATATGCCGATGTGCTCTCATCCTGGAGCGATACCGGCAATCGGCGTATTGCCATACACATCCGCCTGCCATTCTGTCCCTCGCGCTGCCTGAGCTGCGACCATCACACCACAGTGACGCACAACGGCGATGCCATCGACGATTATCTTGACTGCCTCGAGCGCGAAATCGCGATGGTTACTGACCGCATCGGCAGGCATCTGCCACTGGGTCAGCTACACCTTGGCGGTGGCACGCCGAACTACCTCAGCGACCCGCAGCTGTCACGACTCATGGATATCGTCGATAATCATTTTGGCGTATCCAGCGAGACTGAGACCTCGCTGGAAGCCAGCCCCAAGCGATGTTCTCCCTCCCAGCTCGCCTTGCTGAAAGGCCTGGGCTTCAGGATTATCAATTTTCAGGTGCGCGATATCGACAGCGCAGTGCAGCGGGCGATAGGGCGATCACATTCATTTCCTATGTTGCAGGATGTTTTCGGCAGCGCGCGCGTCGAAGGTTTCGAGACGATCGGTATGGACCTGGTTTACGGACTGCCCAATCAAACCCTTGGCACTATTCAGGAAACGGTCGGCCGGGTGGTCGAGCTGGCACCTGAGAGAATCGTATGCCACGCTTTCTCGCGTCGGCCGGACATCTTCAAACATCAGCGGGCCATAGACCCATCCAGCCTGCCATCGCTGGCCGACAAAGTCGCTATGTTCAACAGCGCCTGTGAGACAATGCTGGAAAATGATTATGACTGGGTGGGGCTGGATTGCTTTGCGCACAGGGATGATCCCCTCGCCGTAGCGCGTCTGGACGGCAGGCTGCAGCGCAACTGGGTCGGTTACACGTCACAGCACGCTGGAGGCCTGTTCGGCTTTGGGGCAGACGCCATCAGCCAGATCGGTACCGCCAACGTGCAGAACGAGGTACAGCTCGACGACTGGCGTCAGGCGATACAGAACGGCCAGCTGCCGCTGCAGTCCGGTAC
This sequence comes from uncultured Alteromonadaceae bacterium, assembly GCA_964346555.1. GTDB lineage: Bacteria > Pseudomonadota > Gammaproteobacteria > Pseudomonadales > Halieaceae > Chromatocurvus. Next base: position 8,522 of record CAYFVJ010000035.1, on the reverse strand, counting down.
GCTAGTGAGCGAAACCGAGCAACGCCGGCGCCAGGCAATGAACGACCTTATTTGCAATCTGGAACTTTCCGATTACCGGGATTTGCTCGATACAGACGGCGACACCAATACCCTGGCTGAGCTGGCTCGCGACGGTCTCGTGCAGGTGACCTCGGAAAAGATCGAAGTGACAGAATACGGTCGATTCGCACTGCATGAACTCTGGGGCGATGCCTCTCCGCACTTCCGCGGACTCGATGTTTTGTAGCTAACTCACCGCTGCGGTCGCGACTTTGTGGAATCTATGTTGCCGGGCCAGACCTGGCCTCCGTGGGTGCCGAAAACAGTTCAGTCCGCAGAGGTGCCATATAGCGAAGGTTTTCCCCGTCCAACCGTGAATAGCTCACCAATTTCGTCATGATATCGGCCGCGAAGTTCTCGCCACTCGAGCTTGAACCAGGGTGTCAGGGTTTCCGGAGCGGTCACTAGCCAATCGTCGATTGCATCGACGTGAAACCAGTCCCACGCGGATATCTCACTCTGGTTGACCCGCAGCCGCCGATCATTCTCCAGGCTGCCGATATATACAGAACACAATTCGTTTTCCGACCCGATATCGAGGAAACTGGCCTGATACTGAAACCGGTAAAGGTAGCGCAGCTGGGCGGATACACCGAGCTCCTGCTGAAGGCGACGCTGCGTCGCGAGACTGTTGCATTCGCCGCGGCGCGGATGGCTGCAGCAGCTGTTGGTCCAGAAACCCGGCCAGAGCAGCTTTGTGGCGCTGCGTCGATGCAGCAGCACATGCTCCGGGTCGCGAAAAAGGAAAATAGAAAAAGCACGGTGCAGCGTGCCTGCACCCGTGTGAACGTTTAACTTGCTGTCAAAACCACAGGGTTGGTCCTGTGCATTGACCAGAATCAAGGACTCCTCCGCGAAAGAGACCTCTTGCCATCGCGTTTTGTGCATACAGTGGCTTAGGGCCGCATCGCGGCGACAGAACTGTATTTACCCGATCGTGTGACCGATGTCGACACGACCAGGCGGATTAGGGTCGGGAGTTACACCCGTCTCACGGACGGGCTTCACCCCTGAGTGGTCCCGCGGGGACCGGTCAACGAGCTAACTGCGCGACTCCGGAAGTGGCGCCATTTGCTCACCAGCGGCAGCGCCGCCTGTGCCTGCACTTACCTCGATCCAGTTGAAGCGCTCTGTGCTCAACAGGATGAAGTGAATCAACAATGCCAAAGTGAATAGAAACGCCGCTGTCGCGATCAGAATTCGTCTCGGGTCAAAAATCAGCCAAAGTCTGTACATATGAAATACTCCTGTGTGTTTTCTTGCGGTTTATCGAAACCATTTCCGACGTTACCGCGATAGTTGACGTGGTGCCGCTGACTCAGACGAGCCAGGGCTGCCACATCCAGACCAGGATGTGAGCGACCACGGCCACGGCAGTGAAACCCAGAAATCCCTGCATGAAAAAGCTGTGGAATTCTTTGGCTTCGTCAGCAGATAATCCAGAAAGGCTAGTGTTTTCACTCATAGTTGTTTCTCCTAAGTGAGTTCTCAATTTTAGTATCCCGAGCCGAAGTGCCCGGAATACCCTCCACACCTGCCTGTTGACCCATGGGCCTTGAGCCGGTGCTTACCCTCGCTCTGAGTCCGTTGCGCGACCAGCGCGCCCCTGACCCAGTAAGGATTTTTCCCGGATCGGGGATGCGATGCTGCCATCCCCGGTCCACGCCAGACAGCATTGTCGGCGTATTCATCTCTTCAACCATCCGTCTTGTACATGTCTACGGCGACGCCGGTCTTCTTACTCAAGCTGGGGAACTCGTCGATCATCGGCGCGCCATACAGCGGCTTGTAAGCTCCCTGATGGCAGGTCTTGCAGCTCACCTTGAGGGGATCGCCCAACGGCCCCTTGCGCGAATCCGGCAGATAGTCGGCCGTGGAATCGATATAAGCATTGTTCATCTCCCGCACCATGCGTATCGCGTGCCACGCCTTGACGCGCGTTGGCGGGCTCTGCTCCCAGTCCTTGAATGCGCGACTGTTGTGGCAGTACGTGCAGTTCGCGTTGAGCGAATCCGAAAAGTGCATCATCAGGCCATAAGTCCATTCGGTCTGTTTGATTGACTTGCGGCTGCCAGCCGGAAGTGCTGTATCAGAGGCAACACGGATATCGTAATCTTCAGACAGGAACGGCGTCAGCGGATCATAGGGCAGCGAGGCATACGCGACGGTATTGACCCCGGCCATATTCTGCTCCGCCTTGGCCAGGCCCTCTGCGTGTGGACCGCCCGGGTCCTCCGCCCAGACGTACTCCGGAACCGGCTTACCGCGGTGGCAGGTGTAGCAGTTCACGCCACTGGGCGCGACGTGGTTACTGCCCCAGTCCTCGTTGGCCCGCTGGGTCATGGCGATCATGACCCGGGACACGCGCTTGGTATAGAGCGCCTCGCTGGCGAAGTTATTGCCCTCGTGACAGTAGGCACAGCCCGCATCAGGTGCGACCCACTCGGTAATCGAGGCCATGACGCGAGTGAACTGGCCTATACTCAGGTCGCCGAGTACCTCCACGTTCTGGTAGATATCCTTGGCCCGGGGGCCACCGTCGTCCTCGACCTGGGGACTGATCTCCGGCGCCATATTCGCCGCTACGCTCTCTGCGCGCGCGTCCGGATTGACCACCAGCTCCATACCGACACCGCGGTAGCCGCGCTGAACTGTATCCACCGGCGGTGGTTCACAGGCCACCAGGGTCAGAGTGACCAGCGCAGCGCCGGCCACGGGTAAACGAAGATTAGTTAACATTTTCATTGTCCAGCTCCCGTTATCAGGGGATCCTGTGCGGGCATTGCCTCGAGCGCGGGGTAGGCCGGTGCAATACCGTGTTTGACACCCCAGAGGTACCAGTTGTCGACGACTGTTCCCGTCAGCAGAATGCCGATGCCGCCAGTGATCACTGTCAGGACCGCAAACCACAGCCCCCACCGGTGAATGGATTCCATAGAGGCGTTGAAACCCATGGTCCAGCGCCAGAACAGGCCGGCGCGCTCAGACGCCGTACCGCGGTAGGTAATCTGGTCGATCTCGCGATCACCACCGTAGCGACTGGTTGCGAGGATAGTCGCACCGTGCATCGCAAACAGCAGCGTCGAGCCGTAAAGGAACACGATTGACAGCATGTGGAACGGGTTATAGAACAGGTTGCCGTAGCGGATCGAGAATGCGGCAGTCCAGTCAAGGTGGGGGAAGATGCCAAACGGCACCGCCTCACTCCAGCTGCCCATCATTATCGGGCGAATGAAGCCCAACACCAGGTAGAGCCAGATCGCCCCGGCGAACGCCCAGGCAATGTGCGTCCCCATACCGTTCTTGCGCGCCAGGTTATAGGTGCGCACCCACCACAGTATGATCGATGTGGTCAGGAAGAAACCCGCCATCAACCACCAACCGCCGTCGTGCAGCGGTGGAATACTCAGACCATACTCCGGGGGCGGCGGCTCGAGGGCCAGCCAGAACAGCTGCCGGACAAACTGCACCGGATCCCAATTGACCGAAGCCCACATGTTGAGACCGATAATCTCGAAGGCGATGAAACCGCAGATCAGCGACAATACCCCTGTAAAACCGAGGTAGATGGGTCCCAGCTGGGCATCGCCGATCTTGCCCAGCCAGTAGTTTTCCGACGCACCCGTGCGATAGATCTTGTCGCTGCCGATGTCGGTACCGTCATAAATCGGCGCCGTCACCTGAACGCGGGTAAAAATATTCTGATATTCAGCCATGCTGTAATTCTCCGCTTAGTTCCAGATGGGCAATTCAAGCCACCAGTTCCACCATTCCGGCCAACCGCGTGTCCAAAAAGGCCCACTGATTATAATGCACACCGCACTCCAGAAGCCGGCCGAAAGTGCCAGGAACAGGCCCAGCCGGTGAATACCGAGCGCGCCGATGGAATAGCCAATGTCGTCGCGGAAGAACGAGTTCTCGTGCTCCGCCGTTTTAACGTTCTGCCCCTTCTTCGGGTTCGTGATCGACAGAATCAGACCGCCGTGCATAGATAACGCCAGGGTCGTCGTGAAGAAGAACGTGATGGCGAGCATATGCGCCGGGTTGTAGTGGAAGTGCAGGTATTGGTAGCCGACGTTGGATACCCAGTCCAGGTGACTGAGAATGCCGTACGGGAAACCATGGCCCCAGGCGCCCATCAGCAGCGGGCGGAAAATAACCAGCGTAACGTAGGCAAACACCGCGACACTGAAAGCAAAAGGCACGTGCAGGCCCATACCCAGCTTGCGCGATATCTCCGCCTGCCGGAGTACCCACGAGACGAATGCCCCGGTGGCACAGATGGTGATTATCTGCCACAAACCGCCTTCATTCAGTGGCGCGAGGCCCAGGCCGTAGCTGAGATCCGGCGGCGCGATATTGATCTGCCAGATGTTCCAGGTCGGCCCTTGCGACGCGCCGTAGAGAATCAGCAGCGTTCCCAGGACACTGAAAAACACCGTCGTAACGCCAAAGAAACCGACGTAGAACGGCCCCACCCAGAAGTCGAACAGGTCACCTCCGACGAGGGTCCCTCCCCTGACCCTGTATTTCTTTTCAAAACTCAGCATTGTCATACGTTTTCCTCCGCCCCGGCTGCGGGACCTATCAAATCAAACCAATACATCACCGGGCAATCGTCCCGGAGTCTGGCGTCCGCTGTAGCAGGCTGACACCGCCTGCTCTTTCTCGATACCTGTGTGTACATCTACCCGCCCTCAGCGCATGAATGCATAGGGAATCACCGTATATGCTGTGCGCCTCGCCTCCGCGAGCAGGGATTCACCGCCCACCGCGCAGGATGACAGTGGCCGCAGATTACGCGGCAGCAATCGACTGGCCGCTGCTACCACCAGAAACCACATCAGCGATACGGCGATCAGCAACCGAAACTCGATCCGGTCGTGCAGAGGCGTCGCATGGGATACGGCTTGCGTGGACGTTGACGTTTTCATAATGCTCTCCTAGCCTAACTATAAAGGCTCTTCAACAACACGTGTGAGCACCTCAGGGGCGCCACACTTTTAATTCCGGTCTTTTGCGCGACAACAGTCATGCCACCACTCCGGTCGTCAGCACCTGCCGCGCTGCCTGAAGGTGGTTCAGCGTGACCTGCTCCGCACCACTGTCGCGCGCGGCACTCTCCGCGGCGTCGCGCAAACGCTTGGCCGCTGAAATCCGCACCAGAATCGGCTCCGATGCAACCAGCTTGTCCAGCTCCAGCTCCGCCGCGGCTTCCCAGGCGATAGAGGCACGCTCGCGGGTCGGCGTCGCCGGTGCGCGGTCCAGGTCGGAACCCAGCGGCAGAATGTTGAACAGCGCATCGAACAGCGCATTGCACACTTCCTGGATCAGGTAGCACGCACCGCTGTAGCCCATAAAAGGCGTGCCTGTATGCCGGCGGATGACAGTGCCGGGTAGCGAAGCGGGGATATACACGCCGCGAACGCCGGTCTCGGCCATGTACATTCGCTCGTTGTAGCTGCCAAACAGAACCAGCGGCGAGTTCGTCTGCACGGCCTCTCGTATGGCGTTGTTGTCGGGCTTGACCCCGGCGCGACGCTCAAACGCGAAGTTACAGGGCAGTCCCATTTCCTCCTCGAGAAAATGACGGACACCCCGGGTGTAAGTTGCGTTGGCGGAGATGCCGAAGCTCGCGGTGCCGAAGAAATCCTGTGTCACGGACCGCCACAGATCCCAGATCGGTTTGATCGTCGTGTGCTTTTCGCGCTCTATAAACGGGGTCGGATCGAGATCCAGCAGTTCGCCCAGCTTTTCCAGAAACTTCGTCGTGCTGTGCAGCCCGATCGGCGCCTGCAGATAGGGGCGCTCCAGCTCTTCGCAAAGCAAGCGTCCAAATTCCCGGTACATGCACACATTGACGTCGGCGTCGCCCAGCTTGTAGGCATCATCAATGTGACAGCCCAGCGGAAAGACCATATTGATCTCGGCGCCTATACCTTCGATCAGACGGCGAATTTCGGCGAGATCAGACCAGGTATTGAACATGCCGTAGATCGGGCCGATGATATTGACTTTTTTCGGCGCTTCAGCGTCGCTCGTCTTCTTCTTGGCCTTGGCCATTTTCTTGGCCTTCTTGGCGCCGAAGCGTGTCCACAGCCAGTTCATGGCACGGTCCGCACTCTGCCACTGGTCTTCGTCGATGGTGCGTGGGAGGAAGCGCTCAATGCCGGTGCCCTCGGGGGTAACACCACCGCCGATCATTTCGGCAATGGAACCGGTGACGACGACGCTGGGCCGATCCGGATCCAGTGTCTCGTGGGCACGGCGCATGGCACCTTCAGTGCCGTGTTGTCCAAGCTCATCTTCACTCAGGCCGGTAACCACCACCGGCAGCTCGTGGGGCGGCAGACCATCTGTATAGTGCAGAACAGAGGTGACGGGCAGGTTCTCGCAACCCACGGGACCATCAATAATAACCTGCAGTCCCTTCACCGCGGTGAAAACATAGACCGATCCCCAGTAACCGCCGGCTCGGTCGTGATCAAGTACCAACATCAGGCACCTCCCGCAGCAGCACCGCCCATGGGTGCGTGCTTCGCATCGAGCATTTCGGGCTGCCAGACACCGGAGTTATCACCGCTGCCGACGCCGTGGAAGAAGGTTTCCATGTGATCAAAGCGCGATTTGTTGGCCAGTGCGGCATTGATCACCTCGGCGATGGAGCCGGGTCCCGCGGCACCCATCAACGGACGCGCTGAGATAAGGTTGGTAAAGTAGAGGCTGGGAATCGCCAGCTCCTTGGCTTTCTGCACCACCGGCGTGGTACCGATGGCGATATCCGGCTTGTAGTGATGCATGGCCGCGACATCGTCTTCCAGGGACGCCCGGAAGTTGACTTCGACGCCATGCGCCTCAAGCCACTCACGGTCGATTTCCGCCCACGGGGTTTTCGGGCAGGCGGAGCCGACGTAGCAGAGCTCGGCGCCGCTCTCGACCAGGAGTCGCGCGACCAGCAGTTCGGAACCCTCGTAACCGGACAGGGTGATGCGGGCATCGACGCGGGCAGTCTCAAGCGCTGCCTTGATTGCCGGCAGTGCGGCGTCTTTTGCCGCTTTCAGCTTTTCGTCATCGATGTCAAGGAGTTTCGCAAGAGATTCCAGCCACGCCTGTGTGCCCTCGTAGCCGACAGGGGCGGAACCCAGACCGGGGCGACCCGCAGCTTCAAACTGCCGATAACTCGCCGTGTAGAAGGGATGGATCATGGCGACTGCCACGCTATCGAGAGCGGCATACAGTTCGCGCCACTCCCGGGTCGGGACGGTCGGCCCGGCGCAGAGTCCCAGAGGGGCGAGGAGACTGGAGATAGTCATGGCGTCGACCGGGAACATCTCGCCTACCAGCGCCACTGAAGGCATCTCGCTGCGGCCCTTTTCCGGTGCGGCAACGGGACCGCTCTCTACCTCGGTGCGCGCGTAGCGCAGCATGGCGCCGGCGAGAATATCCTTGGCTTCTGCGTGTGTCGGCACGCCAAAGCCCGGCACATCGATGCCGATAATGCGCACGCCGTTGATCGCCTTCGGCAGCAGATCCAGTGGTATGCCGGACGCCGTGGGGACGCAAAGGTTAATGATAACGACGGCGTCATATTTCTCGGGCTCTGCCAGTGCGGTCACGGATTCCCGAATGTCCTCAAATAGTTTGCCGGTTACCAGTGTTTCAGAATCGAATGGCACGTAGCCCACCGTGCGCCTGGCACCGTAAAAGTGGGAAGTGAATGTCAGCCCGTAGACGCAGCAGGCAGAACCGCTCAACACGGTCGCCGTGCGCCGCATGCGCAGGCCAACCCGGAGAGAACCGAACGCCGGACACATGCTCTGGGGCTGATCGTGCGGGCCCACCGGATAATCCTGCTTGTACTGCTCGAGCACGGCACCCTTGCCGGACAGCGTCGCCTCGGCCTGCATGCGATCAGCGCCCGCGTGACAACCTGCACCGGCCTCCACAGCCTGTTCTACGTCGGCCAGCGGGATATCACCCTGTGTTGTCGTATCCTCAGTGGTCTTCTGCGCGGGCAGTCGATCGGCGCCATTCAGCGCTGGCTTGTCGATAGTGGCATCGGCGTGATCAGACGGTGTCTTAAATCACCTCCAGGGATTCTTTATTGAGAGCCGCCGCACCGCAAAGATCCGCCTGGGTCGCTGGCTCCAGCACGAAATCGCGACCGGTGGTGTCGCTGGAGAACAAGTCCAGCAGCCCGTCTGGCGTGAGCGGCGTTGGCTGATGTGGCGGTGCTTCGGCTACATTTGTGGCCAGACCGCTGAAGAGAGAACCCCACTCGCCGTCGGGGAACCCGATAATCTCGTAGTTCGCACTCTTGCGACGGATGTCATCGTGAGCCGGGATGCTGGCGAGTTCGGGAATACCCACTGTTTCGCAGAAGGCCTGGGCCTCGCCGGTGCCATCATCCTTGTTGGTCACCATGCCGGCAACACCGACGTTACCGCCCAGCTTGCGGAAGT
>CAYFVJ010000034.1:0-20494 GCA_964346555.1 uncultured Alteromonadaceae bacterium | reverse complement strand
GCCCATTGACCGTTTCGAGCGCCGCAATGGGCGCGCTGCTGGTGGACTCGGGATAGTCGTTGAGCGTTTGCGGCGCTTGCCACAGATCCCGGAACTCCTCTGAGGCGAGAGTTGCGTTGTAGATACGGGCGGGCAACTCCTCCCGTTTGCTGGCCAGTGCCGCGCGCAGCGTGTCAGCGAGTGCCGATCGCGCATTGTCCTCGAGATGCCGAATGCAGGCGGGGGCGAGTCGCAGGAATTCCAGTTCCAGCAGCAATTCCTGCGAGGGCGCCGCCAATCGGCCGAGGCTGCTGTTGCGCTTGCCGACGGTTACCTGCAGTTGACAGCCGCGCAGCTCGAGGAAATCCAGTGCATCCAGTCGTCCGGGCGCAAGCGGCAGGCGCAACTTTGCCGGTCGCGGCGGCGGCGCTAACGTCGGCGTCCGCCGCTCGGCTGCCGCGGTCTCCAGGGGTCGTGCCAGCCGCTGCAGATAGGTATCGAATGCTCCGCCGGGCCCCGGATCGGCGCAGCCGGCAAGTAGCAGGGCAAGGGCCGCCGCGCGCAGCGATGCCATCAGTCTGCATCGAGCGTTTTCCGCACGCGATTGCGCCAGGCCAGTAGAGCCGTGCAGGTCTCGGGGATACTTTCCTTCACCCAGCCCGCGAACTCCGTACACACCAGCAGGTCGATATCAGCCAGCGTCATGGCATCATCCACCAGGAAGTCGCGCTTACCGAGCGCCTGCTCACAGTTTTGCCAGGCGCTCTGAAGACGCTCGCGGCCGCGGTCGACCAGCGCGGGAATCTGCGCGACCTTTACCGGTCCGGGAAGCGCGCGATCGGCAAAGTTGGGGTTGCCGTTGCGCAGAATCTCTGCGATGGCGGAAAACACACCCGTATACAGCTGGTGGTCCCAGCCCAGGACCTGGGCGCGCGCCAGCGGGGTGGTACCCAACAAGGGGCGCTGCGGATGGAGAGACTCAAGGTAGTCGCAGATCGCAATGACCTCGGTCAGGAGCGTGCCGTCATCCAGAACCAATGCCGGGACTGTGCCGGCCGGGTTGATGGCACGGAAGGGCTCTCCCAGCTGCTCCAGCTGCATGAGGTCAACCTGAGTTGTTTCAATATCTATGCCTTTCCATGACAGAAACAGGCCCAGTCGGCGCGGGTTGGGAGCGGGGTCATAGGTGTAAAGATGCATGTCGAGTTCTGCAGCGAATGTGAGGTCGGAAATGGTAACAGAGCCTCCCGCGATTTGCCCGCTGTCGGACCACTGTATAGCAGCGGAGTACCGCGTCGAGTTTTCCCCTGAGATCGGACTGGCTATAATCTGCGCTCGCAAAACGGAGAGAGTAATCGTGTTCAAGCAACTCACAGCAACGTTTATTTTGGTCGTCAGCGCTTTTTCTGCGCAGGCGATTGAGCTGACCGAAAAGCAGCGCGCCGCTATAGAAGCCCGTCTCAAACCCCACGGCGATCTCTGCATCAGTGGTGATTCAGCCTGCGCAGGTGCGGCGATGGCGAGCTCGGGTAGTGGTAATGATGCCGGGGGTGGCAGCGGTATTTCGGGCGAGTCAGTGTATAACCAGGCCTGCATGGCCTGCCACAGTTCCGGAGCCGGTGGCGCGCCGATCGTCGGCGAAGTGGACCAATGGAGCGAGCGCATTGCCAAGGGGCGGGACGCACTGCATACCAGCGGCCTCAAGGGCGTCGAAGGTACCAGCATGATGGCCAAGGGCGGCCGAGCGGATCTCTCTGACGAACAGGTAATGGCCGCTGTCGATTACATGATTGACAACAGTCAGTAATAGACCGAAGGCGTCGACAGTTGTCGAGATTCAGTCTCGCTGCGACGGTTGACGCTGGTCAGTCCAACAGGGCCTGCAGGCTTGCCAGTGTCTCCCGGCCCCTAGCCGTGTTTTGCGCCGCGTCCTTTTCAGTCCCGCCGGTCCACTGCAAGTCATCACGGGGCAGCTCATCCAGGAAACGGCTGGGCTGGCAATCTACGCGTTCGCCGAACTGTCGCCGTGTCCGCGCCCATGTCATGCTCAGCGTCCGCTGTGCCCGGGTCAGCCCGACGTAGGCGAGGCGGCGCTCCTCCTCGATCGCATCGCCTTCAACGCTGTTCCGGTGCGGCAGTAGATTCTCTTCCATGCCGACAATGAAAACGTGGGGGAATTCCAGTCCCTTGGCCGCGTGCAGCGTCAGTAGCTGCACGCAGTCGTCGCTGTTCTTTTCTTCTTCCTGCTGTTCCAGCAGGTCGCGCAGCACCAGTTGGGCAATCGCATCGGACAGCCCGTATTGCTCCCGCTGCATGAGTCGCGACAGGCTGTCGAGAAGAAAATGGATGTTCGACATCCGACGCTGTGCGACGTCGTCGCTGGAGCTATTACTGTGCAGCCAGTCCTCGTAGCGAATATCGCGGAGCAATTGCCGTACGCCGCCTATGCCGCCATCGTCGCCGCGCTGTCGGGCCTCTTCCAGAGAGACGAGCAAACTCCGCAATTGTCGCCGGCTGGCGGGATTGATAAGGCTTTCGTGCATGTGCTCGCAGGCGCGCGCGAGGCTGCAGTTTTGCTGTGAGGCGAAGTTGCCGATCGCCTGCAGTGTCGCGCTCCCGAGGCCGCGACGTGGCACATTGGCGATACGCAGGAAGGCGTTGTCATCGTCGCGGTTGATCAGCAGGCGCAGATAGGCCATGACGTCCTTGATTTCGTTGCGCGCAAAAAAGGAGCTGCCGCCGCTTATCTGGTAAGGCACTTGCTGTTGTTGCAATGCGAGTTCGAACAGCCGCGACTGGTGGTTGCCGCGGTAAAGAATGGCGTAGTCACCGCGCCGGGTACCGCGCCGCAGGTGATGATCCAGAATCTCGGCCACCACCTGGCTGGCCTCAGCCTCCTCGTCCGCACACTCGATGACCCGCAGTGGTTCGCCCGGTCCCAGTCCGCTCCAGAGCTGCTTGTCGAACAGGTGAGCATTATTGGCGATCAAGTGGTTTGCCGCCTGCAGGATACGGCCGGTGGAGCGATAGTTCTGCTCGAGCTTGATAATCCGCAGCGCCGGGAAATCCGCCTGCAGCTGGCCCAGGTTTTCCGGGCGAGCGCCGCGCCAGGCGTAGATCGACTGATCATCGTCACCGACCACCGTAAGCGCGGCGCGCAGGCCGGTAAGCTGGCGCACCAGCCGGTACTGGGCATCATTGGTGTCCTGGTACTCGTCCACCAGCATGTAGTGCACGCGCTCCTGCCAGTGCTGGCGCGTCGCTGGGCAGCGTTCCAGCAGGCGTGCGGGCAGCATGAGCAGGTCGTCGAAATCCACGGCATTGAACGCCTGCAAGGCCTCGCTGTAGCGTTCATAGCTTCTCGCCGCCAGCAGCTCCGCTGGACCCGACGCCGCGCGCAGCGCCTGCGTGCTATCGGTACAGGTGTTCTTCCAGGCGGAGATGCGCTGGGCGACCGCGCCCGCCTGGTCTACTGCTGCCCTGCTCTCCTGGCGCAGCAGATCCTGCAGCAGTGTCAGTGTGTCGCGATTGTCGAAGATCGAGAAGCCGCGGCGCACACCCAGCTGCGCCTGTTCGCGGCGGATGATGCCCAGCCCGAGCTGATGGAAGGTACTGGTGGTAAGGCGGTCGGCCGCTTCCCGCGACAGCAGGTTGCCGACGCGCTGGCGCATTTCGCGAGCGGCCTTGTTAGTGAAGGTTACTGCGGCGATGCGGTCCGGGCGCAGCTGGCACTGCTTCACCAGATAGGCAATTTTCTCGGTAATTACGCTGGTTTTGCCGCTACCGGCGCCCGCCAGCACCAGCAGGGGGCCATCGACGTAACGCACTGCCTCGCGCTGCTGGGGGTTGAGTCGTGACATGCTGTCGAATGGCCTCGAAGAATTCTCGGGACGGGCACACATCGTCGCACGAAGCGGCGCGGCGAGAAAGTTCAGGTGTCCATACGGTAGCTGACGGCCTCGTCGACATGGGCTGCGCTTGCCGCGCTGTGGCCGTCGAGATCGGCGATGGTGCGCGCGACGCGCACGAGGCGATGCGCCGCCCTGGCCGAAAGGCGCAGCATTGTCGCGGCTTTTTCCAGTCGGCGCAGCGCTGCAGCGTCCAGCCGGCAGGCCGCGCGCCAGTCACTGCTGCCGAGTTGCGCGTTGCATTTGCCCTGTCGCGCTACCTGCCGCTGGCGCGCCCGGGCGACGCGTTCACGCACCGGTTGTGAAGCCTCATCGGCGCCGCCGGCGCGCAACAGCGTTCTGGCGTCGGTGCGCGGCACGTCGACATGCAGGTCGATACGATCAAGTAGTGGGCCCGACAGGCGTTGTCGATAACGCAGGGACTGCTCGGGCGTACAGTGGCAGCTGTTGTCAGGGTCACCGTCATAGCCGCAGGGACAGGGGTTCATCGCGGCCACCAACTGGAAGTCGGCGGGAAAGGTCACTTTGCGTCGCGCCCGGGACAGGGTAATGCTGCCGGATTCAAGCGGCTCGCGCAGCATGTCCAGCGTCCGACGCGGGAACTCCGGCAGTTCATCCAGAAACAGCACGCCACCGTGGGCGAGGGAGATCTCGCCCGGCAGCGGCAGGCCGCCGCCGCCAACCAGTGCCGCTGAACTGGCGCTGTGGTGCGGCGCACGAAACGGGCGCTCGTCGTTGATCGCGGTTTCACCCATCAGGCTGCGAATAGCCAGTGCCGTGAGTTGCCGGTCCGCATCGATGGGTGGCAGCAGCCCGGGCAGGCGGCTGGCGAGCATAGTCTTGCCGGTACCCGGCGGGCCGCGCATCAGCAGGTGGTGCCCGCCCGCCGCGGCGATTTCCAGGGCCCGCCGCGCGGCGGCCTGGCCGACAACATCGGCGAGGTCGGGCGAGACGCTATGCCCGGTGTCTCCAGCGGGATCCACTGGCACCAGCTCACGCCGCCCGCGCAGCCCGGCGCACAGAGACGGCAGGTCGCTCGCAGCCAGGATCCGGCTTCCGGGAACGCGCGCCGCCTCTCCCGCGCAGGCGGTGGGAGCCACCAGCGACCGGCCCGCCTGCGCGCTGGCAATGGCAACGGAAACCGCGCCGCGCACCGGACGAACGCTGCCATCCAGGGCGAGTTCGCCGATGAATTCGAAGGCGCCCAGTCCGCTCTGCGGCAGCTGGGCCGAGGCGGCCAGAATACCCAGGGCAACCGGCAGGTCGAATCGCCCGCCGACCTTGGGCAGGTCGGCGGGAGCCAGGTTGACCGTGATACGGTAATCGGGGAAGGTAAAACAGGAATTGATCAGCGCGCTGCGTACTCTGTCCCGGCTCTCGCGCACCGCCGTCTCGGGCATGCCGACAATGTGGAACGCGGGCAGGCCGCTGGACAGGTGGGTTTCCACCCTGACCAGGGGTGCATCCAGGCCATCACTGCCGCGGCTGTAGATCATCGCGTACTGCATGCTCGTCCCTGAGCCTCCTGGTTGTCGAGGGCTGCCCCGAACCGCCGCGCCCGCGGCGCTGGTCTACGTTTGTTTCTGCCGCGCCTCCAGTTCGTCGAGTGTCGCTGTCAGTGCAGCGAGCTCAGATTCCAGCGTCTTTACGCGCGCTTGTGTGCGGTTCAGCAATTCGGCCTGGGTGTCGAACTCGTCCCGGGTCACCACGTCGAGCCGCTGCAGGGCCGACTGGATCAACAGTCGCGCATTGCGATCGACCTCGCCGCGCAGGCCTTCGCTGCCGACCAGCTGATTGATTTGCTGAATGACCTCGTCGAAAGGGGGTGATTTCAGTGCCATGAGGAGCCGCCGTCAGATAACGCAATCTGAATCGTAGCGTATCACGTCTCTGGCGCACAGCGCGGCCCTGCGCACATTTTTAGTGCGACGCCCTAATGTGGGGCGAATAAAGGCGCCGATTTGCCCCCGCAGTTTTATGGCAAGCCAGTGAGAATCCGTTAAATTATTGATAAATAAAAGGTATAAATTTAATGGCACATGTTCTGCAAGGGCTACAGGGGAGGCGCGTCTGATCGTGTAAACGGCTTCAAAAGGGGCCGGGAGACGTGATCCAGGGACGCCCTGCGGGGTAACGAGGGCCGGCGGGCCGCAAGGGCCGCATCGACATTCGGGAGAGTTGCATGAAACTGATAACGGCTGTGATCAAGCCATTCAAGCTGGATGACGTCCGCGAGGCGTTGTCCGACATCGGTGTTCAGGGGATTACGGTGACCGAAGTGAAGGGATTCGGTCGCCAGAAAGGGCACACGGAGCTGTATCGTGGGGCGGAATACGTAGTGGATTTCCTGCCCAAGGTAAAGGTTGAAGTCGCGGTTGCAGAGTCGCTGACTGATGAGACGCTGGAGGCAATAACCAAGGCGGCCAATACCGGTAAGATCGGCGACGGCAAGGTTTTTGTTACCAGCCTGGAGCAGGTGATACGCATACGCACCGGCGAGACGGGCGAGGACGCCATCTGACAGTCGGCCAACCGATGAAATTTCTGACTTCGACGCGAGAGTGATTGCCATGGAAAACCAGATTTTTGAACTGCAGTATGCAATGGATACGTTCTACTTCCTCATCTGCGGAGTCCTCGTCATGTGGATGGCCGCGGGTTTTACTATGCTGGAAGCAGGCCTCGTCCGCGCCAAGAACACGACTGAGATACTGACCAAGAACGCGGGTCTTTTCGCTATCGCCAGCATCATGTACCTGGTCTGCGGTTACCAGTTCATGTACGACGGAGGTTTTTTTCTGTCGGGCGTGACCACGGTCGCGCAGATGGATGATGCGGCCGTGGCGCAGGTGCTCGCGGACTCAGCCGAGGCCGGGTTCGACGGTGGCTCGGTGTATTCTGGCGCTTCCGACTTTTTCTTCCAGGTCGTGTTCGTGGCGACGGCCATGTCGATCGTTTCCGGCGCCGTTGCCGAGCGCATGAAGCTGTGGGCCTTTCTCGCCTTCGCCGTGGTACTGACGGGCGTCATTTACCCGATCGAGGGTAGCTGGACCTGGGGTGGCAAAGAAGTCCCGCTGATCGGTGCGCTGAACTACAGCGATTATGCCGGCTCTGGCATCGTGCACATGGCCGGTGCCGCGGCCGCCCTCGCCGGGGTTCTGCTGCTCGGGCCGCGCAAGGGCAAATATGCAGCGGATGGTTCGGTCAAGGCCATTCCGGGCGCCAATATGCCGCTCGCGACCCTGGGTACGCTGATTCTCTGGATGGGATGGTTCGGTTTCAACGGTGGCTCCACGCTCAAGCTCGGCGGTGTCGGCGTGGCCAACGAGGTGGCGAACGTCTTCCTGAATACCAACGCGGCTGCGGCGGGTGGCCTGGTTGCCGCTCTTGCCGTTGCACGACTGCTGTTCGGCAAGGCAGATCTGACCATGGCGCTGAACGGTGCGCTCGCCGGCCTGGTCGCTATCACGGCTGAGCCGGCTGACCCGTCCCCCCTGCTGGCGACCATTATCGGTGCCATAGGTGGCGCCATCGTAGTGTTCAGCATTGTCGCCCTGGACAAGGTAAAAATCGACGATCCGGTCGGTGCTATCTCAGTCCATGGTGTCGTTGGACTCTGGGGTATATTTGCGGTGCTTTTGTCCGATGCCGATGCCACCTTCATGGGCCAGCTCATCGGCGCCGCGGTGATCTTTGTCTGGGTATTTGTCACCAGTCTGATTGTATGGGGCATTCTCAAGGCGGTGCTCGGTATACGTGTCGGGGAAGAAGATGAGTACGAGGGGGTCGATATGTCCGAATGCGGCCTGGAGGCCTATCCGGAATTCGTATCGGCGAAATAAGCTTGCGGGCGCATTGAAAAATGCGTGTTTTCAGGGGCCTTCGGGCCCCTTTTTTTTGTTTGCAGTCAACGCTTGCCACACCCGGCCCTGACTCCCTATTATCGATGCTTCGCAACGATGGAGTGGCAGGACCATGAAGCTAGTTACTGCGATCATCAAGCCCTTCAAGATGGACGACGTGCGCGCCGCGCTGTCCGACATCGGAGCTCAGGGCATTACCGTCACCGAGGTCAAGGGGTTCGGTAGACAGCGTGGGCATACCGAACTCTATCGTGGCGCGGAGTACGTGGTGGATTTCCTGCCCAAACTCAAGCTCGAGATCGCTGCCGCGGAGAGCCAGCTGGATACCATCATCGAGGCAATCATCCAGTCCGCGAACACTGGAAAGATCGGCGATGGCAAGATTTTCGTCACCGACATGGAGCAGGTAATACGTATCCGCACAGGCGAATCGGGAGAAGAGGCGGTCTGATATCCGCGCCTCTCAGGACGGCTTCGAGAGTCCCGCAAGCGCCTTCGGTAGCTCTGTCAGGCACCTGATCTCGGCATCCGGAAGCACGTCGCCTGCAGCGATCTCGCCACCCGGATTGAACCAGACTGCGCGCAGGCCTACCTCTTTCGCGCCTTTCACATCGTGGTCCAGACTGTCTCCGACGTGGGCAATTTCCCGCGGTCTCACGCCCGCTCTTTCGATGGCCGCGTGAAACATGTCGGGCGCCGGCTTACTGGCGCCGATGTCCTCGGCCAGAAAAGCGAAATCGAAGTAGTCGCCGGCGTCGGTCTTATAGATGTCAGCGTTGCCGTTGGTCAGGGCGCCGAGACGGTACGTTGCATGCAATGACTGGATCACGTCCAGCGCTTCCGCGTAAAGTTCGACCGCGTGGCGCTCCTGGAGAAACAGGGCAAATGCGGCTTCCGCGCCAGCCGTAGCGTCGGCATGGCAATAGCCCGCGTGTCGCTGCAGCTCATACAGCACTCTGCGGCGCATGTCGCTGACATGGTGTAGAAGTTGCGGATTTTCCCGCGCGACTGTTTGCCTGACACCGAGCAGTGTCTCGTGATCGATGTCTTCCAGCGTCCCCGGCCTATGCTCCAGCATCCAGGCGCGCTGGGTTTCCTCGGCGCGCAGGAGCGCTGGGCTGACATCCCACAGAGTATTATCCAGATCAAAGGTGATGACGCGGATGGTCACGCCTGGTTGCGCTTTTTGCGCCGGCGCGCGCGTGGGTGCGCAGCGTCATAGACCTGCGACAGGTGCTGGAAATCCAGATGCGTGTAAATCTGTGTCGTAGCGATGTTTGCGTGGCCGAGAAGCTCCTGCACGGCGCGCAGGTCGCCGCTTGACTCGAGCATGTGGCTGGCGAATGAGTGTCGCAGCATGTGTGGGTGTACATCCTGGCGCATACCTGAGCGACGGCCCTGCAGGCGCAATCGCGCCTGCGTATTGCGCAGGCTGATACGCCTGCCGCGAGCTGAAGTGAACAGGGCGCGCGCGGCGTCCGGGTCGGCGGTTGCCCCCGGTCTGACTTCAAGCCAGCTTTCGATAGCGGCAAGTGCCGCCTTGCCTATCGGCACTTTGCGCGTTTTGCGACCCTTGCCGGTGACCTGTAACAGACATTCCTGGCTGTCGATGTCATCGACATTCAGACTCACCAGTTCCGCCAGGCGCAAGCCCGAGGAGTAGAACAGCTCTGCCATTGCACTATCCCGCAGTGCCGACGGCTTGTCGTCGGCAAAGACCAGGTACTGCTGCAGCTGATCCGGATCCAGCGTCTTCGGCAGTCGCCGCGACTGTCGCGGGGCCTGCACGGCAGATGCCGGGTTGCGCGGATAGCCGGCGACGCGACCGAGGTAATTGAACAATGAGCGGGCAGCAGACAGTCCACGTTGAATACTGCTGCCAGCCAGCCCCCGCCGATGGAGGCCGCTCACCCAGTAGCGCACATGCGATTCCTGCACCTGTTCTGCGCGGTAGATCTGTTGTCTGGACAGGGCGGCGTCGAAGCTGATGAGATCGCGCCGGTAGTTGCTCAGCGTGTGCGGCGACAAGCGCCGCACATCGCGACAGTATTCTAGGAAAGCATCGATGGTTTCCGTTAGCGTGATTTCGCCAGGCGGGCCGCCGGCGGAGGCGGTTGCCACGACATTACCTCCCAGCACTTACTCGCGGCAACAGTCGCGCGATCACTGCAGCGATGTGCTCGAGAAATACGGTTCCCATTCCGGGATGGTAGCGCTTGGCATCTGCGCTGCCAACAGCGATGAGGCCCAGCTCAGTGTCGCGATGCCGCATGGGCACGAGGGCTGCCGAACCACTGCCGCGGGCGCTCGGGAAAAGGTAATTGAACTCCTCGGTTCGCAGTGCGCCACAGGCCGGTCTGTCGCCCTTGATAAGGGCGCCGAGACGGGCTGTCACGCCGGCATGCGCTGCGCGCCGGCAGCTCTCATCGGCGTTGTCTCCCGCGCCGTCGTCAAACACGATGATTGCCGCCTGGTCAGTCCTGAAGTCCCTTTGCATTGAGTGGGCGAAGGTGTCGAACAGGGATTGCAAGGTCTGCACTTCCAGAAGTTCCAGCACAAGCCTGCGCGTGTTGGTGTAAAGCTGTTCGTTGTCGCGGGCTGCATCCGTGAGGTCGCGCAGTCGATGGCGCAGGTCGACGTTGCGCTCGCGCAACACGCTGACCTGCCGTTCCACGAGCGACACGGCGTCGCCGCTGGCATGGGGGATGTGCAGGGTTCGCAGTAGATCTGGATTGCGCTGGAAGAAGTCCGGATCCCGCTCGAGGAAATCACGCATCTGCGCTTCATGGAGCGAAAAGTCCGCTGCCGGTGTGGGTTGCTCTGCCGCCATTCCCCGATCGTCCTGTTATGAGCTCGTGGTTGTCAAAGTCGGATGCTGCCGTCAAAAACGACCGCCGTAGGGCCGGTCGCGCGAACCGGGTGTCCCTCGCCGGTCCAGGCGATACAGAGCTTACCTCCCGCCAGATGCGCTGTCACGTATTCATCGAGCCAACCGCGAAGCCGGCCATAGACCACGGCGGCGCAGGCGCCCGAACCGCAGGCCAGGGTCTCTCCTGCGCCGCGCTCATAGACGCGCAGGCGGATCTCGTCGCGACCCATGATCTGCAGGAACCCGACGTTGCAGCGTCGCGGGAAATCCGGGTGGGATTCGATCACCGGCCCGAGCTCGCCGATCCTGCAGTGAGCGGTGTCGTCGACTCGCAGCACAGCGTGCGGATTGCCCATGGATACGGCACCCACCGCAACGCTCTCGCCGTTCACATCGAGCGTATATTCTGCCTCACGCCGCGGCCTGTTCAGCGGAATGTGCTCGGGATCGAGAGAGGGTTGCCCCATATCCACCTCGACCCGCTGGCGGTCGATCGCCCGTAGTACGCTCACGCCCGACAAGGTCTCCACACGGATGACGCTTTTCTGCGTCAGACGCTGCCGACGCACAAAGCGGGCGAAGCAGCGTGCGCCGTTGCCACACTGCTCGGCTTCGCTGCCATCCGGATTGAAGATGCGATAGCGAAAATCGACATCGGGGCTGCCGGGGGGCTCGACGAGGAGTACCTGGTCACAGCCGACGCCGAGACGTCGGTCGGCGAGCCGCCGTATGTCCCCGGGCTTGAGTTGTACCCGTCGCGAGACGGCGTCGATAACTACGAAGTCGTTGCCGATACCGTGCATTTTGGTGAATTTCAGGGGCACGGCACGACGACTCATTCCGCGAGCCGGCTTTCGCCGCGAATGAGATCATCGAGGCACTCGCGCTGGCGGACGACCTGCATACGCTCACCATCCACCATGACCTCTGCGGCGCGTGGGCGGGAATTGTAGTTGGAACTCATGACAAAACCGTAGGCGCCCGCACCGAGGACTGCAAGACGATCCCGTGGTGAGAGCGTCAGCTCCCTCTGGCGACCCAGGAAGTCCGCGGTCTCGCACACGGGGCCAACCACGTCCCACACCGCGCGCGCGCCCTCAGAATTCATGCGGACCGGCTGTATATCCTGCCACGCGCCGTACAGCGCCGGGCGGACCAGGTCATTCATGGCGGCATCCACCAGTGCGAAATCGTGCGTTTCGGTGCGCTTGAGATACTGCACCTCTGTAAGCAGCACGCCGGCATTGGCCGCGATTGAACGCCCGGGTTCGAACATCAGGGTCAGCTGACGGTCGCCGATCAATTCGCGCAGGGCAGCAATGTAGTCCGCAACCGGCGGCGGGTTCTCGTCACGGTAGCGAACACCCAGCCCGCCGCCGAGATCGACGTGACGCAGTGCGATGCCGGCGTCCGCAAGCCGGTCGACCAGCGACAGCAGGCGGTGGGCGGCGTCGATGAAGGGGGTGACCTGCGTCAACTGGGAACCGATGTGGCAGTCCACGCCGCTCACATCGATATGTGGCAGGGAGGCCGCGCGCAGGAAAACCTGCATGGCGGCGTCGCTGTCGATGCCGAACTTGTTCTCTTTCAGGCCGGTGGAAATATAGGGGTGGGTCTGGGCATCGACGTCCGGGTTGACCCGGATGGAAACGGGTGCGAGGCATCCGCAGTCGCCGGCAACACTGTTGAGCAGCTCTAGTTCCGCTGCGGACTCGACGTTGAAGCAGCGGATGCCGACTTCCAGGGCGCGGCGCATTTCTGACGCCTGTTTGCCCACGCCTGAGAACACGATTTTTCCGGGTTTGCCGCCCGCGGCGATAACCCGCTCGAGCTCGCCCTGCGAAACGATATCAAAGCCGGCGCCGCGGCGTGCGAGCACATCGAGAACGGCGAGATTGGAATTCGCCTTGACCGCATAACAGACGAGATGGTCACAGCCTGCCAATGCCCGCCGGTAGGTATCGAAGGCCTGTTCGAGAGCGGCGCGCGAGTAAACGTAGCAGGGTGTGCCGACGCTTTCGGCGACGCTATCGAGCGCCACACCCTCTACGAACAGCTCGCCGTCGCGGCGGTAAAAGCCGGCATTGTCCCTGTCCCGTGCAGTCACGGCGCGCGCTCCGACTGTTGCGCGGCAGCGCTGCCAGCCAGTTCGTCAGGCTCGGGCTGCGGGTAAAGTGGCCCGGTCTGGCCGCAGCCGGCGAGCAGCGCGCAGGCCAGCAACAGGATTGTGCGGATTGAGGTCATGCCTGGATCCATGTGCAGTTTGACAGGCGCCGCAGTATACCGCTGCACCAGCGTCATGACACATGAATTGGCGACATTCCAGCGCGCCAGACCAGGACAATGATAGGGCGCATATTGCGGGCAATACCGAGAGCACTCGCTACGCTTGCGGGGTCGGCTCCGGCCACAGCCTTTGTGAAAAAGCCGCTCAGCTGTCGCCGCGCTGCTGCAGAAGGCTGCGGGCGCGATCGACCGCGGCGCGCACCTGCTCCGGTGCCGTGCCACCGAGGTGGTTGCGGGCTGCCACAGAGCCTTCCAGCGTGAGCACAGCGTAGACGTCCTGCTCGATCGTGGCGGAGAAAGACTGCAGTGTCTCGAGGTCCATTTCGGCCAGGTCCAGTCCCGTCTGGAGCCCATGGGCCACGGCCTGTCCCACAACCTCGTGGGCATCGCGAAAAGGCATGCCCCGGCGCACCAGGTAATCGGCGAGATCGGTCGCGGTCGAGAAGCCCCGGCGCGCGGCTTCACGCAGCGCTCCCACCTGTGGCTCCACGGCGGGCAGCATGTCGCCAAAGGCGCGCAGACTGTCCAGGACCGTATCCACGGTATCGAACAGGGGCTCCTTGTCTTCCTGGTTATCCTTGTTGTACGCGAGCGGCTGGCTCTTCATCAACGTCAGCAGTGTGACCAGGTTGCCATTGACGCGACCCGTTTTACCGCGAATCAGCTCAGGTACGTCCGGGTTTTTCTTCTGCGGCATGATCGAGGAACCGGTGCAGAATTTATCCGGCAGGCGCACGAAATCGAACTGGGCGGAGGTCCACAGAACGAGTTCCTCGGCAACGCGGGACAGGTGCGTCATGAGCAGTGCGCCGAAGCTGCAGAATTCGATTGCGAAGTCGCGATCGGATACCGAATCCAGGCTGTTTGCGGTGGGCGCGTCGAACCCGAGCGCACGTGCCGTGTGTGCGCGGTCGATCGGGTAGGTGGTGCCGGCCAGCGCAGCGGCGCCCAGGGGACACTGATTGAGGCGCGTCCGACAGTCCATGAGCCGCCCGTGATCGCGCTCGAACATCTCGTTCCACGCCAGCACGTGATGGCCGAAGGTCACGGGCTGCGCCGTCTGCAGGTGGGTGAAACCCGGCATGACGGTATCTGCATGTGCCTCGGCCAATGAGAGCGCGCCGCGCTGCAGGTGGGTCAGCGCAATGTCGATCGCATCGATGGCGTCGCGCAGGAAAAGTCGGATGTCCGTGGCGACCTGGTCGTTGCGCGAGCGCCCCGTGTGCAGTTTTTTCCCCGTGTTGCCGATCAGTTCCGTCAAACGTGCCTCGATGTTCATGTGCACGTCCTCCAGTGAGGTTGACCAGTGGAATTCGCCGCCGTCGATTTCGTCGCTGATCCGGCGCATGCCTTCGACAATCTGACGGTGTTCCTCCCGCGTCAGTACCCCGACCTCCCGCAGCATGTCGGCATGTGCGAGTGAGCCGGTAATATCCTGTGCGGCCAGACGCCGGTCGAAATCCACCGATGCGGTGAAGCGCTGCACAAAGGCGTCGGTAGGTTCGCTGAAACGTCCGCCCCAGACGTGGCTGGTTTTCGTGCTGTTAGCCATGATCTCTCCCGCTCCCGCAGATGTTGAGTGTGGGTCTGCGCCCCGGTCAGGGCGCGATTGTAGCATCGCCTCGCCGCGTACCGCGGGCGCTGATATCATGCCCACTGAACGACAAGAGAGCAGAATATGACACACACCATCACTATTGCGACCCGCGAGAGCCCACTCGCCCTGTGGCAGGCAGAGTTTGTCCGCGATGCCCTGCAGGCCGCGCATGCGGACATTGTGGTCGAGCTGCTGGGCATGACGTCCCGCGGCGACCAGCTTCTCGATGTTCCCCTGTCCAAGGTCGGCGGCAAGGGGCTGTTCGTCAAAGAACTCGAAACCGCGCTGCTGGACGGCAGTGCGGATATCGCGGTGCATTCGATGAAAGACGTGCCGATGACGTTCCCCGACGGGCTTGGCCTTGCCGTGATCTGCGAGCGTGAGGAGCCCGCCGACGCCTTCGTCAGCAATCACCATGATGCGATCGATGCGCTGCCCGCCGGTAGCGTGGTCGGCACCTCCAGTCTGCGCCGCGAGTGCCAGCTGCGCGAGCTGCGCCCGGATATCAGCGTTCGGTTCCTGCGCGGCAACGTCAACACCCGTCTGCGCAAGCTCGATGACGGCGAGTACGATGCCATTATCCTTGCCTGTGCCGGTCTCTTGCGCCTCGACATGGGTGATCGTATCCGCAGCCGCATACCCGTGGCGCAGTCGCTGCCCTCCGGCGGCCAGGGGGCGGTGGGGATCGAGATTCGCAGCGCGGACGAGCGGACACGGTCGTTGCTGCAGCCGCTGCACCACCCCGCAACGGCAGAGTGCGTGACGGCCGAGCGCGCCGTCAACCGTCGCCTGCAGGGCAGCTGTGAGGTGCCGATTGCCGCCTACGCGGTGCACGAATCAGCCGCTACGCTCTGGCTGCGCGCACTGGTCGGCAGTCCCGATGGCAGCCGCGTTCTGCGCGCAGAGGCCCGCGGCGGTGTCGACAGCGCAGACGCTCTGGGTGAAGGTGTAGCAGACGACCTGCTCGCGCAGGGCGCCGGGGATATCCTTGCCGAAGTGTATGGATCAGGACACTGACGGCGCCGTCCTGGTAACCCGCCCCGAGGGTCAGGCCGAGGGGCTGTGCGCCCGATTGGCGCAGGCCGGCTATCGCGCCGTGCACCAGCCTCTTCTGGTCGTGTCGCCGGTGCAGGGCCTCAGCGAAGAACAACAGGGTCTCGTGCGGTCTCTCGATACCTTTCAGCACTGCCTGTTTGTCAGCCGCAACGCCGCCCGCTACGGGCTCGCGCATCTGCGGCCGGTCTGGCCCGAGTGGCCGCCGGCACTGCGGTGCTACGCTGTTGGCGACAGCACCGCCGACGTCCTGCGTACTGCGGGGCTGACGGTGCAGGTGCCCGGTGCGGACATGACAAGTGAGGGTCTGCTGGCTTTGCCGTCGCTGCAGGCGGTCGCAGGCCAGCGCGTCCTGATCGTGAAGGGAGAGGGAGGGCGCAACGCCCTGCGCGACGCGCTGGTCGACCGCGGTGCCAGGGTCGAGGCATTGCGTTGCTACCGACGTTCGGCGCCCGATCTGCAACCGTCGGCCCTGCAGAAGCTGCTCAGGTCTGAGCAGGTAGCCAGCATTCTGGTATCCAGCGGTGAGGTGCTCGACAATCTCGTGTCCCTGCTGCAGGCATCCGGCAGCCGCCACCCTGCGTTGACCGAGCTGAGACTGGTAGTGCCCTCGGCGCGGGTGGCTGAGCAGGCGCGGGCGTCGGGCTGGCGCCGGGTGGTGACGGCGACAAACGCCTCGGACGAAGCCATGCTGTCGGCGTTGCAGTATTCGCCTGCCGTGCAGGAGAACACGGGTGACTGAAGAAGACGACAAGCCGGCGACCGGGACCGATGACGCGGCGGAGTCGCGAACGCCAGACACTGCTGCGCGCTCCCGATCCGCCCCCGCGGAAGCGGCGTCAACGGTGACCCGGATGCGTTCCGGGAGCAATGCGATTGCGTGGCTGGCGCTTTTGCTGGTATTGGCGCTGGCGGCGGCCGGCGTCTGGGCGCTGCTAGAGGCACAGCAGCGCGAGAGCGATCTGCGACAGCGCCTGCAGGGTATTGAGATCGGTGCCGGGCGCGATCTCTCCGCGCTGGACCAGATCAACAGGACGTTGGAGCGGCAGATTGAGCTCGAGGTGGCGGCGGCACAGACCACACTGCGCGGTGAGTGGCAAGACGAGGTAGAGCAGTTGCGCGAGCGCGCGCGCGAGATCGCCAGCGCGACGCAAGAGGTAAAGCGACTGCAGCAGGACGTCACGCGTCGAATGGCCGACCTTGAGGGGGCACTGGATTCGGCGCGTCAGACCCTGGATGAGAAGCTCGCGACTTTCGACAGCCGGCTTGCCCGGCAGCGCGCCCGGCTCGAGCAGTTCAGCGCCGACGATCGCGACAGCTGGCTGCTGGCGGAGGCGCACTACCTGCTGCGCCTGGCCAACCAGCGCCTTATCATGACCGCCGATACAGACACCGCGGAAGCACTGATGCGAAGTGCCGACGGCATGCTGCGGGAACTGGGCGATGCCGGCCTGCACGCTGTGCGCGCGGCACTGGCAGCGGACCTGGCCGCGGTGCGTGCGGTCCCCCGGCTGGACCTCGAGGGCATCTACCTGCGCTTGAATGCCTTGATTGAACAGAGCAACGACCTGATCATTTTCGAGCTTCCCGAGACTGCCGAGGAGCTTCCACTACCGGATGCAGAGAACTGGCGCGAGCGGCTGCGTCTCGGTTATGACAAAGCGCTTCAGAAACTGTCTGATTATGTCGTTTTCCGGCGTCGCGACCTGCCCGTCGAGACCCTGATGGATCCGCAGTGGGAAGGTCTGGTCAGGCAGAATCTGCGCATGCTGCTGCAGCAGGCCCAGGTGGCGATGCTGTCCGGTAACCAGCACTTTTTTGAGGAGAGTCTGATGCGTGCCCGAGGCTGGGTCAGCCAGTTTTTCGCCAGCGACCAGCGGGCAGCGCGAGCGATCGACGCGGAGCTGGACGAACTCGCGTCGGCACAGGTCAGCGTCGAAGTACCCGATGCCTCGCGAACGCTTCAGGCCCTGCAGACCGCACTCGCTGCGCGTGCACATGACAGTGATGCCGGCGAAATCGGTGCCGGTCGATGAGACGCCTGTTTTTCATGGCGCTCATTGCCCTCCTGCTGGGCGTGGGCATCGTCACGCTGATCGAAAGTGCCCCCGGATATCTGCTGATCGCCTACGGAGACTACACGGTGGAATCTAGCCTGTGGGTCGGATTGTTGCTGATCGCTGTCGCCGTTTTGTCTCTGTATACAGTCCTGCGCCTGCTGCATCGCCTGCTGGGCAGTCCGGAATCCATCGGCTTCTGGCTCGGTTCGCGCAAGCGCCGCCAGGCTGCCCGCCTGACCAAGCGCGGACTGATGAACTTTATCGAGGGTAACTGGAAGCAGTCCCGACGGCAGCTGCAGCGGGGTGCCCGGCATGCCGATGCGCCTGCCTTTAATCACCTGATGGCGGCGCGCGCGAGCTTTCAGCTCGAGGACAGGTCGCAGATGCGCAGTGACCTGGAGGCGGCGCTGATGGCGGACGGCCAGTCTGCCGCAGCGGTCGACCTGGTTCAGGCGGAGCTGCAGCTGCAGGCAGGGCAGTACCAGCGCGCGCTGGCCAGCCTGGATCGCGCCGAGAGCAGTGGTTCGCGCACGCCGCAGTCACTGCGCCTGCGCAGCAAGGCGATGCTGGGCCAGTCTGACTGGGAGGGTCTGCGCGTGCTGCTGCCGGATCTGCAGAAGCACGCGGCGCTGCCGGCGCAGGAACTCGCAAGACTGCGCCGCGAAACCAGCCTGCAGCTCCTCGAGGTGGCTGCCGGCGATCTCGGCGACAATACGGCGAGGTCTCTGCAGCGGGCATGGGAGCAGACCCCCACAGACCTGCAGAATGACGACAGTATCCTGCATCGCTATGTCGAACTGCTGTCGGACGCCGGTGCAGTGGATGAGACGACCGGTCTGATTGCGCGCTCGCTGAAAAAACGCTGGGACCCGGTGCTGGTTGACCGGTTCGGACGCCTGGAGGGAGGCAATCCGCAGCGACAGTTGGCTCTTGCAGAGAGCTGGCTTGCCGGTCGTGAAAGAGAGCCCAGGCTGCTGCTGTGCCTGGGACGACTGGCGGCGCGCCAGCGACTCTGGGGGCAGGCCCGTGACTATTTCGAGCGCAGCGCAGGCCTTGATCCCGGGGAGGAAGCCTGTGCCGAGCTCGGTCGGCTGCTGGCGGCAAGCGGGGATTATCTGCAGGCCAGCCAGTATTTCTGTGCCGGTCTCGCCCTGCAGAATGATGGCCTGCCGGAGCTGCCGCTACCGGACGAGCCGGTACCCGGGGATCGGCGAATCAATGCCGACCTCGAGCACGATGAAAAGCCTGCGTGATCGGATGCCGGCGGGAAGCGGCGACGCGCGCGTAGGACCGCAAGGCTCCTAGAGCCCGAGGCTCTCCCACAGGGCATCCACTCGCGCCCTGACGTCGTCATCCATGCGAATCGCACGGCCCCATTCCCGGGTGGTCTCTCCGGGCCATTTGCCGGTGGCGTCCAGGCCGACCTTGGAGCCAAGGCCGGCGACAGGTGAGGCAAAATCCAGGTAGTCGATAGGGGTGTTGTCGACAAACACACAGTCCCGCCGCGGGTCCATGCGTGTCGTGATGGCCCAGATCACGTCTTTCCAGTCGCGGGGATTGACGTCGTCGTCGGTTACCACGATGAATTTCGTATACATGAACTGGCGCAGGAACGACCAGATGCCCAACATGACCCGCTTGGCGTGCCCCGGGTATTCCTTGCGCATGGTGACCACCGCCATGCGGTAGGAGCAGCCCTCCGGTGGCAGGTAGAAGTCGATGATTTCTGGAAACTGCTTCTTGAGAATCGGCACGAAGACTTCGTTCAGCGCCACGCCCAGAATGGCTGGCTCATCGGGGGGCCGCCCGGTGTAAGTCGTGTGATAGATCGGTGATTCACGACTGGTAATGGTGTCGACGGTAAAAACAGGGAAACGGTCCACCTCGTTGTAATAGCCCGTGTGGTCGCCGAAGGGGCCCTCGTCGGCCATATCGCCGGGCTCCAGGTAGCCTTCGAGTATATATTCCGCTGTTGCCGGCACCTGCAGACCGTGCTTGCGGCACAATGGGGTGACGCACTCGACCAGTTCGGTTTTGCCGCCGCGAAGCAGGCCGGCGAAGGCGTATTCGGAGAGGGTATCCGGCACCGGAGTCACCGCGCCGAGCGTGGTGGCGGGATCGGCGCCCAGGGCCAGGGCTACCGGGTAGCGCTGGCCCGGATGCTGCAGTTGCCAGTCACGGTAGTCCAGTGCGCCACCGCGATGGGACAGCCAGCGCATGATGAGCCGATTGCGGCCGATCAGCTGCATGCGGTAGATGCCCAGGTTCTGTCGCTTCTTGTTCGGTCCGCGGGTAATGACCAGCGGCCAGGTAACGAGGGGTCCCGCATCCCCGGGCCAACAGGTCTGTATTGGCAGGTCATACAGGTCGACCGCATCACCCTCGCGGATATGCGTCTGGCAGACCGCGTTGCGCACGAGTTTCGGTCCCATGCTCATGACCTTTTTCAGCAGCGGCGCCTTATCGACAGCGTCGCGAAATCCCGCGGGCGGGTCCGGCTGGCGCAGGTAAGCCAGCAGTTCGCCGATCTCGCGCAGGGCAGACACTTCATCTGCACCCATGCCCATCGCGACCCGGCGCTCGGTGCCGAAGAGATTGGCGAGCACCGGAACGCTGTGATTTTTCGGGCGGGTGAACAGAAGTGCCGGGCCGCCGCTGCGCAGGGTGCGGTCGGCGATCTCGGTCATTTCCAGGTAGGGGTCGATTTCGAGGTCGATGCGCTTCAGCTCGCCCTGTTTCTCCAGGGTGTCGATAAAATCACGAAGGTCGGTATACCGTGCTGCCATGGCAGGACTCCGTCAGAAGGCGGCGAAGTATAGCAGCGTCGCTGCGGGGCTGCGCGTGCGCTCCGGACTGCGCGTCCCGGACTGCGCGTCCCG
>CAYFVJ010000033.1:15677-20783 GCA_964346555.1 uncultured Alteromonadaceae bacterium | reverse complement strand
AGCGCCCAGGGCGCATGCTCGCGGCTTGAACCACAGCCGAAGTTCTCGCGCGCTAGCAGTATCGATGCACCCTGGTAGCGGGGAAAATTGAGTGGAAACTCCGGATTGAGCGGACGTTTGCTGCAGTCTTCCCCCGGCTGCCCCTCATCGAGATAGCGTAAATCGTCAAACAGGTTGGGGCCAAAACCCGTGCGCTTGATCGATTTCAGGAACTGTTTCGGGATGATCAGATCGGTGTCCACGTTGGCGCGGTCCATGGGTGCAACCAGTCCCTCGTGATGGGTCAGTGGTTTCATGCGGCAGCCTCCCCGAACTGGCGTACATCCGTAAAGTGCCCGGTGACCGCCGCTGCGGCAGCCATAGCCGGGCTGACCAGGTGTGTGCGCCCACCCGAGCCCTGGCGGCCCTCGAAGTTGCGGTTCGAGGTGGACGCACAGTGTTCACCGGAGCCAAGCTTATCGGCGTTCATTGCCAGGCACATGGAACAGCCCGGTTCGCGCCATTCCATGCCGGCGTCAGTAAAAATCCGATCCAGTCCCTCGGCTTCAGCCTGCATCTTCACCTGGCCGGAGCCGGGGACGACCAGCACCTGTTTCAAGGTGTCCGCTTTACGCCGGCCACGCACCACGGCGGCCGCCTCGCGCAGATCCTCGATCCGGGAATTCGTGCAGGAACCGATGAAGACGCGATCGAGACGGATGTCGGCGATGCGCATACCCGCCTCAAGACCCATGTATTCGAGCGCCCTGCGCACGGCCTCGGCCCGGGTCGGGCTATCCATGCTCGCGGGATCCGGCACGTAGCCGTGTACCGGTACGACCATTTCCGGCGAGGTACCCCAGGTTACCTGCGGCTCAATCGCCGCACCATCCAGCTCCACGACGCGATCAAAGTGCGCACCCTCGTCGCTGTGCAGGTCCCGCCATGCAGCGACCGCCGCCTCCCACATGTCGCCGCGGGGCGCATAGGGACGGTCGCGCACGTAGTCGATCGTGACATCGTCCACCGCAATCATGCCCATTCGCGCCCCCGCTTCTATCGACATGTTGCACAGGGTCATGCGACCTTCCATGGACAGTGCACGCACCGCTTCACCGGCGAATTCGATGGCGTAACCGGTACCGCCGGCGGTGCCGATTTTACCGATGATTGCCAGGGCGAGATCTTTCGCTGTCACGCCGGCCTGCAGTTGGCCGTCTACCCGCACCTGCATGTTCTTCATTTTTTGCTGCACGAGGCACTGCGTCGCCAGAACGTGCTCGACCTCTGAGGTACCGATGCCGTGGGCCAGCGCGCCCAGGGCACCGTGAGTGGACGTATGGGAATCACCGCACACCAGCGTCATGCCGGGCAGGGTCGCGCCGGTCTCGGGGCCAACCACGTGAACGATGCCCTGGCGCGTATCATTGATAGAAATCTCGACGATCTTGAAGGCGTCGCAGTTATCGTCGAGCGTCTGCACCTGCAGGCGCGACACGGGGTCGAGAATACCACCGACACCGCCGCGACGCTCTTCGGCGCCCGTGGGGACATTGTGATCGGGCACGGCGAGATTGGCATCGATCCGCCAGGGCTGTCGCCCCGCGAGCCTGAGCCCCTCAAAAGCCTGCGGCGACGTCACTTCATGAATCAGGTGGCGGTCTATATAGATCAGAGCGGAGCCGTCATCCCACTGCTCCACCAGATGGTTGTTCCAGAGTTTATCGTACAGGGTGAGTGCACTCATATTACTTGTCTCCAGCCGCGGTCGGCAGACCTTTATTAAGAATCAGAGAATAGCGCGCGGCGTCAAATTACTCAAATTTATTATTTTTATTTATTGCATTACCATCTGATATTCAGATTTTGATTGGAATCGCCCCGTGTCCGCCGATCTCGACCTGCACAACCTGCGCGCCTTTCGCGCAATTGCCGAGAGCGGCTCGTTCTCGGGTGCGGCCGCGCGCCTGCACCTGTCACAACCCGCGGTCAGCAAGCGTATTGCCCTGCTCGAGGCGCACCTGGGCACCGCACTTTTCGACCGCGTTGGACGACGTATTCTGCTCACTGAGGCCGGCACCGCGCTCTTGCCGCACGCCGCTGCGGTGGAATTGTCGTTTGCGGCGGCGGAGCAGGCGGTGCGCGACCTCTCCGGCGAGGTATCCGGGCGCCTGCAGTTGGGGACCAGCCACCACATCGGCCTGCACCGGCTGCCATCGGTGCTGAGTGCGTTCAAGCGCGCCTATCCCAGAGTACAGCTGGAAATTCAGTTCCTCGACTCCGAGCAGGCTTACGCCGCGCTTGCCGCCGGCGATATCGAGCTCGCTGTCGCCACACTGGCACCGGACGACAATCCGCAATTGGCCAGCTACCCGCTGTGGCAGGACCCGCTGGATTTCATGGTCGCGGCGGACCATCCACTGGCACGGCCCGGCACCGCGACCCGCGCCGAGCTGGCCTCGCTGGAGGCAGTGCTACCCGGGCTCGATACCTTCACGGGCCAGCTCGTTGCGCGCTGTTTTGCCGAGGCGGGCGTACAGCTCGAGACTGCCATGACCACCAATTACCTGGAGACACTGCGCATGATGGCTGCCGTCGGTCTCGGCTGGACGGTGCTGCCGCGAGGCATGCGCAACCAATCGCTACGGCGGCTTGCCGTCGACGGGTTACAGCTGGAGCGCACCCTGGGCTACGCCTATCATCGACAGCGCTCCCCGTCACGCGCGGGCAATGCGCTGGTCAGCGCTCTTCGCGCCGCTGCCGATCCTGCTCATACCGGCTGAACTGATCTGAGCATTGGCGGAGCCGGACAGCGTTCGTCGCAGACACTCTCGTCTCAAAAGATCGCCATGGCCACGCCGGTGGCGAAGGCCTCGCCGAATTCCCGGGCGGCGTCGAGGTCCGCCTGTGCCGGCCAGCCCTGGATGATCTGCGGCTCGGTCGCCTGCGAAAACGGGATGCCGCGGAAAATACGCTGAGCTTCCGCGACCGCGCCCTGACCATCGCTACCGGCGCTGATCAACAGACCATAGGGCAGCACGAGCTGCCTGTCGATCAGCGGATAGAAACTGCGATCGAGGAAATCCTTGGCGCCACCGTTGAGGCGACCGTTGTTCTCGGCGCAGACGAGCAGCAGCGCATCTGACCGCGCTAACTCAAAGGTGCCGACATCACTGCAACGCCCGCAATGCACATCGACCTCGGCGCTATCCCGCGCCCCCGCGGTCGCGGCCATTGCCAGGCGCGCACTCGCACCACTCTGGCTGTGATAGGCGATGAGCAGGCGCTTCATCGCCTCTCCAGGCGCCAGCGATGGCCCGCTTCGACTGTGAATGATCCCGCGTGCATAAGTCGTCCCGTCTTCTCCAGTGTCACGACCGCTCAAGCAGCGCTGGCGTGCGCCAGCCGATAGCACATATGCGGCGCACGCCCCCGACGGAAATCCGGATCCAGCGTCTGCCGCGTTACGTCCTTGCAGGAAAACGCGGCCGCAAGTGCGGGGTCAAGCTGGAACCGACGCTTGTTGCAGGAAAAATACAGAGTGCCCCCGGGGCGCAATCGTCGCATAGCGGCACGGATCAGCTCCGCGTGGTCTCTCTGCAGATCGAAAGTCTCCGCCAGGCGCTTCGAGTTGGAGAAAGAGGGTGGATCGAGGAAAATCAGGTCGTAGGCATCGCCATCGCGCGCCAGCCACTCGCGCACATCGGTGCGTACCAGGTGATGCCGGTTCTCAGCCAGCCCGTTGCGGGCAAGATTACTGCGCAGCCAGTCGAGATAGGTATTGGAAAGGTCGATGCTGGTAGTCGAGCGGGCGCCACCGAGTGCCGCGTGCACCGTAGCCGAACCGGTGTAGCAGAACAGATTGAGAAAATCACGACCGCGGGCTTCCCCGGCCAGGCGCAGACGCAGGGCGCGGTGGTCGAGAAACAGGCCGGTATCCAGGTAGTCCCAGAGGTTCACCAGGAGAACGGCCTGCCCTTCACGCACCGCTATCATCCGGTCGCTGTCTGCCTGACGCGTATACTGGGCGCTGCCGCGTTGGCGTTGACGCTGCTTGAGCACGATGCGCGATGCCGGTACATCCAGCGCAGCCGGAAGCGCCTGCAGTACCTCGTCCAGCCTCGCCCTGGCCGATGCGGGATCCACCCCGGACGGCGCGGTGTACTCCGCTACATGCACCCAGTCGGCATAGACATCGACCGCTACCGCGTATTCCGGCATATCGGCATTGTATAGACGATAGCATTCGATGGCATTGCGCTTTATCCAGCTCGCCAGGTGGCGCCGGTTCTTGCGTACCCGGTTGGCGAACATGGTCGCTCCGTCACTCAGCGGCGACGGCAGCGGATCCGCCCCGCCCGGCGCCGGGTCGGGCCGGGCTTCGCCCTGCTGCGGCGGATCGCGCAGGCGATTGTCGCGCAGGCTGAACAGCAGCAGCGTCGATTTAAGTGCGCCGTTGTAAAGCGCATACTGCTTGTGACTGCGCAGACCGATCGCGCGCCCCAGATCGATGTCGGCAGTGAACACGGCCGCGTCCCAGCCATCGAATTCATCGTGCAGGAGCTGCCCCAGGCGCTGGTAGAGATGGTGCAGCGAGGTCTTGTCGCCGAGACGCTCACCGTAGGGTGGATTACAGATGACCAGACCGTGGGGCAGCGGCCGGTGACTCGGCCGACGCAGCTCCGCCAGCGGTTTACAGCTGACGCGCACGTGCTGCTTGAGCCTCGCTGCCGCGATGTTCGCCTCGGCGGAACGCACCGCCGCAGGATCGGCATCGTAGCCACGTATTTCCGGCAGGCTGCGCTCGAGACCGCGCTGCGCGCGCAGACGCGCATCGCCGACAACCGCCTGCCATTGGCGTTCGTCATGGGACAGCCAGGATTCAAACGCAAAGCGTTCACGCCCGAGGCCGGGCGCGCAATCCGCGGCCATCAGAGCCGCCTCGATCAACAATGTGCCGGAGCCGCACATCGGGTCGATCAGCGCGCCACCACGGGCCGCCATCCCGGGCCAATCGGCGCGCAGCAGCAGGGCCGCGGCGAGATTCTCTTTCAGTGGTGCCTCCCCGGAGCGCACACGATACCCGCGCTGGTGCAGGCTGCCGCCACAGAGGTCGAGCGCCGCCCT
>CAYFVJ010000033.1:0-15577 GCA_964346555.1 uncultured Alteromonadaceae bacterium | reverse complement strand
CGCCAAACTGGGTATTGCGGATTGCCCGGGTCTGGCCGTGAAAATCGACCGCAAAGGAACTGCTCGCTGCGAACAATCGCGGCCAGGCAATCGCCTTGAGACCGCGGTACAGCGCATCCGCATCCGCGGCATCGAATTCCGCGAGCGGCAGCAGGACGCGACTGGCCAGGCGCGACCACAGACAGGCGCGATAGAGCGTAGCGCGGCCGCCACTGAAGAAAACACCGGCGGGGGTCTCGCGCACGTCGGTCGCCCCCAGGGCGGAAAGCTCGTGGGTCAGGAGTGCGCCGACGCCGCGCGGACACAGGGCGAGAAATTCCTGCTCAGTATCCACGCTCATGGCTGCGGCCGGGTCTCGAGGGTAAAGATGCGCTCGAGCAGGCGCCGCCACTCGACGAATTGCTCCTGCAGGGATCCCCGCAGACGGTATACGCGGTCGTCTACATCCACCACGGTGGCGGTGACCTCATTGTCAAACCCGGTGGCCAGCTCGTACAGGTCCTGTTCATGCACTTTGGCCCGCCGAAAGGTGTTGTAGGTCTGCTGCATGGCGGCAAACGTACCGCGCCGGCTCTGGATCTCGCGCTGGGACGCCCGCGCCAGATAGTCCTCCTCATACACCACGAGTTCACGGCTGTACTCGCGCCACAGGTGGTAGGTCGGTGCAAACTCCTCGATCAGCCCCCGGTATTGCTCGTCGACCGTATCGACAAACAGGTTCTCCTGGCGCTGCAGGCGACGCACGCGCTGCAGCATGCTGTCGCTCTCGGCGGGAAAGCCCGCCAGCCGCCACTCGCCATTTTCAGTGCGCTCCAGGTAATCGGCAAACGCTGCCGGCGCGAGCCGTGCTGCGAACCGCATGAACGCAATATCCTGCAGCGTCGCCAAGCGCGCAGGCTTGCGTTGCGCAAGCGCCTGCGCCAGATCGTTGGCGATTTGGTGATAGACCGCCGCAAACGGTTCCGCCTTGGCGGTCACCGGGTAGGCGCTCGCCGGCGCGCGTCCGCGATAACGACGCGACAGCCACTCGCGTCCGCTGGCGTCCGTTGCCGTCACATCAATGACCATGTCACGACCGTCTGCGTGCACAATCTTGCCCGCAACATGCAGTGCAAACGAATCCGATCGCTCCGGCAACACCCGCACTACACCCCAGTAACCGCTTTGCTCCAGCGCTTGCCGCAACTGCACCGGCATGAACAGAGACTCGGCCTTGCGCACCTCGGCAAACACCGTATCAATCTCGGCAGCTTTCAGGTCTTCAAGTCCCGTGTCAAAGATCAATACGGCCAGGTCGAGCGCCGCCCGGGGGGCCGGATTTTCGGGCCCCGCGCGCTGTAACGAAACCGGGTCGACCGGCTCCGGCCAGGTGGCGGCAGGATCCGACGGCTGCGGGGACGACGACGCCGCCGGGGTTCCCGACGCGCAGCCGCCGAGAATGACCAGCGCCATCCCTAACAAGGTGAGAATAGTGGCCTGAAGACGCTGCGTCATTGGCTTTCCGTCGTGCACACGCGACCGCGGGAGACCGTCATCTTGCAGCGATAGCCGCGATCCCCCGGCTCAAACCGGTCGTATACACGTTGCACGCTGAACGGGGCGCTGACGCGATCGGAAAAAACCGTGGTGTAGACGCCAAGCTGATCGCCGGAAGGTGCCAGGCTGAAGCGATGTCGGATCGACAGTCCCTCGGGCAGCGCAATCCGGAACACCAGTTGGGATCCGTCCCAGCCGCAGGCCTCACGGCCCACACCGAGATCCCGCACACGCGTTGCCTCACGCAGGAAGTCGCAGGTCAGGGCAAAATTGTCCTCCCGCTCGACGTTTATACGCGTTCGGCTTTGCTCTATGTCGAACAGCTGGGAGTCAGTGATCATATCTGCCATGCGCGCCAGCCCGATTACCGATGGTGCGCTGTCGGTGCCAGAGCTTCCCAGCACAACGCCGGCACCGCCCCGCTCGCCGCGACGCGCAGCCTGGCGCTCGGCCCGCTTGCGCAGGTTGCGCACCAGTGTATTCATCTGCGCCTGCACATTGTCGCTCTGCGCAAAGTTCAGTTCCCAGTTTCCGGAGAAATCCACCGGTGCAGCAGCCGAGGGCTCGCGCTGTCGTGGACCTGTCTGCGCGCAGGCGCATAGACAGACAACGCACCACATGACGAGCAGGCCGCGCCAGCGCCGGTTGACAGGCACCTTTTTACGATAACTGGTAGACAGCACGCGCATCTGCTCAGGGCGATAAGGGGCAAATGACGCATGGTACATGAAACAGTATACTCGCGCTCTTTCAACAGTCGGCTGTTCCGCGGGGAGAGACTATGGCGAAGCGTGTTTACCTGTTCAACGAGGGCAATCGTGACGACAGGGACCTGCTGGGCGGCAAAGGAGCCAACCTGTGCGAAATGACCAATCTCGGACTTCCCGTGCCCTACGGCTTCGTTATTACGACACCGACCTGTCGCGAATTCTTCGAGAACGGGAACCACCTGCCGACGCTGCTGGAGCAGGAGTACCGGGTTGCCCTCGACCTGGTGGAAAAAAAGATGGACGCCCGCTTCGGCGACCCGGAGAACCCTTTGCTGTTTTCTGTTCGTTCCGGCGCCCCGATTTCCATGCCGGGCATGATGAACACGATCCTGAACCTCGGCCTGAACGACGATATTGCCGCCGGTCTCGCCGCGAAGACCGGCAATCCACGCTTCGCCTACGATTCCTACCGCCGCTTTATACAGATGTTTGCCGATGTGGTCATGGACGTCGACGCGGCGCGACTTGAGCGCGAAATCGAGAACTACAAGCAAGCGCGCGGCTACCAGACTGACATCGACATGAATGCCGACGACTGGCGCGCCATCGTCGAGGCGTTCAAGCAGATCGCCGATTTTCCCCAGGACCCCTTTGTGCAGCTGCGCAGGGCCGTCGAGGCCGTATTCCTGTCCTGGCACACGCCGCGGGCGAATGTATATCGGGAAATGAACAACATCCCCGACACGCTGGGGACGGCGGTGACAGTCCAGGCCATGGTATTCGGCAACTTCGGCGACGACTCCGGGTCCGGCGTCGCCTTCACGCGCGATCCATCGACAGGCGAGCACAGCTTTTACGGCGAATTTCTTTTCAATGCGGCCGGCGAGGACGTGGTGGCGGGGACCCGCACGCCGCAGCCGATTGCCTCACTACGGGACAAATTGCCCGAGGTATATCAGCAGCTCGACAAGACGCAGCGTTTGCTGGAAGAACATTACCGGGACATGCAGGACATCGAATTTACCGTTCAGGAAGGCCATTTTTACATGCTGCAGACCCGCAGCGGCAAGCGCACCGGCCGCGCGTCGATCAAGATAGCTGTGGATATGGTCAACGAGGGACTCATCAACGAGAAGGAGGCGCTGCTGAGGGTCTCGCCGGAACACGTTGAGGCCTTCTTGCATCCCATGGTCGACCCGGCGGCAAAACAGGATGTCGTCGCGAGCGGACTGCCCGCGAGTCCCGGGGGCGCAAGCGGCCAGGTGGTTTATTCCGCGGACGAGGCGGTACAGGTCGCGCGCGACGGCACCCCGGTAATCCTTGTCCGACGTGAAACAACCCCCGAGGATATCCACGGTATGAAAGTCGCCCAGGGGATTCTCACCGAGCTCGGCGGCATGACATCCCACGCTGCGGTGGTGGCCCGCGGCATGGGCGTATGCGCGATCACGGGCGCTGCCGGCCTCAGCGTCAATGTGGAGGCGGGGACCGCCACAACGCGCGACGGCCACGTACTGAAGCGTGGGGATGTGATCACCCTCGATGGATCCAGCGGTGAAGTCATGCTGGGCGATATCCCCAAGACAGAGGCGAGCTCCAGTGACGATTTCCAGACGCTGCTGTCCTGGGCTGACAAACATCGGCGCCTGAAGGTGCGCGCCAACGCGGAAACGCCGGAAGACGCGGAGCGCGGCCGGGAGCTGGGCGCCGAGGGCATCGGCCTGTGCCGTACCGAGCACATGTTTTTCGACAGCGCGCGTATCGACCTGATGCGCGCGATGATCCTCGCGCACAACGCGGCGGAAAGAGCGCCCTACCTCGAGAAGCTGGAGATGTTCCAGCGCCAGGATCTGCTCGCCCTGTTCCAGGTCATGGACGGCCTGCCCGTGACCGTGCGCCTGCTCGATCCACCCCTGCACGAATTTCTGCCGCAAGGCGAGAACGACGTGCTCGAGCTGGCGCAACGGCTCGATCGCTCGCCCGACGCTATCCGCGAGGCATCGGAGGGCCTGTCTGAAGTCAACCCTATGCTCGGTTTCCGCGGTTGTCGCCTGTCCGTCGTTATGCCGGAAATCACGCGCATGCAGGTAAAAGCCATCATCGGTGCCGCGATCGAGGCCATCGAACAGGGCTACCGGCCCTACCCGGAGATCATGATCCCGCTGGTGATCAATGTGCGCGAAATCCGCCTGATCAGCGAAATCATAGACAGCAGCATCCGCAAGCTGCTGAAGGAGAAATCGGTCTCGCTGCGCTACAAGGTCGGCACTATGATGGAAACGCCGCGCGCCTGTCTCGGCGCCGACCGGCTGGCGCCGGCAGTCGAGTTCATGAGCTTCGGCACCAACGACCTGACGCAGATGACCTACGGCTTTTCGCGCGATGACGCCGGGCGCTTCATCCCCGATTACCTCGAGAACAAGCTGATCGAGCACGACCCGTTTGTCAGTCTCGACCAGCGCGCCGTGGGGCGTCTCATGCGCATGGCGGTCGAGGAATCCCGCACGACAAACAAAAATGTCAAGTACGGAATCTGCGGCGAGCACGGCGGCGATCCGCGCTCTATCCAGTTCTGCCACGATCTGGGACTCGACTATGTGTCCTGCAGCCCCTTCCGCCTGCCAGTGGCTCGCGTCGCCGCCGCGCAGGCGCAGGTCCTGTCCGAGGGCTGAGTCGAGTGCCATAGCAATGCCGAAAAAATTGAAGGAGTCATGCCAATGAGCCAGCGTTTCTATCCGCCGCAGCGTACACTGATGGGTCCCGGCCCGTCGGACGTCTCGCCTCGTGTGCTGGCCGCTCTCGCCCAGCCCACGATCGGGCACCTGGATCCCTGCTTCATCGATCTGATGGACGCGATCAAGGCGCAGCTACAGTACGTCTTCCAGAGCGAAAACCCCCTCACTCTGCCGATTTCGGCACCGGGCTCGGCGGGCATGGAGGCCTGCTTTGTAAACCTGGTGTCGCCCGGCGATACGGTGATTGTCTGCCAGAACGGGGTTTTCGGTGGCCGTATGAAGGAGAACGTCGAGCGCTGCGGCGCGACCGCCGTCATGGTGGAGGATGCCTGGGGCGAAGCGGTAAGTGCCGACAAGGTCGCCGCCGCCTTCTCGACGCACCCCGAGGCGAGCCTGCTCGCCTTCGTGCATGCCGAGACTTCCACCGGCGCACGCAGTGACGCCGCCGCCCTGTGTGCGCTGGCGCGCGAGAATGGTGCCCTGAGCATTGTCGATACGGTAACCGGGCTGGCCGGAATCCCCGTCGACGTGGACACCTGGGGCGCGGATGCGGTGTACTCCGGCAGCCAGAAGTGCCTGTCCTGCGTCCCCGGTATTGCGCCGGTCACCTTCAGTCCGCGCGCCGTCGAGCGTATCGAGTCGCGCGCCCATCGCGTCCAGAGCTGGTTTCTCGACATGCAGCTGGTCATGGCCTACTGGGGTGGCGACAGCAAGCGAGCCTACCACCACACAGCTCCGGTGAACGCGATGTATGCGCTGCACGAGGCGCTTTTGATGGTCGAGGAGGAAGGCCTTGAAGCCGGGCACGCCCGGCACCGGCGCAATCATCGCGCGCTGGTCGCCGGGCTGGAGGCGCTGGGCCTGCAAATGGCGGTCACCGCGGCACATCGGCTGCCCCAGCTGAACTCAGTCTGTATCCCCGAGGGAGTCGACGATGCGGCGGTGCGCTCGGCATTGCTGCAGGAGTTCGACCTGGAGATCGGCGCCGGCCTGGGGACTCTGGCGGGCAGGACCTGGCGCATCGGCCTCATGGGACATGCCAGCCGCCCGCGCAATGTCTATACCTGCCTGTCGGCGCTGGAATCGGTACTCTCCCGCCAGGGTGCAACCGACGTGCGCCCGGGCACTGCGGTCGCCGCGGCGCAGGCAGTTTATGCCGAGGGCTGAAGTGGTGCCCTTGCAGACGGCTCGGAGGTGAGCGCCGTGTTCGAGGCACTGGAGACGGGCAAGGCACTCTCCAAGGGCGAATTCAAGCGCCTGCGCGATGAACTGCGACCTGCCCTGCTGGCACAGCAGTTTGCATTCAGGGATCTTGGCTATCCGGTGATCGTGATCCTCGGTGGCCTGGATGGCAGCGGCAAGGGCAGTGTCAGTCACCGTCTCAATGAATGGATGGACCCGCGCTTTATCAGCACTCACGCGCTCTGGCTGCATTCGGACGAAGAGGAGTCCCGGCCGCGCTTCTGGCGCTTCTGGCGCCGCATGCCGGCAAAAGGCAACACAGGCATATTCCTGGGTGCCTGGTACCAGGAGCCCGCCTACCAGGCCATGGCCGGTGAGGTATCCGGTCGCGACTTCCTGTCACGACTTCGGGACATCGAAGCCTTCGAGCGCATGCTGTGCGCGGATGGCGCCCTGGTCATCAAGATCTGGCTGCACGTCAGGCGTGAAACCCAGCGCAGGCAACTCGCCGAGGAAATGCCGCGGGAAGCCCGCAACCCACGCGTTCCCGCCGACGCCGAAACCTGGTGGAAGCGCTACCCGAAAGCGATGGAAGTCTCCGAGGAAATGCTACGCCTGACCGACTCCAGTCATTCGCCCTGGCACCGGCTGGAAGCAGATGATCATCGCTACCGGGATATTGCCGTTGCCGAGACATTGCTGCAGTCGATGCAGGCGCATGACCGGCGTCGCGGTCAGCGCGCCGACCCCGACCGGGACACCGCGGCTGTCGCTGCCGACGACACGGCGCCTGCGCAGGCGCACGAGCCGCAGCCGACAGTCCTCGATCGTGTCGATCTCGACCAGGCGCTGAGTAAATCCACATACAAGAAAAAGCTGGCATCGCTGCAGTCGACGCTGCAGGACCACGCCTGGGAAGCGCATCGACAGAGGCGCTCGCTGATCGCGGTTTTCGAGGGCTGGGATGCAGCCGGCAAGGGCTCCGCTATCCGGCGCGTCACGGCAGCCATCGACCCGCGACTGTACAAGCTGTTCCAGATCGCGACGCCCAGTGACGAGGAACGCGCACAGCACTATCTCTGGCGCTTCTGGCGCCGGCTTCAGCGCGACGGCTGCGCCACCCTCTTTGATCGCTCCTGGTACGGACGCGTCCTGGTGGAACGCGTGGAGGGCTACGCCAGCGCGGCGGAGTGGCAGCGCGCCTACAGCGAAATCAACCAGTTCGAGGCGCAGCTCGCGGACCACGGCTGCCTGATCGCCAAGTTCTGGATACATCTCAGTCCGGACGAACAACTCAGGCGCTTTTGCGATCGTGAAACAACGCCCCACAAGCGCCACAAGCTGACCGCGGAAGACTGGCGCAACCGGGAGCGCTGGGACCAGTATGCGCAGGCGGTGGAGGACATGGTGGCCAGGACCAGCACGCCCCACGCGCCGTGGACGCTGGTGGCGGGCGAGGACAAGCGCTTCGCACGCGTGCAGATCCTGAGCACACTGTGCGACCGCTTTCAGTCAGCCTTCGCTTGAGGCTGGAACCGGAACAGATTCACCGGCTCAGCCGGCTCCAGATAGCCCTCGCGACCGACACAATCCTCGTGAACGAGCGCGGCGCACAGGTCGTCAGTGACCGCATGTGCGAGGCAGCGCGTGCCATCATCGAGCCGCCCGACGATGATGCCATGCGCGGGCTCGCCCCCGGCGAACGGCACCGCGTGCGCCTCGATGACCACGCGTCCCGGGGGCGGTCTGGTGTTGAGCGTGGGGTGCTTCAGCGCGTCAAGCCCCGACTGCAGTGCATTGCCCGTGCGCTCTGCCCAGGGAATGCGCGGCGACTCGACGCCGTAGAGGCCGACTGCGTGCTTGGTGAGGTAGCCGCCGGTCGCGCTGATCAGCCCGCAGCCGGTCCCGGACGCGCGCAAGTGCTCGCACAGTGAGGCGATCGCGTGCATGGTGTAATTGTTTCCAGGTCCGCCGCAGCGCATCAGGCCGCCGGTCAGCGTAACGCCCCGTGGGTCATCCGTATCGAGTCCAAGCGCATCGCAGGCGACTTCCACGGCGGAGGGGAAACAGCTGTAGAGATCGAAATGGTCTATGGCGCCACTGGTAAGGTCGGCCGCGGCCAGCACGTTCGACATACAGGCCGACAGTGCCAGGGAGCGGGAGAAATCCGCGCGTTCGGCGGTATACCAGACATCCTCGGCCTCGGCCCCGGCCTGCAGGTAGACAATATCCCGCGGCGCAATCCCGAGACTGCGTGCGTGGGCATCTGTTGTCAGGATCACGCTGGCCGCCATATCCACCGCGAGTATCGCGTTCATGGCCCGGGTGTAAGGGCAGGTAATCATGCGATTGCCCGCTTCCGTGCTGAGCACCTCTGCCGCCGACAGGCGATCGCGCTTCCAGGCATATGGATTGTTCGCTGCAACCTCACTCATCTGGCTGACCAGGCGGCCCAGACGCGCATCCTGCCCCTGCGCCGACCAGCCGCGGGCATGGCGCAGTGCGCTCTGGAAGAGCGGGTAGGTATTTATCGGTTCGAACAGCCCATGGGCTCGCTCGTGTGGCAGGCAGGGGTCGCGGCCCGACCCGAGATCAGTCGATTCGCGGGCACCGCCGCGCTGCCAGGCGGAGAAGTCCGCA
Organism: uncultured Alteromonadaceae bacterium; assembly: GCA_964346555.1. GTDB lineage: Bacteria > Pseudomonadota > Gammaproteobacteria > Pseudomonadales > Halieaceae > Chromatocurvus. The sequence goes on along the minus strand of CAYFVJ010000033.1, from coordinate 6,774 downwards.
CCACTGCGCAGTCCGGAAAACAGCGTGGCCATCATTTCACAGCCGCTGAGCAGAACCGTGCGGTGTTCACCCCGCACCAGCTCGTCGGCGCAACGGTTGATGAACCACTGCGGCAGATTGCCGCCGAAATCCGACGTCAGCAGTGTCCCCGGCGCGATACCGAGACCCTCTGCCAGGCTCGAGCCGGCATTCGGCGGCAACAGGTTGGCCAGCTCGGGAAGCTGTCGTGCCAGGAATGGTATGCTGACAATGCAGTCGATACTGTCGGCGACCGCGTCGCAGCCGGTGCTGGCGAGCGCGAGCCGCGCACTTGCCAGCATGCCATCCACGGGGCTGCGCGCGGGGTCGATATCGCGGAAAGTACACTGCCCGGTCCCGATTATCACGGGGTTAAGCGCGTCAGTCATACGGGAGCCTCGTTGCCTGCAGCGTCACCGGGGTCACCCCTAGGGCCCGGGGACCCCGACAGTCGTCGTGGACTGGCCGACTGCCAGCGTCGACCACACGTGGGCGAGAGTTACAGTATTTCTTCAAGGAAATTGTACAGTGAGCGGAATGCGCGACGATTCGCCGAGTCGCTGTAAACCGCGCCGAAGTCGGGATCATTCGCCTCCGGGTTGGTGAAAGCATGCAGCGTGTTGCCGTAGGCATGCAGCTGCCAGTCGGCACCCGCGGCGGTCAGCTCTGAACCCAGGTCCAGTATACTCTGGGGCTCCACCATCGGGTCGTCATAGCCGTGCAGACAGAGGACCCGGGCGCGAATCGGTGTCGGCTTTTGCGCCAGCGGTTGCGGGGGGTTGAACAGTCCGTGAAAGGAAATCACACCACGTACATCGCTTCCCGCACGTGCCAGGTCGAGTACGCACAGGCCTCCCAAGCAGAAGCCCATGGCGGCGACCCGGTCGGCGTCCACCTGGGGCTGTTCCCGCACAACGGCGATGGCGCGCTGCATGCGCCGCGCCACCACTGACCGGTCCTCCAACAGCGCTGTCATGAGCGACCGGTTCTCATCGACTGAGCTGCCGCGTACACCCTTGCCGTACATATCGAGGGCAAAACCGACGTAGCCGTTCGCGGCCAGTTCGCGCGCCTTATCCAACTCGAAGTCTCCGCGACCACCCCAGGCATGCGCGACCGCAACCGCGGGAGATGGCCCAGTGGCGTCGGCATCGAAGGCGAGCATGCCCTCGAGCAATGTGCCGTCGCAGTCGTACTCGATAAATCGTTCCTCAATCGCCATGGCTGGCTCCTTTAATCAGTTTTCGGGTGTCTTGCTGTCAGCGCAGCTTTCCGGGGTCTTATGCGCGTAGGCGCCGGGATCCAGGCGGTGCATTTCCGACTCTATCCAGTTTTCAACCTCTGCCATCACGCGTTCCGGTCGCCTCCCGGCGGCGTCGATCGCCGGGCCGATGGACACGTCGATGACGCCGGGCACAAGCGCGAATGAACGCCGCGGCCAGCAGCGGCCCGACGTGACCGCTACCGGGATGATACTGGCGCCCGTCGCCACGGCAAGACGACTGGCACCGGATTTGTAGACCCCGCGCTCACCGCGCGCCGCGCGTGTGCCCTCGGGAAACATGATGACCCATTTCCCCCGGTCCATCAGCTGTGCACCGAGCGTGGCAACGCGCGTCCAGGCGGAGGATCGCTTACCGCGATCTATCGGGATCATCTCCAGACGACCCAGCGCCCAGCCGAACATCGGGATGCGCAGGAGCTCGCGCTTGAACACGTAGGCCAGTGGGTGCGGAGTAACGCTGGGGAAAAAAAAGGTTTCCCAGGTTGACTGGTGCTTCGGGCACAGAATAACCCGCCGCATGTCCCCGGGTCCCGGCAGGTGTTCCCAGCCACTGATGCGGTAGCGCACACCGCCGACCAGACGAGCCATAGCAATCACGCCGCGCAGCCACGGGACAGCGAACCACCACCAGAGGCGTTCCGAGGAAGTGAACGGCGAGCAGATGAGCAGACCTGCACCGAGGGGGATAATCGTCAGCACCAGCCAGACAAAAACGACCAGCGACCGGACTGCCTTCATGCAGGGGCGACCTGTTCTTCGCGTGGGATCTCCAGTGCTTTGACGAACTCGGCGATATTTGCGTAGGCCTCCTCGGCCTCCGGCAACTCCGGCGTGAACAGGGGCCAGACATGCACCATGTGCGGCCAGGTCTGCAGCTGCACCGGCGACCCGGCCGCCTGCGCCTTGGCGGCATAGCGCCGGGCATCGTCGAGCAACATTTCCGCCTCGCTCGCGAGAATGAGGATCGGCGGCAGGCCCTCGAGGTTGCCGCGCACCGGAGACACTCTCGGATCCCGCGGCGGAATCCGCCAGGAGAACCAGTAGAACCACCACAGCAGCGGGGTCGGAAACCTCAACAGCGGCGCGAACGCGGGGCCGAGCATCGGATCGGTCTCGATATTTTCGCGCAGGCTGGGCGCGGTCATCGTAGTGTCCGTGGACGGCGAGAGAACGACCGCCGCGTCGGGCATACGCAAACCGCTGTCGCGCGCCCAGGCAATGACATCCAGCGTGAGACTGCCACCAGCGGAGTCACCGGACACCAGAAGGAATTCCGGTGGCTCCCCATCCTCCGGCCCGTTGTGCAGTATCCAGCGATAGCCCTCCCGGCAGTCAAGGATGCCATCCACGCGACGAAATTCCGGCACCAGTCGATAATCGAGAGCAAACACAGCCGCGTTGAGCGTGCGCGACAGCTTATCCGTAATCGGCCGATGACTCAGGGGACTGCCGGCAAACCACGCGCCGCCGTGCAGGTAGAGCACCCGACGCCGGGCATCCACCCCGGGTGACTGCACCCATTCGCCACTGATACCGTCGCGCTCTACCGGCGTAAAGCTGCTGTCGAAGGTCTTGTCGCCCGGCATGGCATCCATCAATTCACGAATCAGCTTGATCCGACTGGACCCCGACTCGGTTTTGCCGATACTGGCGAACTCCCGCAACTGCTTTACCACGTCCCGGTGCGCATCACTCGGCGGTGTCTGCGGCGAGGGTTGCGGCGGTCGATCGAGGTAGTGCAGATTCTCTCCGCGCAGGTAGCTCAGGCTGAACCACACCAGCGCCAGGACGATCACGATTAGCCAGATCATGCGTATGCTCCCGAAACACAGGGGAGGCATTAAACCAGACTCCCGGCTTATTGAGAAACGCCACCGCAAAAAACGCGGGCAGGCATTGACGCGTCGATGGGGTACACTGAGGAGTCAGTAAGCCGCGAGCTCGACATCGGAGGGAGCACTTCTCTACGCCCATGAAAAAGTTGCCAACCAAGGCCGAGCTGCGCGCCCAGCTGGAGCAGGAAATGGCGCAATACCTGCACCAGGGCGGCGCCATAGAGCGCGTTGACCAGGGTGTCAGCGGGCGCGAAATCAGTGCACCCATGCGCCCGGCGACGCGTGAACTTTTCAGCGAACCGCGCGCAGAACGCACACAGATACCGGAAGTCATCGCTGCCCTGGAGTCGAGGCGAAAACCCGCTCGCAAGCCATCCGGCAGACCACGCAAACGCCAGCGCAGCAAGATCATCTACGACGACTTCGGCGAACCCCTGCGGCGTGTATGGAGCGAGGACTGACAGACGCACCCCGGTGAACTGCGCCTGCTCCTGCGCCGTATACCGGCCATGCACAGGAGCTCTAAATGATCACTCTACACGAAGAGATACACGTCGATCGGCCGCGCGATGCATGTTTCCGCTACATCGCCGACTTCCGCACAACCACCGAGTGGGATGCCACGGCTATCAGCTCCGAGAAAAAAACCCCCGGCGCAGTCGGCGCCGGCACGGAATTCCTTGTGCATTGCCGCCTGCCCCTGGGATCGGTAGCGATTCACTACAGCGTAGTCACCTTCGAGCCCGACGCATTCATCGAACTGCGCGGAACCTCCGCCCTCTTTGATATCACCGACCGTATCAGCTTCACGGATGCCGACACGCAAACCCACATCGACTACGTGGCGGAGATAACGCCGAAAGGCGCGCTGCGCCTGGCGGAAGGCGCCCTGCTGCCCGGGATGCAGCGTATGGGCAGGAATTCGCTGCGCGGTATGCAGACCGCACTGGAAGACAATTTCCCCGAACCGGCGATCTCGGACTGCAGTCGACGTGCCGACAATCTCGTTCTGCCCGGGCTGGCGATGTTCAGCCGCTGGGGCTATCGGCGTGGACGCAAGCACTGGAATCCGATCTCCGCCGACCTGAGCGAGCGCCACATCGTTATTACCGGCGCCAACGCCGGCATCGGCTTCGCGACGGCGCGGCAGCTTGCAGAGCGCGGCGCGCAGCTGACCCTGGTGATGCGCAATCCCGACAAAGCCGCCAACGCGGTGGAATCACTGATTCATGCAACAGGCAACACGCAGATCGCCGCGGAGATTGCCGACCTCTCCCTTATAGGCGACGTGGAGGCATTGATCGAGCGTCTGATCGCGAACGGCCGGTCGATTGATGTCCTCGTAAACAATGCCGGCGCGCTGTTCAATCCCCGACAGGAAACCGACGAGGGTCTCGAAGCGAGCTTTGCCCTTCTCCTCCTGAGTCCCTACCGATTGACGCTCGGGCTCAAACCCCTGCTCGCCGCCGGCGGCGGCGGTCGCGTCGTCAACGTGGTTTCGGGGGGGATGTACAGCCAGCCGCTTGAGGTACACAAGCTGATCGCCCGCGAGCAGAATTATTCCGGCAGCGTTGCCTACGCCCGCGCCAAGCGCGCCCTGATGGTCGTAACCGAACAATGGGCTGAGGAATGGGCTGATGACAACATCGTGGTGAATGCCATGCATCCCGGTTGGGCGGATACCCCCGGCGTGGAATCCGCTCTACCCGGCTTTCACCGCCTGACACGGCGTATTCTGCGCAGCCCGGACGAAGGCGCCGACACCATTGTCTGGCTGGCCGCGGCCACCGAGGCGGCACAGGTCAGCGGCCGGCTCTTCCTCGACCGCGAGCCGCGGACAACGCACCTGCGTAACGGCACGCAGGAGACGCCGGAAGAACGTGAAAAGCTGCGTGAATTTCTTGCCGATTTTCGCGTCACCGAGACCGCCCCCGGCTGACAACAACGCTCCGCTTGCGCCGGCGAAGTTCCACCGCTAGTGTCGCTGTACCGATAGCAGCGAGGCTGAGCGAGCATGGACGAGCGCATTAACCCCTTCACCATCGACATCCCCGAGGATGCCCTCCGGGATCTGCGTCAGCGCCTACGGGGGACGCGCTGGCCCGACGCCGAAACCTGCGCCGGCTGGGACCAGGGCACGCCCCTGGCCTACGCCCGCGAGATGGCAGCCTACTGGGCCGACAGCTATGACTGGCGGCGCTGCGAGACCCGCCTCAAGCAGTGGCAGCATTTCCGTACCGACATAGAGGGCGTTCCCATCCACTTTATCCAGCGCCGCAGCCCCAATCCCGATGCGCTGCCTCTGCTCGTCACCCACGGCTGGCCCGGTTCCATTATCGAGTTCCACAAGGTGATCGAACCTCTCGCGGACCCGGCCGCGCACGGCGGCGATGCCGACGACGCCTTCCACCTGGTCATTCCGTCACTGCCGGGGTACGGATTCTCGGGGAAGCCCGCACAGACAGGAACATCGGTGGAGAAGATCGCCGGCATGTGGGCGACCCTGATGGAGCGCCTGGGCTATCAGCGCTATGTCGCCCAGGGCGGGGATTGGGGCAGCCTGGTGACGCTGGCGATGGCGGCAGGCGAACCAGAAGGTCTCACGGGCGTGCACGTCAATATGCCGGTGGCAAGCCCGGACCCGGAGAGCATGGAGTCACCCACGCGGGCCGAGCAGGACGCGCTGGCGTCCCTCGAACACTACCAGCGCTGGGACTCCGGCTACGCCAAGCAGCAGTCGACACGGCCGCAGAGCCTCGCCTACGGCCTGGCGGACTCGCCGGTCGGGCAGATGGGCTGGATCCTGGAGAAATTTGCCGCGTGGACCGACTGTGAACGCGACGGCGTGCGCCATCCTGAGAACGCGCTGCACCGGGACGAGTTGCTCGACAACATCATGCTCTACTGGCTGACCAACAGCGCCGGCAGTTCCGCGCGACTCTACTGGGAGAGCTTCCACAGCACCGGCTTCGAGCCGATCGCGCTGCCCGTGGGCTGTTCCCTGTTTCCGAAGGAAATCCTGCGCACCAGTCGGCGCTGGGCGGAAAAGCGCTTTCACAACCTCATCTACTGGAACGAACTGCCGGAGGGCGGCCACTTCGCCGCCTTTGAGCAGCCTGAGTTATTCGTCGGCGAGTTGCGCGACGCCTTCCGCTGCCTGCGCTGAGCCCGCCGTGCCGGGCGCGCCGAGGAGGAGGTCAGCGAGTTGCGCGCGGTGCCAGACCGCGTCGCCCCAGAGCACCTGGCTGTGCTTCTGGCGCTTGAAATACAGCTGCACGTAGCACTCCCAGGTGAAGCCGATACCGCCGTGGGTCTGTACTGCGCGCGAGGCGGAGAAGGCTGCCATCTCACAGGCAGAGGCCTGGGCCATGTGGGCGAGCTGACGTGCCCGTGCAGGCTCGTGATCGATCGCACACGCGGCGCTATACAACAGCGACCGCGTGGCATCGATCTGCAGCATGACCTCGACCAGCGGATGCTTCACGGCCTGGAAAAACCCCAGCGGGCGGTCGAATTGCTGTCGCGACCCGGCGTACTCGACGCTGGCCTGCAGTAGCCATTCCGCGGCGCCCGCCATGTCCGCAGCCAGCAATGTCCAGAGTGCCGGCATGGCCCGGCCTGGTGTTCGGCGGCAGT
>CAYFVJ010000032.1:0-20970 GCA_964346555.1 uncultured Alteromonadaceae bacterium | reverse complement strand
GGCGCGCAACCCAGGCACTGCATATAGAGATGCCGCGGATCGCTGAAGTCGTTGAGCACGTCGCGAGCCGCCTGCACCGGGCGCAGGGCAGCCCGCAATGCAGCCGGCACGCTGTCGGCGGCCGGCAGACCTGTAGATAACAGCCCCTTCAGCGTGAGGCGATCGGACAACTGCTGTAAAACCTGCTGACGCGCCGACAGTCGGGGGCGTATGAAATCTGTACGGTAGTCCTTCACTCCGGCCAGTCTCGCCGCCGCGGCGACGGCGTCGGACAGGGAGCCGAGTTCATCCACCAGTTCCACCTGCCGCGCCCCCGGCGCGCTCCACACCCGGCCCTGGGCTACCGCGTCGACTTCCTCGATGGCCATTCCGCGACTGTCCGCCACCAGCGCGAGAAATTCCTCGTATATTTGCTCCACCGACTGCTGCAGTGCATCCTCCACCAGCGGGTTGAGGGGACGATCGATGCGCAACGCGCCGGCAGCCTGCGTTGTGCCGACGCCGTCGGTGTGGATACCGGTCCGGGACAGCAGGCGATCTACCGTGGGAAAAGCGGCGAACACCCCGATACTACCCGTCAGCGTCGCCGGAGTTGCCCAGATCTCGTCGGCGGCCGTGGCAATGAAGTAGGCGCCGGACGCCGCTACCGGTCCCATGGAGACAACCACCGGTGTGCCGCGTGCGCTAACTTCAGCCAGGGCTGCCCGGATAACTTCGGAGGCAAACACGCTACCGCCACCGCTGTTGATACGCAGCACGATGGCGGCGACACCCTGCGCATCGGCAACGTCCCTCAACTGCGTTGACAGTGTTTCTGCGCCAATCGCGCCGGGGTCCTGCTTACCCGGCAGAATATTACCCTGGGCGGTGACAACGGCGATCCGGTGGCGTCCCGCGCTGTCCTCGGCGCGCCTGGCCAGATAGCCTTGGAAAGGTATGGTCTGTGCGCGACCTTCGCTGTCCTTTACACCAACCACGCTGGCGATGCGCTTATCCATTTCGCGACGCGACATAACGCGATCCACCTGACCCTCGACCAGCGCAAGTTGCGCCGGATCTCCACCGGCATCGGCCAGTCGCGCGGGGTAATCGTTGATCTGTTTCTGGAGAGCGCCGCTGTCGAATCCACGGCGCGCCTCGACACGGCTGGTGTACTGCGCCCAGAGATCTTCCAGCCAGGCGCGCGTGATGCGTTTCTCGCCCTCGGACATATCATCGCGGATCAAGGGTTCCGCAATCGACTTGAAATCCCCGGCGCGAAATACGTGCACATCCACCGCGAGTTTCTCGAGCGCCTCGCGAAAATAGTTCTGGTATCTGGCAAAGCCCTGCAACGCAACCGCTCCGTAGGGGTGCAGAAGAATCTCGTCTGCCTCGACTGCCAGCAGGTACTGGTCCTGGGTAAAATAATCACCCGCCGCAATGATCGGCTTGCCGGTCTCGCGAAATTGAGCGAGCGCCGGCGCGAGCTCTTGCGCCCGGCTCAGGCCCAGCTGTACGAGATTTTCCGTCGAGATGACCAGCGCCGTGATGCGATCGTCCAGCGCCGCGGCCTCCACCGCATCAATCATGTCCTGCAGCCGCGTCTCTCCCCCTGCCGGCGATGGCTCTGCAAGCAGCGCCAACGGCTCTACCTGCGTCTGTTCATCCACCACGGTCCCTGCCGGGTTCAGCAACAGGGCCGCACGCTCGGGCATCGGTGGGGGAGAGCCGCTGCTGAATAGCAGATAAAGCAAAACCAGCCCCGCCAGGAACAGCAGATTAGACAGGCCCAGGCGCACCAAAGTGATCGTGCGCCAGAGACCCCGGAAGAAGCGTTTGATAAAAGATGGTCTGTCTGTCATGAATGTTCTTCCGCTGGTGTGGATGAGTCAGCAGCGAGGCGCACTTCCGGGCCTCGCGCGCGCACGTAAAGCATGCAGGCGATGAAAAGCCCCACCACCGCCAGCATACCCGCCTGCGCCAGCAGCGACCCCGGCACTGCGAACAGGCGCTCGACCAGCGTGATGAAGTACAGCAAGGATATGAAGCAAAGCCAGATGAAGCTGCGCAGCCGGTCCTTCAGCATACCCGGAACAAAGATCAGCAGCGGCAGCAACTTGCCACACCAGATGATCCACGGCACGCCGCGCAGTGCGGCATCCGCAAACTGCTGCGCGAACAGTATTCCCCAGGCAGCCCACAGCAGACCCCAGAGCCAGGCAGTCGCGCCACCGCGGGAAACGGCGGCGCTCATCGAGGTACTCCGGCGTGCAGGGCCAGCGCAAGGCGCGCGACGCGCTCGCCCAGCGCGCGACACAATCCAGCTTCGTCTTCATCGACCGCACGATCATTGCCCGGGCCCGCGACGTGGCTGGCACCGTACGGTGTGCCACCGCTGCGCGTGCGCGTCAATCCGGGCTCACCGTAGGTGAGGCCGACTAGCAGCATGCCATGATGCATGAGAGGAAGCTGCATGCTGAGCAAGGTGCTCTCCTGACCGCCATGCAGGCTGGAGGTGGATGTAAAGACAGCGGCGGGCTTATCTATCAATGCGCCGCTCAACCAGAGCTCCGTCGTCTGGTCGATAAAAAACTTGAGTGGGGCCGCCATGTTACCAAAGCGTGTCGGACTGCCCAGAACCAGGCCACTGCATTGGCGTAAATCATCGACATCGCAATAGACAGGACCCTCATCCGGAACTTCCGGCACGCTCTGCGTCGTATCAGCGGGCACCCTGGGTACCGTTCGCAGTCTCGCATCCATGCCTCCAGTACGCTGCACACCGCGGACTACCTCCCGCGCCATGTCGGCGGTGGCGCCGGTCGCTGAGTAGTAAAGTACCAGAACGTAGGGAGATAGCGGGCTCACGAGCCCAGGGCCAGGGCAGCCCCCGGGAGACGGCCCCGCGCGGCGTGCGATGGTGCCCCGGGTATAGAGTAGTAGCTAATGCGTTGGGACGTCTGGTCAGTCATGCAGATTTCCGTGGCTGTGGGGGGGGGGGCAGATACGTAGCGAATTATGTGAAGGATTATAGCAGAGGGATCGCGATACCACCGGGTCGACGCCGACCGGCATCGTGGCCGTGACCAAATCATGAAATAATAGGCGAGTAATAGAGATGCCTGAGGCACGGCAATCACTGCCGCGCCGACAAAGAGACCTGGGAACGGCGCGCACTCACACGCGGCTCGGGACAGGAACGGGAACGCCGGTTCGGATTAAACATCGACTTCGTGGAGCTTTCTTTAACATCATGATCACGCAAATCGTTCGTCGCGCGCTGCTGGCGTCCATCTGCCTCGTTGCCGGACTGCTGGGCGGCTGTTCTGAGCCACGGGATAGCGCCATGATGCGCATTGATTCCGCTCTGGGTTCATGGGTGGTCGTCAATTACTGGGCCGAGTGGTGCAAGCCATGCATCAAGGAAGTGCCCGAACTCAATGAATTGAATACGCGTGACCGCGTCGAAGTGTTCGGCGTCAATTACGATGGAGCTCAAGGTAAAGTGCTTAAGGCCCAGATCGACGAGCTGGCCATCGCTTTTCCGACACTGCGGGACGACCCTGCAGAGGCTCTGGGCGTGCCGCGACCGACCGTGCTGCCCACTACCCTTGTGATCAATCCAGACGGCGAGCTGACCGAGACGCTGGTGGGCCCGCAGACCCTGGAAACCCTGCTTGCAGCGACAATTGACCGGGTATCGGGGTAACTAAAAAAGCCGGCAGCAGCTGCCGGCAGAGGAGGAGTCTCTAGCAAAGAGTTCAATGACCTGAACGGTATTGCAACATCGACAGACGGCTGCGTTAAGCATCGCCTGCCCCTTTGAGACCACGCGCTGTCGCCGAGGTTCCGCGGGTCAGAATTTTTTTGTATCACTCACGGCATGAGCACACTCGACCCCGTGGTTGCTCTGGACTCCAGGTCGCGATGTGCGGCCTGTACATCAGCAAGCGGGTAGCGCTGGTTGATATCCACGCGCAGTGTGCCGTCACGCACACGAGCAAAAACAGCTCGCGCCGATGCCTGCAGGTCATCGTCGGCGGCAACATAGGTCATCAGGGTCGGCCGGGTAATGTACAGGGACCCCTTCTGTGAGAGGTCCTGCAAATCAAGCGGCGGTGGCGACCCGGACGCGTTACCGAAACTGACCATCAAGCCACGGGGCTGCAGGCAATCCAGCGAGGCGGCAAAGGTCGCCGCGCCGACACCGTCATAAACGACCGCAACCCCGGCGCCGTCGGTCAGCTCGCGCACACGGGCGGCCACATCCTCCTCGCGGTAATTGATTACGTCGTCATAACCGCAGCGACGCGCGATTTCCGCCTTTTCAGGTGAGCCCACAGTGCCGATCGTGCGCGCACCGATGGCCGCGGCCCAGCGACCGAACAATTGCCCGACACCACCGGCCGCGGCATGAAAAACGCAGATCTCATCCGCTTTCAGTACGTGGGTACGCCGCAACAGGTATTCCACGGTACAGCCCTTGAGCATCACCGCCGCGGCGACGTCGTAATCGATTGCATCGGGAAGTTCCACCACTCGCGCCGCCGGCAGGTTGAGCGCCTCACTGTAGGCGCCGATGCCGGCGGCGCAGTAGGCAACGCGGGCGCCCACGGGCAATGACACACCCTCGCCTACCGCCTCCACCACGCCGGCAGCTTCCAGTCCGAGACCGCTCGGCATCGGCAGGGGATACAGTCCCGATCGATGGTAGGTATCTATGTAGTTGAGGCCGATCGCCCGGTTGGCTACCCGCACCATGCCCGGCCCGGGTGGATCCAATGAAACGGCGCGCAACTGCATTACTTCGGGCCCGCCGGGGCTGTCTATTTCAACGCGCTCTACCATGCTGTCGTGCCTCCTCGTATGCTGCGGGAACCAGGCGGGGATATGCCCAACGCTAATGTATGCGCATTCAACAGCAGGTGAGCCCGCGACAAGAGATGGCCGGGGACTGCGCTACACTGGTATCTTTGAACTGCTATCGTCCAGGAGTATAACCGATGACCAACCCGCTGCTCGCACCTGCAGAGCTACCCCGCTTCGACGCCATACAGGCAGCGCACGCAGAACCGGCGATTCGCCAATTGATAGAGCGCAATAAAGAAAGCATCGACAGGCTCCTGGACAGCGCGCAAACAGCCAGCTGGGACAAGGTCCTGCAGCCCATTGAAGAGCTGGAGGATGAACTGGCCCGGGCCTGGGCCCCGATCAGCCACCTGAACGCTGTTCTCAACAGCGACGACATGCGCGCGGCCTACAACGCCTGTCTGCCAATGCTGTCGGAGTACAGCACCTGGCGCGGTCAGCATGCGCGTCTTTACGAAGCCTACCGTCAGGTCGCCGACAGCGCTGCCTTCGAGGCACTGTCGCCGGCCCAGCAGCGCAGCGTCGATATTGCCCTGCGCGATTTCAGGCTTGCCGGGGTTGCCCTGGCTCCGGCGCAGAAGCGCGAGTACGCTGACCTGCGGCAGCGCCTGTCCGCGCTGAGTTCGCGCTTCAGCGAGAACGTCCTGGATGCGACTGACGCCTGGTCGCGGGACGTCACCGAAGCAGAGCTTGCCGGCATGCCGCCCACGGCGCTGGAAAATGCCCGCGCGGCAGCCACTTCCCGGGGTCGAGAGGGTCTGCTGCTGACCCTGGACATGCCGATGTATCAGGCCGTGATGACCTATTGCGACAACCGGGCGCTGCGTCGCGAGATGTATACGGCATTCTCGACGCGCGCTTCCGATCAGGGACCCCATGCCGGTCGCTGGGACAACAGCGGCATCATCCGGGAAATCCTCGACGCCCGGCTTGCCGTGGCGCGGTTACTCGGCTTTGACCACTACGCCGAGCTGTCCCTGGCGACCAAAATGGCCGGTGATCCAGAGGAAGTGATGCGCTTCCTGGGTGATATGGCTGAGCGCGCCAGGCCGCGGGCATACGAGGAGTGGGAGGAACTGGCGGATTTTGCAAGGGCGCGCCTGGGCCTGGAACAGCTGGAGGCCTGGGACGTGGCGTACTGCAGCGAAAAACTGCGCCAGCACCGTTTCTCGCTATCCCAGGAGGAAATACGCCCCTATCTGCCCCTGCCGAAGGTACTGAATGGGCTGTTCTCTCTGGTACACCGCCTGTATGGCATCGAGATTAACGAAGTCACGGAATTCGAGCGCTACCACCCGGATGTGCAGCTATTCGAAATACGCCGCGGAGGCGAGCTGCGGGCACGTTTCTATCTCGACCTGTATGCGCGCAGTGGCAAGCGCGGCGGCGCGTGGATGGGTGACTACAGCACACGCAGGGCGACATCGACGGCGAACCTACAGCTGCCGGTGGCCTGGCTGGTGTGCAATTTTTCGGCGCCCAGTGGTGATTCACCCTGCCTGCTGACGCACGATGAGCTGACAACCCTGTTTCACGAATTCGGTCATGGCCTGCACCACATGCTGACGGCACAGACGGTAGCCGCGGTCTCCGGTATCAATGGCGTCGAGTGGGACGCCGTTGAGCTGCCGAGCCAGTTTCTCGAGAACTGGTGCTGGGAGAAAGAGGCGCTTGGATTCATCTCCGGTCACGTCGAATCGGGCGATCCGTTGCCGCAGGCGCTGCTGGATCGGCTGCTGGCGGCGCGCACGTTCCAGGCCGCCATGCACACCGTGCGACAACTCGAGTTTGCGCTGTTCGATTTCCGCCTGCACATGGAATGGGGCAGCCCGGGCTTGGAATCGGTACAGGCATTGCTCGACGCGGTTCGCAACGAGGTTGCCGTGCTGCAGCCGCCTACCTGGAACCGCTTCCAGAACGGCTTCAGCCATATTTTTGCCGGCGGCTACGCAGCGGGCTATTACAGCTACAAGTGGGCCGAGGTGCTGTCGGCAGATGCCTACAGTCGCTTTGAGGAGGAGGGGATCTTCAACGCCCAGACCGGCGCAGACTTCCTGCGCGAAGTACTGGAGGCAGGGGGATCTCGCGACGCCCTGACCACCTTTCGCGCCTTTCGCGGACGCGAGCCCGACATCCAGCCACTACTGCGCCACGCCGGAATTGCAGCCTGATCAGGTAAGCGCCGCAGGGCGGCAGAGGTTTCAAGACGCCGCCGTCCAGGTAGCGCAGCCTTTCTGCCCGGGCCCCGAGGCAACACAGATGCGCACCTCTTGCAGATCCTCACCCCGGGAATCGATCACTACACGTTCGAGCAGGTAGCGTGAAAACTCTTCCACGGTAGCGTTGGCAATAGGCAGGATGCGGGTATCTCTCTTCAGGAAGTGCATGGTGTCATCGGCAAATACCACGCGAAAATACTCGCCCACATCCGCCAGCGACTGATAGGGCGAATTTTCCGGCAGGATCAGGTACTCGTCGAGTTCATTGCAGAGACGCTGTATGCGTTCCTTGTAGACGTTATAATCGGCCGCAAACCCGTTTTCCCCCATAGGCGCAACGATTTTAGCGGACACGGAATAATTGTGTCCGTGCAGACGCTCCCGCTCTGTTGCAGAGAAAATCGTGTAGTGCGCAACAGAAAACTTATGGCTTTCCTTGTCGATATACAGTGTTGTCAGCTGTCCCGTGGTGTGCTGCTGCAAAGGAGAGTCCTCACTTTTGCTGCCGGTTTCTGTCGCGTGCCCCGATGGCTCACGCGGTCGATTCACTTGAGCATTACCGAACCCGCTGCTTTGCCCACTCGCATTACGCTAGGCGCGCTCGCGGCGGTTCACCTGAGCAATCCGCACCGGGCCCGACGCAGTATAAATTGCTTTCGCACAACGTTAGCATAGGCGCCGCCATAGTGCCGCTGATTATACAAGGATGCCGCCATGCCCACCGCCATCATCACGGGAGCCAGCGCCGGAATCGGCAGCGCTGTCGCCGGACTTTTCCTCGAGGCAGATTACACGGTCTACAATCTTGCGCGCCGTGAGTGCCCTCTGTCCGGGGTCAATAACCTGCGCTGTGACCTACGCGATGCCGACAGCCTCGACCAGGCGCTGGCAGTTCTGCTGCCGGCAGTCGCGTCGGCCGACTCGGTGGCGCTGATCCACAATGCCGGCCAGATGCGCAAGGACGCCGCTGTCAATTGCAGCGACGAAGCGCTCACCGCGGTACTCGAGGTCAACGTCACCGGTGTCAACTCACTGAACAGGCGACTGCTGCCGGCCATGCCGGCGACGTCCAGCGTCATCTACGTCGGATCCACTCTTTCCGAGAAGGCCGTACCGGGGGCCTTCAGCTATGTAGTGTCCAAGCATGCGCAGCTCGGCATGATGCGCGCGACCTGCCAGGATCTGATGGCAACCGGTATACATACCGCGCTTGTGTGCCCGGGATTCACCGATACCGAAATGCTGCGAACGCACCTCGGCAATGACGAAGACACCCTGCGGGCGATCGGCGGCAGCAACAGCTACGGCAGACTGGTCAGCCCTCAGGAAATCGCCGAGCTGATCGTCTGGGCGCATCATCATCCGGTCATTAACGGCGCGGTCATGCACGCCAACCTTGGCCAGCGGGAAAGCTGAGCCATGCGCAGTGCAGCCCTGTTGCAGGAGCGCCGGGAGCGTGTCTTTCTGGTTCTCGCCGGCATTTTCCTGTGTGCCATGACGCTCCTCAACGTCATCGGCATCACACGCTTCGTGCAGCTGGGGCCAATGGCGCTGGCGGTCGGCGCGTTGCCCTACCCGCTGACCTTCCTGTGTACCGACCTGGTCTGTGAGCTCTACGGCAAAGCGCGGGCCAACTTCCTGGTCAGCGTGGGTCTCGGGCTCAATTTCCTCATTCTTGGCGTGCTGTTCCTGGGCAATAGCCTGCCCTCGGTTTCCCCTGCCAGCATGCCACCCTGGCAGATCCTGCAGCTGGCGGCACCGGTGGCGCTTCCCAACGGTGATGTCGTCGAGTCGAATATCGGTCTGTACCAGCTGATCTACGCCACGACCTCCGGCGCCGTGTTTGCCTCAATGCTGGCCTATGTCACGGCGCAGTACTGCGACGTGCAGCTGTTCCACTTCTGGAAGCGCGTGACCCGCGGCAGGCACCTGTGGATCCGCAACAACTTGAGCACACTGATGAGTCAGATGGTCGATTCCATCATGGTCGTACTGGTGACTTTCGGTGCCGCCTTCCTGCGCGGTGACATCGCCTTCACGGCCCTGCTGGTACTGGTCGGCAGCAATTATATGTTCAAGGCCTGCGTGGCCCTGCTGGATACCGGGCCGCTGTACCTTGCGGTTCACTACCTGCGTCGCTACCTTCGACTGGGGCCGGGGGAGACCGCTGCCGCGCACGGGGTGGCCGAGCCCTATCTGGCCTGAGCATTCTGCTCCCGCGCCGGCCATGCCATGACCTCGCGCACAAACGGAATAGACAGGGCGCGCTGATGGGTCAGCGAGGCATTGTCGAGTTCCTCAAGAACCCGCATCAGGTCCCTCAGGGAGCGGCCGGCACGATGACTGATATAGCGCGCGACCTCGGCGGACATCGACAGGCCCCTTTTGCCGGCGCGAGCAACGAGAATTTCCAGTCTGTCATTCTCATCCGGCGCCGGCATGGCGCACACCAGCATCGCCGCCAACCGCGAGCGCAGGTCCGGCAATGCAACAGCCAGGGCGCCGGGCGGCGCATTCGCGCTGATCAGCACGCGGGCGCGCGACCGCTCTGCGCCGTTGTAAAGGTTGAAAAGTGCCCGCTCCCAGACACTGTCCCCCAGCACGCCCTGGAGGTCATCCAGACAAACGAGGTCAACGCAGTCGATGCCCTCCAACAGTGCGTCCGGCGACAGCTCCGCGACGGCCGCCAGTGGCAGATAGACCGCGGCGCCATCGGCGGCGTGGCAGGCTGCCTGCAGAAGGTGCGATTTGCCGCCATCATCCGGGCCGTGAATGAACACCATGCGCTCGCGTGGCGCGTCGATAGCGGCGCGGACGGCAACGGCGCGTGACTGCACGACATAATTGTCGAATGTCGCGTCATCCCGGGGGCGAATGTTGAGGTATAGCTGGCGCCCGGCGACCGCGCCCGGTTCATCTACTGCTGCCATAGGTACACCGGGTTTGTCGCGTCACCTGCCCGCGAATCGGACACGAGACGGTCGTTGAGCTCGATCAGGGGACGCAGGCTTTCGAGGTCGGCCTGCGCCACCAGGTTCAGGGTCATGCGATCACCGCGCAGCCATTCGACATTGGCCTGGTCTATAAGCTCGATGCTCTCCAGCCAGCCGACAACGGCTGCATAGTCGGCATAAGTCTTGATTCCACTGACTTCTAGACGGGCAGCAGACGCGTCTGCCGACGCGGATGGCGTGAGCGCGAAGCGACCGGCAACGACGTCTGCAACCAGGTCCACGCCGGCATCCAGGAAGAGGCTGACCGCGTCCGCGCTCACCGAACGATCAACACGCTCGCGGCCATCGTAGAGCATCCAATCGCCCAGCCAGCGTCCGTTCGACAACGCTGCGGTACGCCCCACCAGAACCTGCTCTGCCGGATAGCGCGCGGAAGCCTGCTTGATCCTGGCCAGATTCTGCCGCCAGGCGTCACCCGGCGCCAGTGTCACAATATCCGTAAGGTCGAGCAGCGGCATCACCAGCGGCAGGCCCCGACGTTCGAAGGCCCTGCGCAGCTGTACGATTCTGTCGGGATGACTTTCGGCCCCGACCAGCCTGCGCCCGCCGGGGCCGTCAATGACCAGCCAGACCAGCACCTGGGGGCGATTGGCTGTCCACAGCGGCGCGCCCGATTCAAGCACCAGGGAACGCACCGCCTCACTACTGAAACGCAACTCGAGTTCAAGCGGCCGATCATCGGCCGCCTGGTAGGAATACTGCTGCAGGTAATCGCGTGCGTCGCGCACGGCTCGCTCGAGCACCGGCTCGGAGACGATCTCGCGACGGCCGGTAATTTTTACCAGGACCCGGGCCAAGCCTTCACGCGCCGCAGTATTCAGCGCTGCGTCGCCGCGATCGGCCACGGCGACGCGGGCACTGTATAGACCATCGACGACCCGCGCAGCCACCGGCGGCGTCAAGCAGACACATAACAGACCGGCTACGGCTATATACCTTGAAATGGCTGCAAACATCATCCAAGTGTACCAGCGCCAGCGTGAGGCCGAGAGTGGAAATAGTGCAGGCTGCTTTTGCGTCGAGTACTTGCCGGTTTCACGCTCTTGGCAGTGTCACGCCGCGCTGGCCCTGGTACTTGCCCTGGCGGTCTCCGTAGCTTGTCTCGCAGACTTCGTCAGACTCGAAAAACAGCATCTGCGCCACGCCCTCGTTGGCGTAGATCTTGGCCGGCAGGGTGGTGGTATTGGAAAATTCCAGTGTGACGTGCCCTTCCCACTCGGGCTCGAGGGGCGTGACATTGACGATGATCCCGCAGCGGGCGTAGGTGGACTTGCCCAGGCAGATGGTGAGCACATTGCGCGGGATGCGGAAATATTCCACGGTGCTGGCGAGCGCGAAAGAATTCGGGGGAATAACGCAGGAATCCGCCGTCACGTTGACAAAGCTGCTCTCGTCAAAGGCCTTGGGGTCTACCGTGGCAGAGTTGATGTTGGTGAAGATCTTGAACTCCGAGGAACAGCGCACGTCGTAGCCGTAGCTGGAAGTGCCGTAGGAAATAAGCTTGTGTCCTTCGCGCTCGCGCACCTGTCCGGCTTCGAAGGGCTCGATCATGCCCTGCTCCATTGCCATGCGACGTATCCATTTATCCGCCTTGATGCTCACCGCCACTCCCTGCAGAAAATCAGTCGTCGGACACACTGATTGACGGTGCGCTGTCTTGCCCCGAGTCAAGCTGCGCCAGTCGCTCCTGCAGCCGTCGCGCGGCCTGCGTGAAGGCCTGTCCCGCCGTCGATTCGGGTTCCGATAACGCGGTCGGGCGCCCGGCGTCCGTCTGTTCGCGTATCGCTATGGCCAGTGGCAGGCTAGCCAACAGCTCGGCACCGTATTCCGCAGCCACCTCGGCGCCACCGCCACTGCCAAAGACGTGCTCGACATGGCCACACTGGCTGCATTCATGCAGCGCCATATTCTCGACGATACCCAGAATCGGCACATCCACCTTGCGGAACATCTCGATGCCCTTGCGCGCATCCAGCAGGGCGATGTCCTGGGGGGTGGTGACGATGACAGCGCCACTGACCTTTGCTTTCTGCGCGAGGGTGAGCTGTATATCACCCGTGCCCGGGGGCATGTCGATGAGCAGATAGTCGAGTTCACCCCAGCGCGTCTGCTCGAGCATCTGCGTCAGCGCGCCGCCGGCCATGGGGCCGCGCCAGACCATCGGCGTGCGGTCCGTGGTCAGATAGCCCATGGACATGGTTTTCAGGCCATGTGCCTCCAGCGGCAGGATAACCTGATCACCCTCGGTTTCCGGGCGGGTTCCCGGGGCCACACCGAGCATCAGCGGCTGACTCGGGCCGTAAATGTCGGCGTCGAGGAGACCCACGGCGGCACCCTCCGCCTTGAGAGCGAGGGCAAGATTCACCGCGACCGTGGATTTACCGACCCCACCCTTGCCCGAGGCGATCGCGACGATGTACTTGACGTCCTGCATAGCTATACCCTGCTTTGGCCGGCGTAAATTATTGCGCGCTCAGTATAGGCACTCACCCGAAAGGCCACAATCGGTCTCGCCGGCAGCTGCTTCGCAGCGTGAAAAAGCGCGGCAAAACCGCTATAGTGCGTCCAGATTTCGCGACACAATCCAGCTCATGCCACCGACCCAGCGCAGTATTCTCGTCACCAGCGCCCTGCCCTACGCCAACGGTCCCCTACACCTTGGCCACATGCTCGAGCAGGTGCAGACGGACATCTGGGTGCGCTTTCAGCGCTCGCGGGGACACGAATGTCTTTACGTCTGTGCCGATGACGCCCACGGCACGGCGATCATGCTCAGCGCCGAGAAGCTGGGCATCACGCCGGAACAGCAGATCGATCGGATACGCACTGAACATCAGCGCGACGCCGAGGCGTTCGCCATCAGTTTTGACAACTACTACACCACGCACTCACCGGAGAACCGCTACTGGTGCGAGTATATTTATGAGCGGCTTCAGGAAAACGGACATATCGCCGAGCGCGAGATCACCCAGGCCTTTGATGAAGAAAAGGGCCTGTTCCTGGCCGACCGTTTCATCAAGGGAACCTGTCCGCGGTGCAGGGCACCGGACCAGTATGGAGACAACTGCGAGGCCTGCGGCGCCACCTACACGCCGGCGGAGCTGATCGACCCGGTATCGGCCCTGTCCGGCGCAACGCCGGTGGAGAAAGCTTCGCGACACTTCTTCTTCCGCCTGCCTGAATTCGCCGACATGCTGCGGGCGTGGATCGCCTCGGGCACGTTGCAGCCGCAGATCGCCAACAAGCTGCGCGAGTGGACCGACGCCGACCTGCACGAGTGGGATATCAGTCGCGACGCACCCTACTTCGGCTTCCAGATCCCGGGGGAGAGCGACAAGTATTTCTACGTCTGGCTGGACGCACCCATCGGCTACATGGGCAGCTTCCAGCATTACTGTGAGCGTACCGGGACCGACTTCGACCGCTTCTGGCGTCCGGGCCACCCTACCGAGCTATACCATTTCATCGGCAAGGACATCATCAATTTTCACGGCCTGTTCTGGCCGGCCATGCTGCACTCGGCCGGCCTGCGCACGCCCACCGGTATCTTCGCTCACGGCTTCCTGACCGTCGACGGCACCAAGATGTCGAAAAGCCGCGGCACCTTTATCAACGCGGGCATCTATCTCGAACACCTCGATGCCGAATATCTGCGCTACTACTTCGCCGCCAAACTGGGCGCCGGCGTTGAGGATATCGACCTCAACCTGAAGGATTTCGTACAGCGGGTGAATGCCGACGTTATCGGTAAGGTGGTAAACATTGCCAGCCGCTGCGCCGGTTTCCTGCGCAAGGGCCACGGCAACCGGCTCGCCGCCACCTGCAGCGAGCCAGAGCTGCTGCAGGAGTTCATCGGCGCCGGTGACGACATCGCCGAACACTATGAAAGCCGCGAATTCGCCAAGGCGGTGCGCGACATCATCGCGCTGGCGGATCGTGCCAACCAGTACATCGATCAGCA
Source organism: uncultured Alteromonadaceae bacterium (assembly GCA_964346555.1). Taxonomy (GTDB): domain Bacteria; phylum Pseudomonadota; class Gammaproteobacteria; order Pseudomonadales; family Halieaceae; genus Chromatocurvus. The sequence goes on along the minus strand of CAYFVJ010000032.1, from coordinate 6,925 downwards.
CAAGCCCTGGATACTGGCAAAAGACCCGGCAAACGCCGACCAGGTGCACGCGATCTGCTCCATGGGTATCAACCTGTTCCGGGTCCTCATGGTCTACCTCAAGCCGGTACTGCCGCGCATGGCAGCTAAGGCTGAGGACTTCCTCCAGGCCTCCCTCGACTGGACCGCTCTGGAACACAATCTGCTGGACCACCAGCTGCGCGAGTTCACGCCCCTGCTCACGCGCATCGACGAGAAGCAGGTCGCGGCGATCCTCGATGCAGCGCGCGAGACGGCCGGTGCAGCTGAGACATCGACTTAGGTGTCGTCAGGCAGCGGTACCTTGCCCGGCACGCAGATCAGATAGCGGGCAGTGGTTCGGCATTGTCTTGTCGCCGGTGACCTCCTAACATTGCCGCAAGAACGCGGTGGAATGATGCAACATGCTCGCTGATTATTCCTTTCTGCTGATCGGAGCGATCCTGGTCAACAACTTTGTGCTGGTGCAGTTTCTCGGGCTGTGCCCGTTCATGGGCGTCTCTAACAAGCTGGAGACCGCCATGGGCATGTCCATGGCGACGACTTTCGTACTGACACTCGCCTCCGCCTGCAGTTACCTCACCTACAACTATCTGCTTCTGCCACTGGACCTCGGCTACCTGCGCACCATCTCGTTCATCCTCGTCATCGCCGTGGTCGTACAGTTCACCGAAATGGTGGTGCGCAAGAGCAGCCCTCTGCTGCACCGGGTTCTCGGGGTCTACCTGCCGTTGATCACAACGAACTGCGCGGTGCTTGGCGTGGCACTGCTGAACATCAACAAAAGCCACGATTTCGCCCAGTCCCTGCTCTACGGCTTCGGCGCGGCGCTGGGGTTCTCGCTCGTGCTGGTGCTGTTTGCCGCCATGCGCGAACGTCTGGCGGTGGCCGATGTGCCGGCGCCTTTCGCCGGCGCCTCCATCGGCATGATCACCGCCGGGCTGGCGTCACTGGCCTTCATGGGCTTCTCGGGGCTGGTATAGATGATCGCCTTCCTGGAACAGTTTCCGCTGCTCGCCGCCGGCATCGCCATGCTGGGGCTCGGCATTGTATTCGGCGGCCTGCTAGGCTACGCGGCGATCCGTTTTCGCAGCGAAGGCAACCCGATCGCCGACCAGATCAACGACCTGCTGCCGCAGACCCAGTGCGGCCAGTGCGGCCACCCTGGCTGCCGCCCCTACGCAGAAGCCATTGCCAACGGCGAAGCGATCAACAAGTGTCCACCGGGCGGTGAAGCCGGCATTCAGGCCCTCGCCGCCCTGCTCGATGTGGAGCCGTTACCGCTGGATGATGAGCACGGCGAAGAAGCGCCCGCGAAAACCGTTGCCTACATCCGCGAGGATGAGTGCATCGGCTGCACCAAATGCATACAGGCCTGCCCGGTCGACGCCATCCTCGGTGCCGCCAAACAGATGCACACGGTCATCGCGAGCGAATGCACTGGCTGCGATCTGTGCGTCGAGCCCTGCCCGGTCGACTGCATTGACATGCTGCCGCTGCCGGAAACTCTGCACAGCTGGCAGTGGCCGTTGCCGACGGCAGAGGGCAGCCCGGCTGAGCTCATCGCCACTGACCGCGAACAAGCCAGGGATCGCGCCGCGTGAAACGCCTGCACGACTTCCAGGGCGGCATCCACCCGGCGGAGCACAAGAGTGAATCCCTCGCGCAGCCCATTCATCCGCCGGAAATTCCACACCTTCTGGTACTGCCGCTCGGCCAGCACATCGGTGCCGGCGCCACCCCAATAGTTGCGCCCGGCCAGCGCGTGCTCGGGGGCGAGATGATCGCGCAGGCCGACGGTTTTGTCAGCGTGCCCTGCCACGCGCCGACATCGGGCACCGTCGCGGCAGTCGAACAGCGTCCGGTGCCACATCCCTCCGGCCTCAGTGCGCCGTGTATCGTCCTTGAACCAGACGCCCGGGACGAGTGGGTAGCGCCGCGCGCTATTGCCGACTTCACGCGGGCTGAACCGCGCGTGTTACTAGAGCATATCCAGCAGGCCGGCATTGCGGGCATGGGCGGCGCGGGCTTTCCCACGGCGGTCAAGCTGTCGCCGGCGCCGGGCAAGCGCATACACACCCTGGTCGTAAACGGCGCCGAGTGCGAGCCCTACATCACCGCGGATGACCGTCTGATGCGCGAGCGTGCGCAGGCGATCATCAACGGCAGCCGGATTCTTGCCCACATCCTCGGCAACCCGACCGTGCTGCTCGGCGTGGAAGACAACAAGCCCGAGGCCATCGCCGCGCTCACCGAGGCAGCGCGCGGCAGCGATGTAGAGGTCGCGGTTTTTCCGACCAAATATCCCTCAGGGGGCGAAAAGCAGCTGATCGAGATTCTCCTTGGCGTGCAGGTCCCGAGTGGCGGCCTGCCTGCCGACGTGGGTGTGGTGTGCCAGAACGTGGGCACCGCAGCCGCCGTGCACGAGGCGGTCGTGGCCGGCAAGCCGCTGGTGTCGAGGATCACGACCGTGACCGGGCAGGCGGTGGCGCGTCCGGGCAATTACGAGGTGCTGCTGGGTACACCCGTGTCATGCCTGCTCGCGCGGGCCGGCTTCGACCCGGCACAGTCGCAGCGCGTGGTAATGGGCGGTCCCATGATGGGCTATACCCTGACTGACCTCGATTGTCCGGTGGTCAAGACCAGTAACTGCCTGCTCTTGCCAACCGAAGCCGAACTACCGACACCGCCGCCGCCACAGGCCTGTATCCGCTGCGGTCTGTGCGCGGAAGCCTGCCCGGCCAGCCTGCTGCCACAGCAGTTGTTCTGGTATGCCCGCAGCCGCGAGCATGACCGCCTGCAGGATCACAACCTGTTCGACTGCATCGAGTGCGGGGCCTGCGCCTATGTCTGCCCGAGTCATATCCCCCTGGTGCAGTACTATCGCGCCTCCAAGGCCGATATTATCGCGCAGCGCGCGGATGCCGAGCGCGCCGAGCATGCCCGGCAGCGTTTTGAGGCACGCCAGGAGCGTATGGACAGACAGGCGCGCGAGAAAGCCGAGCGTCGCGAGGCGCGCAAACGCGCCGCCGAGGCAAAGGCCGCAGCCGATGCCGACGCCCCGGGAGACACCCCGGGCGATCCGATACAGGCCGCCATCCAGCGCGCCCGCGCTCGCAAGGCCGCAATCGCCGATGACAGCGATACCAGCTGATGGCGTTGCTCCGGGTGACATCACCGCACGCCCACGGGGCGCTGACTACCACCAAGGTCATGCAATCCGTGTTGTTGGCAACGCTGCCCGGCGTTGCCGTGCTGACCTGGTTTTTTGGACCCGGAACGCTGGTGAATATTATTTTCGGCTCGCTCGTAGCCGTCGCCATGGAGGCGACTGCGCTGGCATTGCGTCGCCGACCCATTCTGCGCACCCTGGATGATCACAGCGCAGTCGTTACTGCATCCCTGCTGTGTATTTCTCTGCCGCCCTACTCACCCTGGTGGCTGATTGTTATCGGCATGGCAGCCGCGATCTGGCTGGCGAAGCATCTGTACGGCGGGCTCGGCTTCAACCCGTTCAACCCGGCTATGGTCGGCTACGTGGTATTGCTGATTTCGTTCCCCGTGCAGATGACCACCTGGGCGCCACCCCGCGGCACGGGCCACGAGATCCCGTCGCTTGTCGATGCCCTGCGGGCCTGCTTTCTGCCTCAACACTACGATGCGGTGACCATGGCAACGGCACTCGATGTCGTCAAACAGAACACCGGGCTGACGCTGGAGGCTCTCTGGCAGCAGTCGCCGCAGATCGGCCGCTGGGCCGGCGCCGGCTGGGAGTGGGCCAGCCTGGCCTTCCTGGCAGGCGGTCTGTGGATGCTGCGGCGCGGAATCTTCACCTGGCACGCACCGCTGGGGATGCTGGCGAGTATTGTCATCCTGTCCGCTCTGTTCTACGACAACGGTTCCTCGGCCAGCCATGGATCCCCGTTATTCCACCTGCTTGGCGGCGCGACCATCTTCGGCGCGTTTTTCATCGTCACCGACCCGGTGTCCTCTGCGGTGTCGACGCGCGGCCGACTGATTTATGGTGCGCTGATCGGGGCCCTCGTTTATACCATCCGCGTAGCCGGCAACTACCCCGATGCGGTTGCCTTTGCAGTACTGATCATGAACTTTGCCGCACCGTTCATCGATCACTACACGCAGCCACGCACTTACGGACACGGGAAAAGGCAGTCCACATGAGGCTCATGGGCTACTCCATATCCCGCAACAGCCTGCTGCTGGGCCTGTTCGCGCTGGTGACCGCGCTGGTAATCTCAGCCATCTTCCTGCTGACCCGTGACCGCGTTGCGCTGCAGCAGCGGATGGCCGAGGAAAAAGCCCTGTTGCAGATACTGCCGCAGGAAAACCACGACAATTCACTGCTCGACGATACCCTCTCCGCGCCCGTGGGGGGCGATCTCCTGCGGCTGGAAAAACCCCGCCCGATTTACCGCGCCCGGCGCGATGGCAGTGTCACCGCTCTGATTGTGCCGGCACGCGCTCCGGACGGCTACAGCGGCGACATCGACCTCATCGTTGGCGTGCGCCGTGATGGCAGGATCGCCGGTGTGCGGGTGCTGGCTCATCGCGAGACCCCGGGGCTCGGCGACCAGATCGAGCGCCGCAAATCCGACTGGATCAGCGGATTCAACGGTTATTCGCTGGACAGCACCGAGACGAAAGACTGGGCCGTGCGCAAAGAAGGCGGCGTATTCGATCAGTTTACCGGGGCTACCATCACGCCACGTGCAGTGATCGCCGCGACCCGCCGCGCGCTGGAGTTCGTGCAGCGCGAGCATGCAGTGCTCTTTGATGAGCCGGCAACGCAAGCCGCGCAACGAGCGCTGACGGCAGGCCGCCAATCGGCGGCACCCGAACTCAAACCCGCCAGTGGAGCCCCGACATGAGTGACAGCCCTTACCGCGATCTCTCCGTCAATGGCTTGTGGAAGAACAATCCAGCCATCGTGCAGCTACTGGGCCTGTGCCCGCTGCTGGCGGTTACCGGGACCGTAGTGAATTCAATGGGGCTGGCGACCGCAACACTGCTGGTGCTGCTGTGCTCGAATACAGCCGTCTCGACAATCCGGCACATTGTCTCAGACGCCGTGCGCCTGCCCGCCTTCGTCATGATCATCGCCTCGGCGGTGACCTGTATAGAGCTGCTGATGCAGGCGTTCACCTATGAGCTGTACCAGATCCTCGGCATTTTCCTGCCCCTGATCACCACCAACTGCGTCATTCTCGGACGCGCGGACGCCTACGCGAGCAAGAACCCGGTCATGCCGGCGCTGTTCGACGGCGCCATGATGGGGCTCGGGTTTGGCGCAGTACTGATCGTCCTCGGTGCCATGCGCGAGCTGATTGGCACCGGGGCGCTGTTCGCCAACATGGACCTGCTGTTCGGGCCGGGTGCAGCGGACTGGAAGGTGGTTGTCTTCGATACGTCGCAGCCCTTCCTGCTGGCCGTGCTACCCCCGGGCGCGTTCATTTTTACGGGTCTGCTCATCGCCCTGAAGAACCTGATCGACGGCCAGCTCGAGCGACGACGCCGGGCGCTGCGCGAGCAACCCGTACGCGGCAGCAAGCGCGTCCGCGTGACGGGAACGGTAAGCTAGGAGCTACAGGTCAGGATCGACCGCGAGGGTAGCGAGCAGTTCGTCCACGGCGGCGTCGTCCATGCCGGCATTGTCCGGGTCGCAGCTGTAGGTGATATACAGCAGCAGCGGGCCGCTGGCCACGCACCATTCGCGTATCGCCGCGTCGTCCTCCGCGATGGCGCGGTAAACGCCGCGCAGCGCCCCGAGTGCACAGGCCGTCCACATCGGTTCACTTCCCTGTTCCTCGGCAAATTCGCGAACTTCCCGCAAGCTGAAACCGCCGTCGGGGTGACGCAGCTCACTCAGTTCGATGCAGCCCACGCCGTCGCGGTCACCGATCACCACACAGCCGTCGTCGTCGGTCTCCGCCACCCATTCCGGTGGCAGCAGCAGGCTCCACCACTCGGTCTCAAGCACCAGCATGTTTGTCGGTCTTTCTCGTCCAGGTCATGAGGATTGCATCCTCGCGTTCTGAGCCCCTTAAGCCGGCATAGTACGCCTTGCGGCTGCCATGCTGGGCAAAGCCGCAGCCTCGGTAGAGGGCAATCGCCGCTGCGTTCGTCTCGCGCACTTCGAGAAAGCAACGATCGACACCGTGATCGGCAAGACGATCCAGCAGCGCTCGCAGCAGGCGGCGCGCCACGCCCTGTCCGCGTGCCGACGGCGCGGTAACTATCAGCAACAGCGAGGCTTCATCGAGCACCCGGGTAGCAAGGCAGAAGGCGTCGACACAACCATCGCCGGTCTCGGCTACCAGTATCAAACGGCCGTCGTCGGCGTCGCGCGGCGGCACCTGCACCCAGCCCGGTGGCAAGGCGGCGGCAAGCGCATCGGCGTTGAGTACAGATAGAGCTTCGGCATCACCGGGCTCCGCGGGACGCACGCTCCATGCCATACTGGAACCCATGGGGTTACCTGAGCGCGCGCAGATCGCGCCAGACCTCGCGTTTGAGGAGCGGTTCACTCAGCATGTCGCGGGTCGACCGCGTGAGCATCACGGGCATCTCGAGCACCTGCTTCTCCAGCCTGTCCTGCACAGGCTGCCCGAGGAGAATCATCCTGCGACTCTGGCTGCTTTCCATCTGCCTGTGCACAAATGCCGAGAGCGCGGCGAGCGCAGCCTCCCCGCTCTGGTCCAGCTGCGGGTTGCGATGCATTGGCCAGGCAAACTGGTTAACGGTTACGGGCTCCGTCGGCCACCCGAAGGCACGACAGATAGCACGTATCAGCCTGACCTGGTCCTGTGCAAGAACCCCATCGGCAAGCTCTTCCAGCCACAGGCAAGAGCCGAGCGCCACCGCGGCCACGGTGAAGGGAGCGATCGAC
>CAYFVJ010000031.1:0-21402 GCA_964346555.1 uncultured Alteromonadaceae bacterium | reverse complement strand
CTGGAAGAGACGCGCAGCGCCGATCTCCTGCTCAACGTCGTGGACGCGGCCAGCAGCGAGCGCGATGAGCATCGCTTTCACGTACAGGAAGTCCTGGACGAAATCGGCGCCGACGGCGTCCCGCAGATCGAGGTCTACAACAAGATTGACTGTCTCGAGATGGCCCCGCGGCTGGATCGCGACCACGAGGGCAGGCCGGTCAGGGTGTGGCTGAGTGCGGCCTCAGGTGACGGAGTCGATCTGCTCGAGCAGGCGATCGCCGAGCGCATCGCCACCGACATGATCGATGAGGACCTCGACCTCGCCCCGGAGCAGTCACGCCTGCGGGCGGCACTCTACCAGCTCGGTGCGGTCGCCTCGGAGAAATTTGGCGACGATGGCGTGGCGCATCTGCACGTGCGCTTGCCGCGGGTACAGTGGGATCGCTTGCTCGCGGCGGAACATCGACAGTGACTCGAGTCGGTTGCCCGCTATCGCGTTGACGATACCCATCGGATACGGCACCGTGCAATTCTGCTAAACTTTAGTGCCTTTGATATCAGGAGATTCGTATGGCCTGGAATGAACCGGGTGGTGGCGGCAACAAGCCAAAAGACCCCTGGGGCGGCGGTGATCAGGGTCCACCCGACCTCGACGAAGCCATAAAGAAAATCCAGCAGCGTCTCAACGGGCTGTTCGGAGGTGGTGGTAAACGCGGTGGTTCTGGCGGTGGCAGCGGTGGTGGCAAGATCAGCGGCACCCTGCTTGCACTGGTCCTGGGCGGCGCTCTGCTTGTGTGGGGCCTCCTCGGGTTCTACCAGGTCGACCAGCAGGAGCGGGCCGTGGTTCTGCGCTTCGGCGATTTCAACCGTGTGGCGCAGCCCGGGTTGCAGTGGAATGCGCCACTCATCGATGAAGTGATCAGAGTCAACACGACCAAGGTTCGTGCCAAGAATTTCCGCGAGACCATGCTGACGCAGGATGAGAATATCGTCGAGGTGCAGGCGTCGGTGCAGTACGTGATCGACGATGTCGAGAGTTTCGTCCTCGCCGTGCGCAAACCCGAAGTCTCCCTTGAGCATGCGGCTCAGAGTGCGCTGCGACACGTGGTCGGCGGCATGACCATGGACCTGGTTCTTACCGAGGGGCGCGCGCGGGTCGCCAGTGAAATGCAGGAGCGCCTGCAGAGGTATACCACCAATTACGGGACCGGTATCCGCATCAGCACAGTGAACGTCGATGAGTCGAAGCCACCGACTCAGGTGCAGGGCGCCTTTGACGACGTGATCAAGGCGCGTGAGGATGAGGAACGGGTCAAAAGCGAGGCACAATCCTACGCCAACAGAATAGTTCCGGAAGCGCGTGGCCGGGCTCAGCGGCAGATCGAAGAGGCGAGTGCGTATCGCGAGCAGGTTGTGGCAAACGCGACGGGTGAGGCGAGTCGCTTCAACCAGCTGCTTACCGCCTACAATGTGTCACCGGATGTGACGCGCGAGCGCCTGTACATCGATGCCGTGCAGGATGTAATGGGACGCACCAACAAAGTGCTGGTCGATGTCGAAGGCGGCAACAACATCATGTACCTGCCGCTGGACAAGCTCGCCGAGCGCTCCGGCAGCAGTGCCAGCCAGAGCCGGATCACGTCGTCGGATGCTGCGCGCATTCGCGAGCTGACCGACGCGGTGGCCGCACAGCTGCGTCGCGACAACGCCGCAGATCAGAACCGTCGCGGAGGGATACGCTGATATGTCTGGACGCAATTTGACCATTACTCTGCTCGCTGTCTTGGTGCTGTTTGTCGCGAGTAATGCATTATTCATCGTCAAAGAGACCGAGCGTGGCGTGCTGCTGCGCTTTGGTGAGGTGGTCACCCCGGATCTCGAGCCCGGACTCCACATCAAGATGCCCTTCGTCAACAATGTGCGCAAGTTCGACGGACGCGTTCTGACCGTAGACTCCAACCCGGAACGGTTTTTTACCCAGGAGCAAAAGGCCCTGATCGTGGATTCCTACGCCAAGTACCGCGTCCTGGACACGGAAAAGTACTACACGGCGACCAACGGCGAGGAGGCGCGGGCTGCCGGCCTGCTCTCCCAGCGCATCAACGATGGCCTGCGCAACCAGGTAGCGGCGCGCAATATCCAGGAGGTTGTCTCCGGCGAGCGCGATGAGCTCATGCAGGCCATCAACCGCGAGCTCGATGTAGTGGCGCGCTCGGAACTCGGTGTGGAGATGATCGATGTGCGGGTCAAGCAGATCGACCTGCCGCAAGAGGTTTCCGAGTCCGTGTTTCAGCGCATGAACGCCGAGCGTGAGAAAGAAGCCGCCGAGCTTCGGGCCCAGGGTGAGGAGCTGGCGGAAGGCATACGCGCCGCGGCAGACCGCGAGGTGACAGTCCTTGCAGCCAATGCTTATCGGGATGCGCAGGAAATCCGCGGTGAAGGTGATGCGGAGGCGACCCGCATCTATGCCGATGCGTTTGGGCAGAATCCGGAATTTTATGCCTTTACCCGCAGCCTGCGGGCCTATCAGGAGTCTTTCCAGAGCGCGGGTGACATCATGCTGGTCGAGCCTGACAGCGAGTTTTTCCGCTACCTGAAAGATTCCGGCGGCGCGCCCGAATAGCGCTACGGGCGCGGGCATCTGCCCGCATCGCTGTGTTAAGATAGTACAACCGTGGGTGCGGGACCTTGTAGAAGGTATTCGCTCCCGCGGTTTTTTTATGGCGTATTTGCGGTGTATTCATGGATTTCTGGCAGGTGTTTCCCGTTGCCGTCGCACTGGTATTTGTTCTCGAGGGCGCGCTGCCCTTTCTCAGTCCAGCGCGCTGGCGCGGCGCGGTAGCCATGGTGGTGCAACTTGACGACGCGACGATACGCCGCTTCGGGCTCGGCAGCATGCTGTTCGGGCTCTTCCTGCTATACCTGGTTAACTGATGTCTCACATGGGTCACGATGCGACGACAGATAGTTGGCAGCTGCCCGATGGCATCGATGAGTTGCTGCCCGAACGTGCCGCAGCGCTCGAGTCGCTGCGTCGCAGGCTTCTGGATCTCTATCGGAGCTGGGGATACCAGCTGGTCATCCCGCCGCTGGCAGAGTTTACGGATTCGCTGTTGGAGGGGGTCGGGGCCGATCTCGACACACTGACCTTCAAGATGCCCGATCAGCCCAGTGGTCGTACGCTGGGTATCCGTGCCGATATAACCCCCCAGGTCGCGCGTATCGATGCCCACAGTCTGGCCGACGACGGGGTCAGTCGCCTGTGTTACACGGGGGCTACACTGCACGCGCGACAGGAGTCGCCACTGGCTTCGCGTTCGCCGGTGCAGGCCGGGGCGGAAATCTTTGGCGAGTCGGCTCTTGCCGCGGATCTGGAAGTGATGAATCTGATGCTCGCCACGCTGGGCGTTGCAGGTGTCGAAACCCGGGATATCACCCTTGACCTGGGTCACGGTGACGTCTGCGGCTGTCTGCTGCAAAGCCTGTCCCTTGACAGCGCCATGGAATCCGCCGTCTTTGACGCAATGCAGCGCAAGTCGCAGCCTGACCTGCTGCAGGCGCTGTCCGGCGTTGCCAGCGAGGCCGCCGAGGCGCTGCTGGCGCTCATCGATATGCACGGTGGCGAGGAGGTACTGGCGCGGGCCGAGACACTGTTGGCGCCGGTGGCACCGGGTATCGGTGAAGCCCTGCGCGCGCTGCGCGAGACCTCCCGGCAGATCGCCGCAATCTATCCGGGCGTCAACATCTATTTCGATCTCGCAGAGCTGCGCGGCTACCACTACCACACGGGGATCGTCTTCGCGGCCTACGTCGCCGGTCACGGTGAGGCAGTCGCCAACGGCGGGCGCTATGACAACGTCGGGCGCGCCTATGGCCGGGCGCGACCCGCCACGGGGTTTGCCACTGACCTGAAGACACTGGTGCAGCTGCAGACTTTGGCGACAGAGCCGGCCAATGGCATCCACGCGCCGGTGTCCTCTGACCCGGCCCTCGCCGCAATGGTGTGCCGGCTGCGTGAAGCGGGGGAAGTCGTTATAAGCTCCCTGGCGGGAGAAAAGGATCCTCGCTGCAGCCGCGAACTGGCGCACCGGGATGGTGAATGGACAGTACAGGCGCTGGATCGGCGCTGAATCAGCGGACGCAATCGCATGAGCAGGAATGTAGTGGTCCTCGGCACCCAGTGGGGCGATGAGGGTAAGGGCAAGATCGTCGATCTCCTGACTGACCAGGCAGATGCGGTGGTACGCTTTCAGGGCGGGCACAATGCCGGCCATACGCTGGTCTGTGACGGTGACAAGACGGTACTCCACCTTATCCCCTCGGGCATTCTGCGCGCGGATGTGCAATGCCTGATCGGCAATGGCGTCGTGCTCTCGCCGCAGGCATTGCTCACCGAAATCGCGACCCTGGAGGCCGGGGGCGTGCCCGTGCGCGAACGCCTGCGCATCTCCCCCGCCTGCCCCCTTATCCTGCCTTACCACGTGGCCCTTGACGCCGCGCGTGAAGTGCGCCGTGGTGATGCCAAGATCGGAACCACCGGGCGCGGTATCGGCCCTGCCTACGAGGACAAAGTCGCGCGCCGCGCGCTGCGCGTCGGCGATCTGCGCTACCCGCAGCGCTTTCGCAGCCGGCTGGCCGAGGTCATGGAATACCACAACGCTCAGCTCGTGCACTACTACGGCGTTGCGCCCGAGGATATCGATGCCACGGCCGAGTCGGCGCTTGCCATGGGTGAAGAGATTCTGCCGATGCTGGCGGACATCACTACGATACTGCACGATTACAGGAGTCGCGGGGCGCGCATCATGTTCGAGGGTGCCCAGGGCTCGCTGCTGGATATCGATCACGGCACCTATCCCTATGTGACCAGTTCCAATACCACTGCGGGTGGTACCGCTACCGGCACGGGATTCGGCCCGCTGCATCTGGACTACGTCCTGGGTATTACCAAGGCCTACACTACCCGGGTCGGCTCGGGGCCGTTTCCGACAGAGCTGTTCGGTGCCGTGGGCGAGCAGCTGGCAGAGCGCGGCAACGAATTCGGCGCCACGACCGGCCGGGCGCGTCGCTGTGGCTGGTTTGATGCCGTCGCACTGCGCAGTGCGGTCAATATCAACTCGATCAGCGGCCTGTGCCTGACCAAGATGGATGTGCTCGATGGCCTGGAGGAGATTCGCATCTGCGTCGCCTACACGGATCGGGACGGCAATCCGATCGCCAATCCCGTCGATGCGGCGGACTTCGCCGACATCGTGCCCGTCTACGAAAGCGTCCCGGGCTGGCAGGCCAGTACGGTCGGGGTATGCGCCCTGGACGAATTGCCGTCCGCCGCTCGCCGCTATATCAGGCGACTGGAAGAACTGGTGGGTGCCCCGATCGACATCGTCTCGACCGGGCCCGATCGCATTGAGACGATCGTGCTGCGGCACCCTTTCGACTGAGTTCCCGCCCGCTATGTGTCGCGGTACTAATGCGCCGCGTAGTCCGGACCCCGCTCTGCCGCGGCGCAGGCGGCCACGTGTTGCTGCTTGTAGTCGTTGAAGCCTTGCCCCGTCCAGCGCCGGAACGCGCGGTAGAAGCTGTTGACTTCGTTGTAGCCCAGTTCATCCGCGAGGCATTTTCCGGGCGCCCAGCGTTTCTGCAGGCGCCGCTCGCAGCGGTACTGTCTCGCGCGGTCGAGCAGAAACTGATAGCTGGTGTGGTCAGCGCGCAGCCGTCGCCTCAACGTCGTGCTGCTGATCCCCAGCGTTTCCGCCACCGAATCGGCGCGCAGTCTCGATAGATCGCCGCGCAGCAGTATGTGCAGCACCTGGTCCGTGGTTCGCGACAGAGCAAAATGCCGTGGCTTGTCCAGCGCTGCCTGGGGAAACTCGATTGACGTGCGTGATACTGCAGTTGATAACTCCATCACCGTAACCTCCTTGTCCGGTATGTGTTCTTGACTGTGCTTGCGTCACCGGCCGTGTGCCCGCCATCCTTGGCGGACTGTTCGCTGCACCGGGACGCCGGATTAAAGATAGCAAAGTGTGTGGATTTTGACAGGCACAGTCGGTCTTTGCCCTGATAAGACCGAAGACCTCAGTGTGAGTCGTCTATGTGCAATGAGGGTGGCAATGGGCAGTCGATCACAGCGGCGATCGCGGCAATGAGCTCCCTCTCTACAGCGCATACCTCGGCGTCAGCGCCGGCGGCCTGCTGCATGGCCTTGAGCAAGCGCGGCTTGAGCAGGGGATAGCAGTCGGCGAGTTCGTGCACACTGCGGCTGAATTCCGCCAGTGAGCAGTCGGCGATCGGCAGAAGTTGCAGGGATGGCAGGTCGAGGCTCTCTTTCGCCCGCTGAAAGGCCTGCTCCGCCGTGCCACTGCCGGCGTGGGCGAGCATGGACAGCACGCGCTGCAGCTGTCGTTCAACCTGGGACATTCGTCGAAAACGCGGTTTCGACGCGGTCACCTGTAGAAATTCCGGGTCCAGGTAATGCCTGATCAGCTGGTACAGGCACCATTCGAACAGGCTGGTGCGCCCGTCCGCCTGGATCAGCTGCAGCAGCGTCTGTTTGAAGTCGCGGTATTGCGGTGGCGACATCGCGCGCAGGGCGGGCAGACAGCTGTTCACTAGCGGCAGTCGCGCCCCCGCGGGCAGCTCGGCGATGGCCGGGCCGAGCGTGTTGGCCAGTGTCGCGAGACCGGGAACGCCGTGTGACTCAACCAGGTCCAGCTGCTGTCGCCGCGTATCGGCGTTTCCGGCGAGCAGAAAACCCACGGCAATGGCGCAGGCACCCAGGGGCTCGTGGGCATGGCGCGTGAGGGCGGCCGGAACAGCATCCGCCGGACTGTTCTCGGCGGCATGATCCCGCGCCGGGCCCGGTGGAGGATCGGCTGCATCAGCCTGCGTACCGGCGCTGCTGGCGCCCAGGACGCCGGCGGCCATCGCCGCGCCCAGCACGAGCTGGGGATCATCCGTTTGCGCGATGCTGTCGCGCTTCAGGGGAGAATTGGCGTAGTGGCGCACGGAGCGCTCGATGTACTCGCCGTCCCAGGCTGGATCGAGCCGTCGAATACGCGCGGACAGAGGGGGGTGGGTCGAGAAGGGCTGGAACAGGCCGTGAGTGACCTCGCCAAAGAACATGTGCGACATCTCGGGTGCGCGGGCGGCGTGCACGAGGGTGCCCGGCAGATAGCCACCGATGACCTTGAGAGCATTGCCAATGCCCTCGGGGTTGCGGGTGAACTGCACCGCGCTGGCGTCGGCGAGGAATTCCTTCTGGCGACTGATAGCCGACTTGATCATCCCCGCGGCGAGGCCGCCGAGCCAGCCCACCGCGACCAGGCCGATACCCAGCAGGGGCAGGGTATTGGCCTGCTGGCGGCTGCGGCCGCCGCCGGTGCGGAATTGTCTGTGGGCGCCGCTGCGCAGGAAGAAATAGCCGACATCACCGAGAAAGGTGATGCCCTTCAGTAGCGCCGAGAGTCGGATGTTCAGGCGCATATCGCCGTTGAGGATGTGGCTGAACTCGTGCGCCACGACACCCTGCAGCTCGTCGCGGTTGAGGTGATGCAGAGTGCCCGCGGTGACGGCAACCACGGCATCGGCGGGTCCCACGCCGGCGGCAAAGGCATTGATGCCGCGCTCCTGGTGCAGCACGTACAGATCGGGTGCGGGCATGCCGGCGGCCAGCGCGATCTCCTCGACGATATTCAGGCAGCGGCGCTCGTCCGCATCGTCTGTCTGCGGCAGAATGCGCGATCCGCCGAGGTTTTCCGCGATGTGCTTGCCGCCGGAAGCGAGGCTGATCCAGGTCACCAGCGATACCAGGCCGACGCTGCTGGCGACCAGCAGGCTGATCCAGGCGAAGCGTTCCCAGCTCAGCTGATCGATCATGCCAGGCAGGCCGCCCCGGCCGTCTGCGTTGACCCAAAGGAAGCCCGCGACGAGGATATTGGTCAGTACTATCAACGCGGCGACGGCGAGACTGAACAGAATGACCAGCAGGCGCGTGTTGCGCCGAGCCAGATCCTGACGCGCGAAAAAATCCATGCGCTATCGTGTCGCTACCCGATTCAGTCGGGACAGGCGCTCAAAAGGCGACCCGGGGCGCGACCTGGATCTGGGCGCTGTCATCGAATTCCAGCAGCTCGGCGTCCGTCGGGTGGCCGAAGGTGCCGGCGACCAGAACCGGGGGGAAACTCTGGCGATAGGTGTTGTAGGCCATGACGGCATCGTTGAAACCCTGGCGGGCAAAAGCGACCCGGTTCTCGGTGGAGGTGAGTTCCTCGGATAGCTGCTGCATATTTTCGCTGGCCTTGAGATCGGGGTAGGCTTCCATCGTCACATTCAGCTTGCCCAGCGCACCCTGCAGAGCATTCTCGGCCCCCGCCAGTTTCCCCAGCGACGGTGCATCGCCACCATCGCCGATCGCTTTCAGGATAGTCGCCGCGTCGTTGCGCGCGCGGGTTACCGCATCCAGGGTCTCGCGCTCGTGCTGCATGTAGCCACGGGCAGTTTCCACCAGATTCGGAATCAGGTCATAGCGCCGCTTGAGCTGTACCTCAATCTGCGCAAAGGCATTCTGAAAGCGGTTGCGCAGGGTCACCAGGCGGTTGTAGATACTGATGACGTAGATCACCAGAGCGAGCAACAGCAGCCAGAATACGATATTTGCCAGGTCCATCAGTCAGCCTCCAGTTTCAATCATGGAAATCTTACCAGCGTCGCCAATGACCCGTCGTGTGGTTTATGGCTTGATTGGTTATATTGCGCATAGACGCAGGGAATCTACCTGCACTCGATCGAGGATACTGTATGGACCAGGGCTGGGGCGACTACAACGCCGCATCGTTCTACGACGAACTGTTCACGCCGAAGGGCAGGCCGCGAGTGGCGGCGCGTCAGGCGGTCAACCTGCTCGGGAAACTGCCTGCCGGTGAGCTGGCTGCCCGGCGCACAGCGGCGGAGGTCGCTATCCGCGAGATGGGTATCTCGTTTACCGTCTACAGCGAGGGCGGCAATATCGATCGCGCCTGGCCGTTTGACATCATCCCGCGCATCATCACGGCACGCGAGTGGCGCGGGGTGAGTCGCGGGCTCGCCCAGCGCAGCCGGGCGCTGAACTGTTTCATCGACGACATCTACAATCGCCAGAAAATCCTTGCCGACGGCAAGGTGCCGGCGGACATCGTGCTCGACTCTGCAAACTACAAGCCCGCCTGTGCCGGCGCCTCACCGCGTTTTGGTGTCTGGGCACACATCTGCGGCAGCGACCTTATCCGCAATGCCAACGGCGAGCTGTACGTGCTTGAGGACAACCTGCGGGTGCCCTCGGGCGTTTCCTACATGCTGGAAAACCGCGAGATTACCAAGCGTGTGCTGCCGGAGCTGTTCGAAAATTACAGCATCCTCCCCGTGGATGACTATCCCTCGCGACTCTACGCCACCCTTGCCTCCCTGTCGCCGCGGGAACGCAAGCGTCCCTGCGTCGTGGTGCTCACGCCCGGCATATACAACGCAGCGTATTTCGAGCACGCCTTTCTCGCCCAGGGCATGGGCGCCGAGCTGGTGGAGGGTGCCGATCTGCTGGTCGACGACAATGACTGCGTGCACATGCGCACTGTGGATGGCCCGATTCGGGTCGACGTTATTTACCGTCGTATTAACGAGGAGTTCCTGGATCCGGAGGTGTTTCGCGAGGATTCCGCGCTCGGTGTACCCGGTCTGATGCGCGCCTGGCGCGCGGGCAAGGTGGCTATTGCCAACGCCCCGGGGGCCGGCGTCGCCGACGACAAGGTGGTGTATGCCTTCGTGCCGGCGATGATCCGCTACTACCTGAGTGAAGAGCCCCTGCTGCGCTCGGTGCCCACCTACCTGTGCATGGACGAGAAGGATCGCGACTATGTGCTTGCGCACCTGGACCAGCTGGTGGTCAAGCCGGCCAACGAGTCCGGCGGCTACGGCATTATGGTGGGACCGCACAGTGACGAGGCCACCCGGCGACGTTTCGCGAAGCTCATCGAGGAAAACCCGCGTAACTACATCGCCCAGCCGACGCTGAAGCTATCCACTGCGCCGACCTTCATCGACAACAGCGTGCAGCCGCGACATCTCGATCTGCGGCCGTTCATACTGCAGGGTCGCGACACTTACGTGACCGCGGGCGGGCTGACCCGTGTCGCCATGGTGGAGGGATCGCTGGTGGTGAATTCCTCTCAGGGCGGCGGCAGCAAGGATACCTGGATCGTGGAGGGCAGATCGTGACCATGCTGTCGCGGGTGGCAGAGCGCGTGTACTGGATGGCTCGCTATCTTGAACGGGCCGAGAACGCGGCGCGTCTGGTGGATGCCTACCATCACATGGTGATGGATATCCCTCGGGACTCGCAGCCCGGCTGGGATATCCTCGTGCGCATTCTGGCCGCGAATCCCATCTTCGGCGAATATTTCCGCGTGCCCAACGAGCAGAACGTGGTCAAGCTGCTGGTCGCCGAGTCCGGCGCCGCCTGCAGTATTCCGTTTGCGGTGCACGCGGCGCGGGAGAATGTGCGCACTACCCGGGATGTCCTGCCGGAAGAGGTCTGGGAGCTGGTTAATGAGTTGTACCTGTATGCCCGGGAATACGCCGACAAGTCGGTCGGACGGCGCAACCGGCAACAGTTCCTGCAGGAGATCGTCAGTCGCAGCCAGGTCATCAACAGTGTCCTCAACAGTACCCTGTGCCGCGATCATACCTACCGCTTCGTCAGGATCGGGCAGCTGCTGGAACGCGCCGACATGACCACGCGCATCATCGATGTCGGCGCCGCCGGCATGCTCGATCATGCAGGCGCACACCCGGCTATCGATCACCTGCTGTGGGGTACGCTGCTGAAATCCCTGTCGGCGCTGGGCGCCTACCGACGCATGACGGGCCCCCTGGTGGAGAAGAATGCGGCGGTGGATTTCGTCTTTCTCGAAGCGGCGTTCCCACGCTCGCTGCTGTTCTGTCTGCGCGGCATTCGCGAGGACTTAGGTTCCCTGACGAACAACACCCATGCCGTGAAAACAGTCGATCGCGCGCTGCGCAAGCTGCGGCATTTCGAGTCGGCGAAATACAACCGGGATGACCTGCACCTCTGCATCGACAGCCTGCAGGTAGTGCTGAGCCAGGTGCACGCCGCGATCAGCGACACCTGGTTCCGGTTCGATAGACTATGAAGCGCTTCCACTGCGACTGCGGCAGCCAGGTCTTCTTTGACAGCGACCACTGCGTGGCCTGCGGCGCGCGCCTGGGCTTTGATCCGGTCACGCGCAACATCCGCACGATCACCCGCGGCGAGGACGGCCTGTACCGCGCCGCGGACGGAGAAGCATTCCGCCTGTGCGGGAACGGCGAGAGCTACAATGTCTGCAACTGGCTGTGCCCCGCAGCCGCGTCACATCCCCTTTGCTTTGGCTGTCAGTTCAACCGCACTGTGCCCAATCAGTCGCTGCCGGACAACGAGAGCCGCTGGCGCGTGCTCGAAGAGGGCAAGAAGCGCCTCTTTTTCACACTGATGCAGCTCGAGGTGCCGCTGGTCAACGGCCGGGATGACCCCCGCTATGGTCTGCTGTTCGATTTTATCGAGGACGGGCGCAGTCGCGACATGTTCGCCGAGAGTTTCGCTACCACCGGCTACCTCGGCGGTGTGATCACGATCAATACGCTGGAGGCCGACGATGTCGCCCGCACCCAGGTGCGCCACCAGATGAACGAGAGTTACCGCACCGTGCTCGGTCACCTGCGGCACGAATCCGGCCATTATTTCTGGAGCCGCCTGGAGCCGGATGCGGTGACCCGCGAGGCCTTCGGACGCACCTTTGGCGACGACAGCCGCGATTATGCCGGGGCGCTGCAGTATCACTACCGCAATGGACCGGTGTCCAACTGGCGCGACCACTACATCAGCGCCTACGCCAGTGTGCATCCCACGGAAGACTGGGCCGAGTGCTGGGGGCACTACCTGCATATCTACGATGCGCTGGAGACTGCCGCGACCCAGGGCCTGATCGAGCATTCGCCGGCGGCCATGGAAATGGGTGAACGCATCTCAGTGTGGATGGAGATCAGTACCACGCTGAACGAGCTCAACCGCAGTATGGGGCTTGGCGACGCCTACCCTTTCTCCATCAACCGGCACGTTGCGGGCAAGCTGGAATTCGTCGATCGCATCATTCGCCTGCTGCAAACACGTCGCTGAGCGGCGGCAGGTTGTCGAAGGCCAGGCGGATATTATCGTCCCAGCTCTGGCGCAGCTGGGCCAGATAGGGGTGGTTCTCCTCCAGCAGGATATAGCGGCTGTGGGGCTGCAGGCTGTCCTTCTCATAGAACAGGCATTCCATGGGTGGCCCGACAGTGGCGTTCGAGCGCATGGTGGAGTCGATCGACACCAGTGCACAGCGCATGGCGGTTTCCACCGGCGTGTGCGGGCGGATGATGCGGTCGAGTATGGGCTTGCCGTACTTGGTCTCACCGATCTGCAGATAGGGATACAGGTCAGAGGCGGTGATATGATTCCCCTCGGGATAGACCATGTAGAGTTCGGGTTGCTGACCCCTGATCTGGCCCCCCAGGATAAAGCTCGCGCTGGGTGAGAAGCCGGCCTCGGGGCCACCCTTTTTGGCGAATTTCGCCTGTTCAGCGAGGCTCAGCTCGCCGAGGTAGTCGGCGATATCGCTGACATAGCGCGCCTTGAATATGTTGAATTCCCGGTCTTCCTCGATGTCCCGCTGCAGCTGCGCAATCACGGCCTGGCTGGTGGCCAGGTTGCCGGCCGTGAGTATCACCAGCGAGCGGTCGTGCGGCACGCAGAACCGATGCATCTTGCTGTAGGTGCCGACGCGGTCCGGGCCGGCATTGGTCCGCGAGTCGGAGCAGAACACCAGACCTTCATCCAGTGCCATTGCGAGGCAATAAGTCATCGTTTAAGAGCGGTATCCGGTGCGGGTGAGAATAGAGGGTACGGATTCACATCGGCAAAAGCTACTCCGTAGATGCTGCCGTGTCGTGCGCGAGCTGCGCGGCGTCCACCATCAGAAAGTCCACCAGAAAGAGTCGGTTGGGCGCACCGGGCAAATGTACCAGGTCCATGCTGATGGTACATTTGCGCGATGCATCGTCAATCGATGCAGTTAGACTAACTCAATTTTGCGAGCCCTGGTGAAACATGTTCGATAAACAGGTGAAAGCCCTGGTGTGTGCTGCAAGCCTGCTCGCGGGCACTGCAAGCCTGGCGCAGCAGGCCAGTGACATGAGCCTCGCCGAGGTTCTGACCGCCACCCTCGCTCATCACGGCGACGGGGAGTATGAGCCGACCGACGCCACGGCGGGTACGGGCATGCTGGGAGGCCTGCCTGTCCTGTCCGCGCTGCATGTGCAGAGTGACCTCGATCGCGGTACCGACGAGACAGAGCTGTCGTTGAGTCTGCCTGTCAAATCCGGCCTGCGGCGGCAGCTCGACGAGTCGTTGTCCGGCCTCGAGTCTCGGCTGGCGCAGGCAAACCGTGAATACCGGGCGTGGTACTTCTCCGGGCTGATCCGCGAGACCGTGTGGGCGCATCGTCTGGCCACTGTGCAGATCGCTCAGGCCCGGCAGCGGATGCAGCTGCTTTCGGAACTGGAATCGCGCGCAGAGTTACAGGCTCAGGCGGGCTCGCTGCCAGAATACGGGTTGCTGCTCGTGCGACAGGAGCGGCTGGACGCCGAGCTTTTATTGACCGACCGTGAGGCAGCGCAGCGAGAGGCAGCATTGCGTTTTCGGGCGGTTACGGGTTTGCCTGCGGTGCCCTCTGATATCGCAGAGACGGCGCCGGTCCCCGAGCGCCCCGGATACGCGGCGCACCCACGGCTTTTGCTGCTTGCCCTGGGACAGAAACAGAGCCGTGCAATTGCCGGTCTAGCGGATCCGCAGGCGGCCAATTGGAATCTGTCGCTGGTGGCGCGGGATTTTGCCGGCCCGGGCGAGGACGAGCGTCAGGTCGGGCTGGCGGTGGATGTGCCCCTGGGACTGATCGAGATAAAGAATCGGGGTGCTGAAAGCCAGAAGGCGGCGGCAGACCGTGACTTTGTTCGCCAGCGCGACGAGGTCAGGCTGGAGATCAGGCGTGAATGGCAGGCTTTGCAAAGCGATGCAGAGCGGCTGCGTACGCGGCAGTCACTGCTGCGCAAATCGGCGCAGCTCGGGGAGCAGATTGAGGCGCAGTTGCTTGCCCTGGGCATGAGTAACGAAGTCGAGGCGGAACTCGTTCTGCGTCGTCTCATAGATGTACTGGACCGGCGCAGCGAGCTGGCGCTGATCGAGCCACAACGACAAAGAAACGCCGCGCGGCAGCGGCAGACTGCGGGACAATCTTTATGAAACGATACAAGAGGCTGTTGCTCTGTGCGGGGCTGGTCCTGTCGTGGTCGCTGCGCGGCGCTGAACCTGAAAGCGTGCCGATTGCCGATCTCGGGGATCTGCAGCTGTCGTTCTCGCCGGTTCAGCAGCTGGACGAGGTGCCTCGGCCGGCGGTTCAGGCCCGAGTCACCCACCGCAGTGGCGCCATGTACCGTATCGAAATCCCCAGGGATGTACGGCGTGCCACCTATCGGGTGAACAATGGCGAGGTGGTCAGCGCCGGCCAGCCTTTCGTAGATCTCGAAGGCCCGGAAATACATCACCTCATCCTGGAATACTCGACGCTGCAGACCCGCTACGAGGCGGCAAAAGACCGCTACGAGGACAGTCTCGAGCCCTATCGACAACAGGCGCTGCGCGAGGAGCAGTGGGTTGCCATTGTCGACCGCTACCTGGCGCTGGAGCTGGAATACGAGCACATGCGGCACTTTCAGGAACTGGTGCAGGCGTCGCCTGACGAGGACGACGCTATCACGCTGCACGCGCCTGTCGACGGCCGCATCCGGTATCGCGACAACCGGGAGCGCCTGATGGCCGGCTCGGAAGTCGCCGGTTTCCTGGCAGCGGATGCCCTGCAACTGCGTGCGCGCGTGCCTGCGGCGTCGGCGGATGATCTTGCGGCGCTGGCACTGCCGGATTGCCGGCTGGAGGTGGCCGCGGTCGATCGCGTGGCCGAGGGCTTCTTCCTCACCGCCTGGAGCGAGCCGGTACCCGCAGACTGCGATGTGACTCTGAATGCGACGGTCAGTGCCCGCCCACTGTACCGGCAGGCGGCGTATGCCGTGCCGCGGTCGGCGGTCTTCACGCGGGATGGCGAGGCGCAGGTTCTCGTTCGGCGCGATGAGATGCTGGAGTCCGTCAACGTTTCCCTGCTGATGCCCGATGATGACGACTACGCGATCAGTGCCGACAGCGACCTCGGTGACAGCGAGGTGCTGGTGACATCGGTGAGTGCCGTGCAGGGTATGCTCCTCGGTCTGGGCGCCGAATAGGGTGCTGAATCAACTGGTCCGTTTTTCCCTGACGCAGCGCCTGTTCGTGTGCGTACTCGCGGCACTTGTGGTGGGCCTGGGCGTG
Source organism: uncultured Alteromonadaceae bacterium (assembly GCA_964346555.1). Classification (GTDB taxonomy): domain Bacteria; phylum Pseudomonadota; class Gammaproteobacteria; order Pseudomonadales; family Halieaceae; genus Chromatocurvus. The sequence goes on along the minus strand of CAYFVJ010000031.1, from coordinate 5,943 downwards.
CGCGCCTGGCTGCTGTTGCCGGTGGACGCCTACCCGGACATCTCACCGACCCAGGTCAAGGTCATTCTCAAGGTGCCCGGGATGACCGCCGAGGAAATCGAGCAGCGCGTGACCTACCCGGTAGAGACCGAGCTGCTGGGTATCCCGCGCCAGGCCATGCTGCGCTCCACCACGAAGTATGCGATCACTTCCATCACGCTTGATTTCATCGAGGGCACTGACATCTACTGGGCCCGGCAACAGGTGAACGAGCGCCTTGGCGGACTCCTGGACAACCTGCCCTTTACGGTGGAGGGTGGACTCGCGCCGATGAGCACACCGCTCAGCGAGATGTTCATGTTTACGGTGGAGAATGGCGAGCTGTCCCTGATGGAGAAGCGCCGCCTGCTGCAGTGGGAGATCCGGCCGGCCCTGCGCACCGTGGACGGTGTCGCCGACGTGAACGTTCTCGGCGGTTACGCCAGGACCTTCCAGGTGACGCCGCGGACCGCTGAACTGTCGGCGCTGGGCCTCGGCATGGACGATATCAAAAGCGCGATTGTCGGGCAGAACATGAATGCCGGGACGGGTCGCATCCTGCTCGGTAATGATGTGCTCGTGGTCCGCGTGGAAGGGCGTATCGCATCGCTGAAGGCCCTGGGCGATGTTGTTGTCAAAGCTGGGCAGGAAGGCGTGTACCGCTTGCGCGATGTCGCCGATGTCGAGATTGGTCACCTGGCCCGCTACGGCGCAGTGACACGGGACGGCGAGGAGGCCGTGCAGGGCCTGGTGATCTCGTTGCGGGACAGCAACACGGGCGCCGTGGTTGCAAAGGTCAAGGAACGCCTGGCCGGGCTGGAAAACACGCTGCCTCCCGGAACAGACATCAACGTGTTCTACGACCGGGCGCGTCTCATCAGCACGGCCATCGGTACCATGTCCAACGCGTTGATCCAGGCAATCGTCCTGGTCGTGGCGGTGCTGGCGGTATTTCTCGGCAACCTGCGGGCGGCGCTGGTGGTGTCTCTGTCGCTGCCGCTGGCGGCGCTGGCCACCTTCCTGCTCATGACCGCGACTCAGCTAACGGCGAACCTGATGAGCCTGGGCGGTCTGGTGATTGCGATCGGCATGCTGGTGGACGCCTCGGTAGTCGTGGTGGAGAACACCGTGACGCGCCTTGCGCACGACCGCGGACTGCCGCGCCTGCACCTTATCTACAGGGCTGTGCGCGAGGTTGCGCTGCCGGTCCTCTCCGGGACATTGATTGTGATTATCGTGTTCTCACCCCTGCTGACCCTGAGCGGTCTTGAAGGCAAGATGTTCACGCCGGTGGCCCTGACCATTGTCTATGCCATGGTCGCGGCACTGCTCATAGCGCTGACCGTGATTCCCGTGATGGCATCTCTGCTGCTGGGCGGGAGCGCCATTGCAATGCCCCGATTCATGCAGCGTATGCAGAGTTGGTACGCTGGGGTGCTCACCGGCGTGCTGGTGCGCTCGCGCTGGCTGTTGCTGGCCATTGCCGGTCTGCTGGCGCTGAGCGCGCTGCTGCTGGCATTGATCGGCAAGACCTTTATGCCGGTCCTGGATGAAGGTGACGTAATCGTGCAGCTGGAGAAGTCGCCGAGTATCTCACTCGAGGCGTCCGTGGAACTAAACAAGCAGATCGAGACCGCACTGCTGGCGGAGGTCCCGGAAATCCGGCAGATTGTCTCGCGCACCGGCTCGGACGAACTGGGCCTTGACCCGATGAGCCTGAACGAGACAGATATCTTCATGGAGCTGGCCCCACCCGACACCTGGCGCATGGGCAGCAAGGATGAACTGGAGAACGCGATACGCGAGGTGGTGGCACGCTTCCCCGGCATCAATATCAACTTCACCCAGCCGATACAGATGCGCGCCTCGGAAATGCTCACCGGCAGCAGCGGCGACATTACCGTCAAGCTGTTCGGCGCGGATCTCGCACAGGTGGCAGACCTGATGCCGCGGATCGCGCAGGCGACCCGCAGCGTGCCGGGAGCGGTCGACGTGCAGGCCTCGGTGACCGAGGGTGGCAAGTTCCTCAACGTGCGCGTGCAGCCAGAGCTCGCGGCCGCCCATGGCATGAGCGCCATGGCGCTTGCAGATTACCTGAAGACGCAGATAGAGGGCACGGCCATTTCCGAAGTTCGCGAGGGGCGCCAGCGCATTCCCCTGACCCTGGCATCGGGCTCGGAAACGGTCGCGGCGCCGGCAACGGTGGCAGAGCTCGAACAGCGGGCCGTGGCGCTGCCCGATGGCGAGATGGCCACGCTGGCGGCTATCGCCGATATCAGCTACGCAGAGGGACCATCGGTCATCGAGCGCGAGCGCGGCAGCCGTTTCGGCATTGTCACGCTGAACGTGGAAGAGCGCGACGTGGTTGGCCTGGTCGAGCAACTGCGCGAGACGCTGGCCCGGGATGTTCCGCTGCCCTCGGGTTACCGTCTGGAGTACGGCGGCGAGTTCGAAAACCAGCAGCGGGCCACGCGCAATCTACTCCTGGTCGTGCCGGTGGCGCTCGTGCTGATCATGATCATCCTGTTTGCGACCTTCCGTTCGCTGGCACTGGCGGGACTCATTCTCGGCAACACGCCCTTCGCTCTTATGGGTGGTGTGATCGCGCTGTTTATCAGTGGCGAGTACCTGTCGGTGCCCGCCTCCGTGGGCCTGATTGCCCTGCTCGGGATCGCGGTGCTCAATGGCGTGATGATGGTGAGCTATTTCCAGCAGCAATCGCACAGTCGGACGCCCCTTGCAGAGCGCATCGTCAGCGGTGCCACCCAGCGCCTGCGGCCGGTGCTGATGACGGCGACCACGGCGATCTTCGGACTGCTGCCGCTGGTGTTCGCCACCGGGCCCGGCGCGGAAGTGCAGCGCCCCCTGGCGATCGTGGTGGTTGGCGGACTGCTGACATCAACGGTGACCACCCTCTTTCTCTTACCCGTGTTCTACCTGTTCTGGGGGCGTCGCCAGCATGGATGATCTACAGCTGATGGTGGTCCTGGTGCCCTGGCGCCTGCACGGGGATGTGGTGGATGCACTGATGGGTCTGGACGATATCTCCGGTTTCACGTCGGCAGAGACCGCCGGCTTCAGCCGCGACCACAGCGATTTCGATGTGGCCGAGCAGGTCGATGGCGCGCGGCGCTTCAGCCGCTTCGAGATATTACATGAGCGGGCGCAGCGGGCGGGAATTCTTGCAGCGATCGAACCGCTGGTGGGGCGCGAGCGTGTGCGGTACTGGGTGGTGGAGCTGGTCGAGGCGGGTCGTCTGGGCGGGTAACGCGACGACAGCCGGTCGGCGCCGGTAGAATGCCACTTCATGCTGACCGGAAGCCCCAGATCATGCCGCCGTGTTATACCTACCCTCAGCACAGTGCCTCGCCGACAGTCGTGCGTCCTGTAAAACCGCACGCGAAGAGGCCTGCTCGCTGGTTGCACGGTTTTCTGGTAGCGATATTCTGGCAGGCCGTTGGCGCGATGGCGGCTGATGTGGCGTCCACGCCGGGTGTGGATGACGCGCGCGCAACGACCACGGATGTCGCGGTCCCTCTGCGTCTCGATTACCCGGTATTGCAGCAACTCCTCATTGCGCAACTGTTTCCCGCCCCTGGCCAGAGTCGGGAACTGCTCAATGATCCTACCGGCTGCAGCGAGATTGTCCTCAGCGAACCGGCGCTGTCACCCCGGGACGCGCAGCTGGAGGTGCGGGCTGCCGTGCGCGCGCGGCTCGGTCTAGGTGGCTCCGGCGCCTGCGCGACCATGCTCAGCTGGCAGGGACGTATCGCAGTGAGCGGCGTGCCGGAAACGCGCAACGGTGGCACGGCATTGGGATTTGCGCCAGACCGTGTGTGGTTGCTGGACCAGGCGGGCCAGCCGGTAAGCAATGACCCACTGCAGCAGATCGCCGACCGCAGCGTGCGCGCCCTGTTCGGTCGATTCGTGATCGACCTCGCTCCGCAGCTGCAGTCGCTCGCTGCACTGCTGCCGGAGGTGCTGCCGCGATATTCGCGACAGCAGATCGAGGCGCTGCTGGACACCCTGCAGCTGAGGGACCTGCGCGTTGGCGATAAGACGCTGGACGCGAATATCGTATTTGCCGTGGAGCCGCTGGCCGAGCCGCTGAAGCCCGAGAGCGCGCTTACCGGGGACGAGCTGGCTCGCTGGGAAGAGCGCTGGCAGCTTATGGATTCCCTGCTGGTATTGGCGGTGAAGCACTACGCCGCCGAGACCCGGCTGCAGGCACTGCGCGATGGCCTGCTGGATGTCTTGATAGAGAGCCGCTACCGGCTGCGGGACGCACTGGTGGAAACGCCGGACGCCGAGGGCGATGTGGTGCGGGACTGGTTTTTGCGAAGCTGGCAGTCGCTGGCGCCGCTGATCCGGCGTATCGGCCTGGAGCAGCCCGGGCAGGAGCACATGCTGCTATTCAGCGTCGTCGCAGCAGCCGACGCGCTCAAGGCACTGGATCAGCTCGGGCCCAGGGTCGGCCTGGATATTTCCGCCGACGGTCTGCGCCGGCTGGCACGCATGATCAATGACGGCGCAGGGGAAAAGCTGCTGCAGTATTCCACGGAAGTAGACCCACAATTGCGACGCCTGTTTGAGGAAAGTCTTGACGCCACGCCCGTGCCGTCTGCCCGGCGTCTGGATTTTTCCCTCTTCCCCAAGACCGTGGCAGCCGATCTGGGCCGTCTCAATAGCTGGGCGCCGCAGCGAGAGGATCTGGCCGAGTATCTGCCCCAGGTAGCGGTTCTTCTGCAGGATTCGGCAAGCAAGGCGATAGCCAGTCGCGAGCTCGACCCCGCCTACGCCGAGCTGTTTCGTCGCCTGGTGCTTACCACCGCGTGGCAGGAAAGCTGCTGGCGACACTACGTTGTCAGCGATGACCGCAAGCTGGTGCCGCTGCGCTCCGGCACCGGTGACGTCGGCCTGATGCAGGTGAATGAGCGCGTCTGGCGTGGATTCTACAACCAGCAGCAGCTGCGCTGGGATATCGGCTACAACGGCGCGGCGGGAACAGAGGTGCTGCTCGACTACCTGGTGAAATACGCTATCCGCAAAGGCGAGCACCGCCGGCCCGGGGGTTTCGATAATCTGGCCCGCTCAGCCTATTCTGCCTACAACGGCGGCCCCAGCCAGGTGGCGCGCTACCGCAGCGACAACGCGTCGACGTACGGCAAAAAAGTGGATGCCGCCTTCTGGGACAAATACCAGCAGGTGGCGGCGGGGAACGAATTGGCGGTATCGCGCTGCCTGGGCGGTGACCTGAGCGGGCCGGCGGCACCCGGGGCTGCATCGGGCTGATGGCGTATTCGTGCACTAGGGGTTTTCAGGACGTGAGCTGGGTTGTCGTCCAGTTGCCGTAGGCGCGTTTGACATTCGCCGCGCCGTACTTGGCAACTTCCTGAACAAGCTGCAGGGGTTCCCCGGACAACAGCGACCCATTGTTGACGCAGATTCAATCTGTCTGTATTTTTGGATATATGGACACGATAAGTGCGAATGAGAGCTTTGCCGCGCTCTCGCAGGAAACCCGCCTGAAGGCATTCCGCTTGCTCGTCCAGAACGAGCCCGACGGGCTGCCTGCAGGCGAGATTGCCAGGCGCCTTCAGGTGCCGCATAACACCCTGTCTGCGCACTTGTCCGTACTGCTGCAGGCAGGGCTGGTGATGTCCCGGCGCCGGAGTCGCTCGATTATCTACCGGGCCCGGCTGAGCCATGTGCAGGAAATCATCCGCTTTCTCGTGGATGACTGCTGCTCTGGCCATCCCGATGTGTGTGGCCCGATGCCAGCTGTAGAAGCGCCTGCGAAAGGCGGCGACAAACTGATTGGAACCGGAGTGAAGGTATGAGTAACAACGAGGTGTCCCAGGCACCGAGCACCACCGAAGGCATGGGCCTGTTCGAGCGCTTCCTGTCGGTCTGGGTGGCCCTGGC